>JBQTHV010000079.1:0-4612 GCA_052389555.1 Gemmatimonadales bacterium | reverse complement strand
TTCCCACCGCTGACATGAGTGCGCCGTACCCGCTCGGCCCCGCGTTCAGCACGTCGCGGGCGTAAACCGGCAGAATCGCGGTGAACGATGCGCCAAAGATGCTGAACACCGCGGTGAGAATCACCAGCGCCTTGGGCCAGGGATTCCCGAATACGTGGGCCACGCCATCGCGGAGTCCGGCTCGCCGCCCCGCCGTCTGGCCGGCGAATGCCGCGTCGGGACGGATCAGAACGAGTCCGATCAGGACGGCCAGGAAGCTCACCGCATTGAGAAAGAAGCAGACCGCCGAACCGAACGTCGCGATCAGCGCTCCCGCGATCGCCGGACCCACCACGCGCGAGAGATTGAAGGCGCTGGAGTTGAGGGCGATCGCGTTCATCAGGTCCGCTTTGCCCACGAGGTCGACTTGCCACGACTGCCGGATCGGGATCTCGAACGCGCTAACCAGGCCGCCGACCGCGGCAAGCCCATAGACCAGCGGCATCGTGATGGAGTCCAGCGCGACCAGGAGACCCAGCGCGAGCGCCTCGACGAGCAGGAGCGTCTGGAGCACCAGCAGGGCCCGCCGGCGATCTACCCGGTCGGCCACCACCCCGCCGTACAGCGTGAAGAGCAGGACCGGCAGGGCGCCGAAAGTGGTGACCAACCCGACCTGAAGCGGCGAGTTGGAGAGCGTGAGCGCCAGCCACCCCAACGCGACGGTCTGCATCCAGCTCCCGACCAGCGAGATGAACTGGCCACCGATGAAGAGCCGGAAGTTCCGATGCCGGAGGGCGCCGAAGGGGGGGGCGGCGCCGGGGGAGGGCATGCCAAAACCTAACGCCTCACCCCAGCGAGAGTTCGACCGTCGCGGAATGCCGAGTATCTTCTTCGGTAACGCTATGGCAACCCTCGCCAAGGAGTTGCAGGCCGCCTTAGGCTCGGCATACACCATCGAACGGGAGCTCGGTGGGGGCGGCATGTCTCGGGTCTTTCTCGCCGAGGAAACCCGGCTTCGCCGGAAAGTCGTCGTCAAGGTTCTTACGCCGGAGCTCGCCGCAGGCGTCTCTGCCGATCGGTTCGAACGGGAGATCATGGTCGCGGCTCGGTTGCTCAATCCGACCATCGTTCCCGTGCTGGCCGCCGGTGAGGCCGGCGGACTTCCCTACTACACCATGCCCTTCGTCGAGGGAGAGTCGCTGCGGACACGGCTCGCCCGCGAAGGCCCGCTCCCCATCGCGGAGACCGTGAGCCTGCTCCGCGATATCGCCCGAGCCCTCGCCTATGCGCATGAGCGCGGCATCGTGCACCGCGACATCAAACCCGAAAACGTGCTGCTGACGGGCGGTGCAGCGGTGGTGACTGATTTCGGCATCGCAAAGGCGATCAGCGCCGCGCGGAGCATGGCGGGCGATGCTACCCTCACCAGCGCCGGAACCAGTATCGGGACGCCAGCCTATATGGCGCCCGAACAGGTCACCGGCGACCCCGCGACTGACCCGCGCGCCGACTTCTACTCGTTCGGCTGTCTCGCCTACGAGTTGCTGACCGGGCAGCCACCATTCCACCACCTGCCGATCCACCGCCTGCTGGCGGCACACCTATCGGAAACGCCGCCGGACATCCTGGTGCAACGTCCTGACTGTCCTGCTCCGCTGGCCGAGCTGGTCCGGCAATGCCTCGAGAAGGACCCGGAAAGAAGGCCGGCTTCCGCGGGTGATCTCTTGCGAGTGCTCGCCAACATAAGCACTCCTTCCGAGGATCAGGCCGCGGTTGCCCGCCCCGCGCCGCCCGAGCGGAGCGCCACCCGCGCCGCGGCTTTTGTTCTGGGGGCTCTCGTGGTGCTGGGAGGAGCCTGGATCCTGGTCCAACAGGGGCGGGGAAATGGCGCCGCGACTGCCCCGGAACCTGCTGCGCTTCGGTCGATCGCGGTGATGCCTTTCACCAACGTGGGCGGCGATACCGCCGATGCGTACTTCGCCGACGGCGTCGGCGAGGAACTCGCCACCGCGCTCTCCAAAGTGCCCGGACTCCGAGTCGTCGCGCGCAATTCCACCTTCCGGACCGGGGGACGGCCCATTGACGAAAACGAGGTCGGTCGGACCCTCGGCGTGGACGCGCTGCTCGCCGGATCGGTGCGGCGGTCCGGGGCCCAGCTCCGGCTCACCGCACGGCTCGTCCGCGTAAGCGACGGGTCCATTGTCTGGAGCGAGCAGTACGAACGCGAAGTGAACGACGTCTTCGCGGTGCAGGACGAAGTGGCCCGGTCGATTGTTGCCGCGCTCCAGCTCCAGCTCGGGCCAACCAGCGGGACCGGAGCGGTCTCAGCCGCTCGGGGTAGTCCGGAGCGAGGGACCTCGAACTTGGAGGCCTACGACCTCTACCTTCGCGGCCAGTTCGACCTGCACCGCCGCAACGTTCCGGCGGCGATCGAGAACTTCCGGCGCGCGATCGCGCTGGACGGCAACTATCCGCGCGCCCATGCCGGCCTCAGCGCCGGGCTCGAATTGCTGCCATACTTCGGCGGGGTTCCGGCGGACAGCGTCCGAGAATCCGCCCTCACCGCGGCGCGCCGAGCCCTCATGCTCGACAGCACCCTAGCTGAGGCCCACACCTCAATCGCACTGGCCTACATGCACGTCAATCAATGGGCGGAATCGGAAGCGGAGCACCGGCGTGCGATTGCGCTCGATCCAGGCGATGCCGCCGCGCACGTCCAGTACGGCCGGATGCTGCTCAATACCGCACGACTTGCTGCGGGAGCCAAAGAATTCGAGCGGGCTGAATCCCTCGACCCCTTCTCGCCGGTCGCTGCGAGTTGGGTTGCCATCACCGCCATGTATTTCGGACAAATGAATGCGGCGCTCGCTGCCGCACGGCGGGCGATCGCGCTCGACTCGACGACGGCACCAGCCAACCAGATGGCGTCACGAATCTTTCTCGCCTCAGGCGACACCCAGGCCGCCTTGGCAACGGCAGATCGCCTCCCAACCGTTCTACCATGGACCGGCATCCGCGCGTACGTCCACGCCCGAGCCGGGAACTCTGAGACGGCTCGCCAGATCGTACGTGAGGTCGAAGCCCGCCGCCCCCGTCCCTGGATGGGCGGGACGACGATCGCCTGGGCCTTGCTTGGACTCGGCGACACAGCGCGGGCCCTCGATGCCCTGGAAGAGGCAACCGATGCTCACGAGCACTGGCCAAGCTGGCTTTCCTTGCTGGATCCGCTATACGACCCCTTGCGGCAAAGCCCGCGCTTCGCCGCCCTGGTCCGCCGCGTAGGTCTCGACATAACCCGCTTCACCGTACCCCCGAGCCCGCGCTCGCGGTAAACCGCAGCTCCCTCAAACCCAATTGCGAGTCATGTGCACCGGCCGCGTGCAGCCCGCGTCCTCAGGGTGATCCGCGCTGCGTCAGCGCGCCGCCACGAGCGAGGCTCTCATGCCGAGTCACCGGATCTCGATTCTCATGTCCCTTTCGGTCTTGCCGGCCGCGGTGCAGTCGCAGATTCCCGAGTGGAGCGCGAGGCCGGACAGTCAGAGCAGCCAGATCGCTTTGGATACCGCCGTCGCTCACGGTGGACATGCCAGCGCCCGTTTGAGCGGCCTATCGGCAGAGGACCTTCGCGTGCTACTACAAACGATCCGGCCCGATTCCTTCCGGGGCCACCGGGTCCGCCTCACCGCATGGGTTCAAAGTGATCTGTCGTCCGGATGGGCCGGCCTTTGGATGCGGATGGACAGCGAAACGCCCGGTGAGATTCTCGCCTTCGACAACATGAGCACCCGCCCGATCACGACGCGGACGCCGTGGACTCGCTATGAGGTCATACTCGACGTGCCGGCCACCACCGGGGCAATCGTCCTGGGCGTGTTGCTGACCGGCCAGGGGAATGCGTGGGTGGACAATTTTTCCCTCGAGCCCTTTGGTCCCGAGGTCTCATCTACCGACATGCTGGCCGGAAAGCCCCAGGTGCAGGCGGTGCCCGACTCAGTAAAGGAGCGGATGCTGGGGGCGAGAAAAGCGGCGGGCTTCCGGCTCAGAAACCCTGACTTCGAGCAGCGACCCTGAACGGTCGACGGTGAACAGTAGACTGGAGCCGCTCGGTCAAGAGGATATCGCCAGGGACGCAGTTCCCGTTGACCGTTGACTGTTGACTGTTGACCGTTGACGCTGTTTCGTGTGGTATGCGTTTCACGACGTACAGCAAGCTCGTCCCCGGCCTGGCCGACGCGATCAACCTGCAGGCCCTGCTCGATCAGCTCGGCGATTTCCTGCTGCAATCGGGCTTCGCCGGGTCGCCCCACGATTGGCCCTACTGGGCTGAGCCCGGCGAGCAGCCGGGCGACCGATCCCTCGATGCCTTGCGCGAAGCGATCCTCAAGGCCCTGATGAACTCGGGCCAGCTCACCCCGGACATGCTCAAGTTCCTGCGGGGCGATTCGACCGGCGATCCCGAGCGCGACCAGCAGATCCAGCGCGAGCTGGCCGAGCTGATCGACCAGATCATTCAGCGGCTTGCCGAAGAGGGCTACCTCAAGATCCAGGAAACCCCGCAGGTCCCGGAGAGCTACACGCCGCTCCTGGGGCCCGGCGGACAGGCCGAGCGGGCCGCGCAGCAGGTGCAGTTCGG
>JBQTHV010000078.1:0-4155 GCA_052389555.1 Gemmatimonadales bacterium | reverse complement strand
GACGGCCTGACCGCCAAGTTCATGCTAGGCCCCTGCGTCTGGGTGAGCACCGGAGTCGGGGTGCGGCTCACCGACGTGAAGCTCGTGTATAAGGCCCGGCCAATGGTCTCCTTTCAGAACAACCTCTGCAGGGTAAGCTGGAACCAGCAAACCGACGAGCTCTCTATCTCGGTCGGAGATCTGAACATCACCGGGGTCCAGAACGACATCGACAAACTGGTGAAGGATGCTGCCCGGGAGGCCATCAATGCGGCCCTGGATGCTTACTTCGGCGGGAAGATGCGGGGCGAGCTGATGAAAGTCAGCCTGAACGTGTGCGGAGGCGGAGGCAAGGGGAAATGACTCGAGCGACGGTGTGCTTCGGCAGGGGACCGATCCTCCGACCGCGCCAGGAGCCGAAGGTGTGAGGCGGATGAAACCGGTCGAAGCCGATAACCCGGCGTCGAAGTGCATCAGCGCGTCTCGATGCCCTCTAACACGCTGACCTTGAGCTTGACAGTCTCGGAAACCTTCCCGAAGGTGAACTTGACGGTGTATTCGCCTGAGCGCACCAGTTTGCTTCCTTCTCCGCCGTAGCTGTAGAGCACATCCGCGGTCGGCTGGAGGTTCCAGACGACCCGGCTGAATCCCGGGGTTCCCGGCGCGGAGAGGTTGGCCACGGGCCGCCCGCTCGAGTCGCTGATGGCCAGGCTCACGCCATCGCCGGTGAATTCACGAATCCAAAAGGTGAACGTCGCGCCAAGTGGCGGATTCTCACCTCGGAAGACGGCGTTGCCCTCCGAGTCGTTCCAGCCAGGCAACGGGTAGTAACCGATGGCTTCGCGCGGCGCAAACAGGTGGGCGGCCGAATCGGCTATGCCGCGGGTGAAATGCTCGAGCGGGGTGATGTCATTCACGATGAAGAGCGACCGGCCGTGCGTCGCAACGATCAGATCCCGGTCGCGCGGGTGGATCAGAATGTCATCCACCGCAACGGTGGGGAGCCCGCCGAATTGGTGCCAATGCGCGCCGCGGTCCAGGCTCATGAACAACCCAAATTCGGTACCCGCAAACAGGAGATCCGGATTCGTGGGATCTTCGCGAATCACTTTCACCGGTCCCTCGGCTGGCAGGTCGCCCGCGATGCTGCGCCAGGTACGCCCGCCGTCGGCGGTGCGAAAGACATAGGGGGCGAGCTTGCCGCTTCGGTGGGCATCGACCGCGAGATACGCGATGGCCGAATCGTGCGCACTGGGCTCGACCCGAGTGAGCCACTCGCCCTTGACCTCGGCGGGCAGGTTGGGGGTGAGATCGGTCCAGTTAGCGCCTTCGTCGCGGGTCACCCAGAGCTTGCCATCGTCGGTCCCGGCCCAGAGCATCCCCGCGACGCGAGGAGACTCGGCCAGCGCATAGACCACGCCATAGTTCTCCGCCCCGCTCCCGGTCGCCACCATGCGGGTTAGGTCACGCGTGGTCAGATCCGGTGAGATCCGCTGCCACCGCCGGCCCTGGTCCCACAGCTTGAACACGTAATTGCCGCCGAGATACATCACGCCTTTTCGGTGGGCGCTGCCGATGAGCGGCGAGTTCCAGTTGAACCGATGGCTCGCCTGCCCCTCCGTCGGGGCAGGCTGGAGCATCCGGTACTCACCGGTCCGCAGGTTGAAGCTGTGCACGTATCCGGTCTGTGATTCCGCATACACCAGGTCGCGATCGTCGGGATCGAAGACGCACCAGAAGCCGTCTCCCCCACCGATGTTGATCCAATCGGAGTTGAGGATGCCGTCCTTGGTGCGAGTCTGGCTCGGTCCGACCCAGTTGAGGTTGTCCTGGAGCCCGCCGCAGACGCGATAGGGCTGACTCTGGTCGGCCTGAATGCGGTAGAACTGTCCAGCGGCAAACCGGTTGAGGAAGCTCCATCCCTCGCCCCGGTTGAAGCTCTGATACACACCGCCGTCGTTCCCGACCACCAGGTGCCGGGAGTCGCGCGGGTCGATCGCGAGATCGTGATTATCGACATGCACGTTCTTGAAGCGGTCCTCCCGCCAGCTCTTCCCGCCGTCTTCCGAAACGTGGAGCAGGTACCCCAGCAGATAGACCCGCTGTTCGTCGGTGGGATCGACCCGGATCTGGCTGAAGTAGAAGGGCCGCGGGTTGAGCCGGCTCTGGCGGGTCCAGTGTTCGCCGCCGTCCTCGGAGCGAAAGACGCCCCCGGCCTTGCTGTACGGATCGTCGATACTGCTGGTGCCGCCTTCGCTGCTCTGCACCACGGCATAGAGAATCGAGGGATTCTTCGCGTAGATGGCCAACCCGATGCGGCCGGTCTGTCCCGGCAGGCCGTCGGTCAGCTTCCTCCAGGTTGCCCCGCCGTCGGTGCTCTTGAAGATGCCCCCCAGGTCCTTCCCATCGGTCAGGTCCGGCCCGGAGGTGAATGCCCAGGGCTTGCGCTGGCGGGCGTAGAGGGCGGCATAAACCGTGTTAGGGTTGGCAGGATCGATCACGGCGTCGCCAGCCCCGACCCGGTCGTGATGCGGCGCGGGCGCCTCAAGCACCCGCTGCCAGGTGGCGCCGCCGTCGGTGGTCTTGTAGAGGCCGCGTTGGGTGCTGGGTACCCAGAGGTCCCCCATGGCGGCGACATAGGCAATGTTGGTGTCGGTCGGGTGCACCGCGATCCGCGCGATGGTCCGGCTGGCCTTGAGGCCCAGGTGCTTCCAGGTGCCGCCGCCGTCGCTCGAGCGATAGACGCCGTTGCCCCAGCTCGACGAGTTCCGGTCGTTGGCCTCGCCGGTACCGACCCACACCAGCTTGGCGTTGGCAGGATGCACGGTCACCGCACCGACCGAGGCCACCGCCTGCTGGTCGAAGACGGGAGAAAACGTGGCACCCATATCGGTGGTCTTCATCACCCCGCCGGTGCCGAGCCCGACGTAAAAGGTCCAAGGATCGGAGGGGTCGAGTGCGATGCTCGCGACCCGTCCGCCCATGATCGCAGGTCCGATGCTCCGCGCTTTGAACGACTTAAGGAGGGCGGCGCTGACTGCCGGTCCGGCCGGCGTCGCTTCGGGACGGATAGGGGGTCGCCGGGCGGGCTGCTGTGCCGGCAACAGAGAACTCTTCAGGCCGACGGTCAAGCCACAGACCAGCATCGAGAGGACGGAGATTCTCGGCGGCATACGGGTGGATTCGGAAAGGTGTGAAGGCGGCCCCCAGGGCCGCGGACAATATACCTATATATAGGAGGTGGGAGGTGAGAGGTGAGAGGGACCGAACCTCTTACCTCTCACCTCTCACCTCTCACCTCTCACTTTTTCACATTTCAATGATCACTTCTACACCCAGCATCATCCAGCCGACCTCGTGGCGATCCGCGCCCGGTGGGGCTTCGGTCACCCTCCCCTCCCGCACCACCAGGACCCGATCCGCCAGCGACAGCACCTCGTCGAGATCGGTCGAGTACATCAGCACGGCCACTCCCTCTCGGGCGGCCTGCCGCAACCGATCCTGCACATCGACCGTCGCTCGAATGTCCAGTCCGCGAGTGGGACTCTCCGCCACCAGGATCTGGGGGGCGCCCTCCAGCGCCCGGCCCAGAATGAGTTTCTGTTGATTGCCGCCTGACAGATGGCCGGCCGGCGTATTCGGGCTCGGCGCTCGAATTTGAAAGAGCCCCATCAGTCTGCCGGCGTGCTCGCGCACCGCGCTCCATCGCATCCATCCGCCCCGAGTCCAGCGCGGATCGTTCTCCCTTGCCAGGATCAGGTTCTCCGCGATGGACATCTGGGGAATCAGTCCGTCCGTGGCCCGATCCTCCGGGATGAATGCCACTCGGCCTGATACGGAGACCGGCACCTCACTCCCCTTGACGCGCTCGGACCCGGATGGCTCGGCAACCGTCGCAATGTGCCGCAGGATCTGTCGCTGGCCCTGCCCTTCGATGGCGGCGATCCCGACGAGCTCGCCGGCACCAATGGTGACGGAGCCAATCGAGACCCGCGCGATACGCGGCTCGGCCCTCGGCACGCCGCGCTCGGTCCTCGGCTCGGCGGACGCGTCATGCAGGGCGGTGCCGATCATGGCTTCCGCGAGTGCCGCTTCGGTCTGATCGCGCACCGCCCCACGCAGCGTGACCGTGCCCTGGCGCAATACCGTAACCCGGTCGGCCACGGCGAAGACTTC
>JBQTHV010000077.1:0-3938 GCA_052389555.1 Gemmatimonadales bacterium | reverse complement strand
AGTCTCCAGGGGACAGTACGCGCCTCCGATGGCGAGCTGCTCTCCGGCGCTGCGGTAACCATTGAAGACCAGGGTGGAGGAACGGTCCGGGAGATCGAGAGCGGCGACAACGGTGACTTCGCCGTGCGAATGATGCTGCCCGGCACCTACAACATCCTCATCGAGATCGCGGGGTTCCAGCCGGTCCGTCTGCGGGGTGTCGTAGTCGCTGCCGGAAGAACCACCTCGCTTGCGGTCGATCTCCAGCGCCGGCCTCCGCCCATCACTTCGGTCACCGAGATCGTTCAGTCCGGAACTAGCGCCGGCCCTATCGGGCGGGTCGTCCTGGAGCGGGAGCTTCGGACCCTGGATTACCGGACTGATGCGACCGATCTCTCGCGAGGTCTGAGCGAGGTCGCTGCCCCGACCGACGGTCGGTTCGGCTTTGCCCAGATGGCCTCGGGCCTTCCCGGTTCCTTCGCTCGACTCTACGTCGACGGGGCTCCCGAAACGCTGTTGCGCCATCCGGGAGTTCCCGCCGATCCGGCCATCGCCGCCGGATTTCCTCGACCCGGGGTCACTCAAGCGCAGGTGTCGGGCGGCCCGGTCGACGGCGAATGGCGCGGCAATCCCGGTTCGGTGGTTTCGCTCATAACCCGCTCCGGTACCAACCGGTTCGAGTTCGCCCCCTATGTCCAGGTGAGCAGCTCCAAACTGGGCGGGAATTCCGCCTTGAATCCGGCCGACAGCAGTGGGACTTCGTTCTGGGCCGGTGCCTCGGTGAGGGGGCCGATCAAGCCGGACACGGCCCATTTCTTCGTGAGCGGGAATTACCAGTCGGTGGAGCTGCCTTCGGCCTATCCGTGGCAGCAGGACGAGGCCACCTTCCAGGGAGTCCCGATCTCGGCCCGGGAGGCGGTGCAGACCATCGCCCAGGAGCGGTACTCCACCGAGGTGGGGCCCTTCGTCGCTCCCGCGGTCCGCACCTGGAAGGGCGGGAGCGGGTTAGGACGCCTCGACTGGCGGGTTTCTTCGAGGTCCAGTCTGATGGTCCGGGCCGGTGGCGCTGCGTTCAAGGAAACCAGCCCCATCCTCGGATCCGACGCGGGCAACGATGCCGGCGGTTCCCTTTCCGGACGTGACCTCTCGGCGGCCGTTTCCTTCACCACGATGGGGGCGTATCCCAATGAGTTTCGGGCGGGGGTGACCTTATCCCGTCGAGATTGGAAGGCCGCAACCCTCCCAGCGACCCGGCTTGCCGCCGAAGGGATCCGGTTCGGCGGTAATCCGTCGCTGCCCGGCCTGTTCGAGACCCAGTTGTTCAGCGTTTCCGACGCGCTGCACTATCTGTCGGGGAATCACGCCATCAAAGGCGGGGTGAGCCTGGATTACCTCAACTACCGGCAGCAATACCATTACGGGAACGCCGGGGTGTTCGGGTTCGGCGACCTCGATCGGTTCAACGCGGGCGTCGGAACCTTCTTTCGTACCGGCTCGACTTTAACGGAAGCCAAGGTCGGCGCCCCGGTGGTTGGAGTCTTTCTACAGGACAACTGGCGAGTCTCGCCGCAGGTCGATCTCTTGCTGGGCCTGCGCTACGAGACCCAGATCCTTCCTCGTAACCGGATTGCGGCGAACGCGAATTGGCAGACCGTTGCCGGCATTTCGAATGATTCCTTCCCGGTTGACCGGCGCGGTTTTCAGCCGCGATTGGGCTTTGTCATTACCCCCAGTGCCAGTAACTGGACATTGCAAGGCGGCGTGGGCCTGTATGCCGGCGCCCTTGATCTGGCGACCTTTGCCGAGGCGGTGCAGAACTCGGGAAGCAACATCAGAGTGAGCCGCGTGGTGGGAAACCTTTCCTGGCCCACAGCGCCGAGCGCCACCGAACCTCCCACGCTTAGCACCCGGCTTACCATGTTCGGCGGCCGCAATCGTTACCGGGCTCCTCGGACCCTGAAAGCAGATGCAGCGATTCTGGGATCCCTGGGGAAGGGGTTGGGACTTCGGCTTTCGGGGGCCTATCACCACAGTGACTATCTCCTGCGCCGGACCGACGCCAACCTCGCAGCCTTTCCGTCGGGCGAGGCGCAAGACGGCCGGCCGGTCTGGGGAACCCTGGTCCAGCAAGGTGGTCTGGTTACGGTTACTCCGGGCACCAGTCGGCGGTTCTCCGAGTTCGACCTCGTCAGCGTGTTGAGTCCCACCGGGTATTCCGATTACTGGGAGGCCACCGTTTCCCTGACCCGGCCGGTCGGTGCGCTCTCGCTTGCAGCCGAATACACTTTTTCGCGAACTCGGGACAACCTGGTGGGCCTGCTGGCTGCTGATCCTGCCGATCAGCTCTCGCCCTTTCCCTCGGGAATCGATGGGGCCGACTGGGACGTGGGAAGGTCCGACCTCGATATTCCCCACCGCGCGGCGATTACCATGGAGTATCGAAGCGGGGGCCGTCATCCGATTTCCCTCGCTGCCCGCGGCCGCTGGCGGTCGGGCTTGCCGTTCACTCCAGGCTTCCGGACTGGCGTCGACGTGAACGGAGACCTGGGCACCGGCAACGATCCCGCTCCGGCCGATGCAGTCGCCAATCCCAGCGGGCCCGGGGTGATCGCTACGTGCGACGGGTCCTCGGTCAGCGGCTTTGCGGCCCGCAACAGCTGTCGCGAGAACTCGGTGGGCTCGATCGATCTGCGCGTGGGGGTGCCCCTCCCGGTAGGAGGTGCCCAACGCATCGTACTCACAATCGACGCGTTCAACCTCGTCGCCAGTACCACCGGCGTGGTGGACCGGGCGGCGCTTCTGATCAATCGCACTGGTACCCTGACCTTCGATCCCTCGACCGGCGCAACCACGATCCCCTATGTCGCCAACCCGAACTTCGGGACTTTGCTGCGGCGGGGTGGGGAGCCGCGGATGGTTCGGCTCGGGCTGCACGTGGAGTATTGAGATGAAACGATGCCTGATGGGGATTGCGCTGGTGGCAGCCGGAGGAGCGTGCAGCAATGCCGGCTCCCTGCTCGGCTTCGGTCCCGCCGCCACCCAGAACATCAATGTCCAGGTTTTTCTGGACCGCGATCGCTCCGGTACCTTCGGAGCTGCGGATACGGTATATGGCCCCGCAGGGGTCTCCTTGCGCCCCGTTTCCGGTGGTCAGGCGATCCAGACCAAGACCTCAGGTCCCCAGGGGACCACAGCATTTGAGAATGTCCCGGTCGGTGAGTACTCCATTACCGCGGAGGCCAGCAGCCTAGGAGACTCTTTAGTGGTTGCGGGCGTTACCCCCTCTCTGATCCGGGTTCAGGCGAGCCAGAATCCTCTGAACGTGACGGTTCGGGTGGCTTATCCTGAACTATCCATCCGGGAGTCCCGCCAGGCTCTGCCGGGAAGGCGGGTCCTGATCCGAGGTCTGGTGCTCGCCGGAGTCCAATCCTTCCGCGATACGACTTCCTACGTGCAGGATACCTCCGGGCAGATCCGTCTCACTCGCGTATCGCTGCAGGGAGGCCTCACCGGCAATAACCCTGGAGACAGTGTGGCTGTGATCGGGACGGTATCGAGTCGCGCCGGCCAGCCGGTGCTCGATCAGGCGAGCATCATACGGCTGGCGACTCGGCCCGCTCCGATTCCCCTCATCGTGACCACAGCGGTTGCAGCTTCGGCCCAGAACGGAGCGCTGGATGCAGCGCTGGTCCAGATCACCGGAGCGATTATCACCGATACCGCGACGATAGCTCCTGACTTTCGGGTGGTCGGGGACGACGGTTCCGGCCCAATCACCTTAGTTCTCGATCTGTTTATGGGGTTCAATCGGGCGGTGTTCGTTCCCGGCCGATCGATGACTGCCCGGGGGGTTTTGGTCCCAACCGGAACGGGGCAATGGGAACTCAAGCCGCGAGTCCCCGGCGACGTGGCGGTCTTCTAGGCCAGAGCCTAAGTCGTCTCGCGAGGAACCAGCCGCC
>JBQTHV010000076.1:0-3598 GCA_052389555.1 Gemmatimonadales bacterium | reverse complement strand
CTGCAACCTGTCCAGGCCCTCGAGCTTCCACAGCTTCTTCTCCAACCCATAGGCACAGAAGGGGCAGGACATCCCGTGTACCACCATCTGGATTCGTTGCGGCTGGGCGGCAGTCACCGCGGGCTGCTGCCCACTCTCGCGCTGCTGGGCGTACAGTCCTCCAACCGTGGATGTGATCGCTAGCAGCGCACCAGTCGCTATCAGTTTAGTCCTAACGCGCAACATCGTGCCTACCTCCTGAAAAACAGCTCCTTGTTGACAGCCGGCGGCACCCGCCAGCCTCCGGCCATGAGGAAACATCAACCCTAGACTCTGGTAGAGAGTCAAGGGGACCTCCCGGATTGCCTGAATTCCGCCTCGCTCCCACCGCCGGCGTGATCCAGACCATTCCGGGTATCGCCCTGCTGTCCTTCTTCATTCCGCTGGTCGGCGTGGGCTGGCAGCCCGCGGTGTAGGCGCTGGCGCTGTATGCCCTGTTTCCGGTCGTGCAGGGGGTGGTGACCGGCCTCACCCAGATCGACCGGAACCTGCTCGAGGTCGCGTCGGTCCTCGGCATGACCGACCGCGAGCGCCGGATGCAGGTCGAGCTGCCGCTCGCGGCTCCCCCGATCATCGCGGGGACCCGGGTCGCGGCCGTGATCAACGTGGGCACCGCCGCGCTCGCCGCGCTGATCGGCGCCGGCGGCTACGGCACCCTCATCCTCACCGGGCTCGCCCTGAATGACTGGCGAGTGGTATTGCAGGGGGCGCTTCCTTCGGCTGGCATGGCGGTGGTGTTCCACGCGCTCTTCGCGGGTATCGAGGCTCGAGTGTCATCCCGGCGCTAGCGTGCCTCCTCTCGCGCCGCAGAATCCTCCTATCGCCGCATCGTTCGCTCGTGCATGTCGAGGAGCCGCCTAACCCGCTCAACCTGCGCCTGCACCCGGTCGGACAGGGCCTGGCCGGGGCCGGGCCTTTACGCCGGCAGCCAGGACCGCCAGCCCGACCAGAATTGCCACCAACCGCATCATCATCGCTCTCCTCCTCGCGTTGAGCGTTTCTACTCTACACCGGAAAGATCCCTGCGAAAAAGTCGGCAAACACCGTGAGCCCAATCAGCCAAAGCCCCACGATGACGAGGATAACGCCGCCCCAGCGCTTCATCTGGGCGACCCGCGAGCGCAACCTGGCCACCAGCCGCTCCTGGGCGCCCGCTACGGCAAGCGAGAGGGTAAAGAGGAGCAGCACGATCACCAGTGCCGCGACCCCGAAGGCACTCACGGCGGCGGCGGTTTGGCCAACCGTGAACGCATGGGCGGCCAGACCGGCCAGACTAGGTCCGGTTCACCCGAACCCCGCGAGCAGATACCCGAACCCGAATAGCCCAAATCCCAAGGCCGGGTGCTGCTGACGGAGTCGGGCCTGCCGCCTGAGGATCGGCCAGGCCACCGCCTCCACCGCGTGCAGCGGGTTAGGAAGGACCCCCAGCTGGACCAGACCCAGGAGGATCAGGACCCCGCCCACCACCGCCCGGATCAGCACACCTGCCCGGCTGGTGAATGTCACCTTCGCGAACAGCGCCCCTCCACCCAAAGCGATTCCAATGCCGGCGAGGAGCAGGAACAGAGCGGCACCGATCGAGAGCGCAGTGGCGAAGCGGAGCCCTCTGGCCAGGGCACCGCGCCGGCCGCCTCCGGGCGCGGCCCCGGTCTCCCGCCCGAGCAGCGCCACCAGAAGCGGAAACGCGCAAGGCGAGAAGAAGGAAGCGATCCCGGCGCCCGCGGCCAGCAGGAACAGTCCGGCCCCTTGCACCGCAGGAAGATCGAACCGGGGATAGAGTGCATAACCCGCATATCCGGCCACGGCCAGGATCACCACTCCGATCGCCAGCAGCAGGTACCACCGGCTCGGCCGTCCCGCCGCCGGTTCCGCACCTACGGCTGCCTCGCGCGCTGGAGTCGCCGCGGCCCCGGGGCGCTCGTCCTCGCAGGCGCAGCGGAATCCGGCTTGCCGGATTCGGTCCTCGATCGCCGGGACCGTGGTCCTGGCGGGGTCGTGCTCAGTCGTCACCGTCCGGGCAGCGAAGTTGACCTCCACTCGCTCTATGCCCGGTGCTTCCTCCAGGCCCTCACGGATGATCCGCTCGCACCCCCTCGCAGTGGAGCTCGGGTACTGAGAAGGTGGCCCTGGACGAGTGCATGAACCGCTCCCTAACGGCTCCCGCCGGGCCATCGCACCCACGGCATGTTGACCACGATCCCGGGGCGCTCGATTCGGAGCAGACCCTGGCCGGCTGCCTGCCGGATGTCGGCGGCGGACCGGAGCACCCGCGCCTCATCACGTTCCCAGGTCACCAGGTTCACGGCGCGAAGTGAGGTGTAGCATGCCATCGAAGGGGGACAATCGAACACGTCGGGCTGAAACCCGAATGGGCCCCGCGCCCCGGACGGCTTCACCCCGTTCCTGAAGACGAACACGTTGCCCAGGATCTCCGGAGGCACCTGCGCCAGCCGGGGCACGACCAGCACCGGCGAGTGCTTCATCTCCGTCAGCATGCCCGCCACCGTCGAGTCGGAAGCCTCGGTATGCAGGAAGCTGATCTCCTGGCCCTCCGAGTACCCGGCGACCGCAGGTGGGAGTGCGTCCGCCGGGGCCAGGCCACCCATTTCCCTCTGGCTCGTCCGGTCGCAACTGCTCGAGGCCAGCGCGAAGGCGAGGGCAAGCGCGATCATCCCTGGCATCCTCATGGGCCCGATCTCCTCCACTCGGTGCGTCCCTCCTTAGCCGCCCACAGCTCCGGCGACCCGGTCCGGGACAACCCGGCGGCGGCGCCAGAGGAAGTACAGTACCGGAATCACAATCAGCGTCAGAACGGTCGACGTGATCATCCCCCCGATCATCGGCGCCGCGATCCGCTGCATCACCTCCGAGCCGGTGCCGTGGCCCCAGAGTGCGGGCAGGAGCCCGAGCATAATCGCGAGCACCGTCATCAGCTTGGGCCGCAGCCGATTCACCGCTCCGTACTCGACTGCGGCCATCAGATCGGTGACCGTTGGCTGCCGTCCGGCGCGGGTTATGCCTTCCCAGGCCCGATTGAGATAGAGCAGCATTACCACGCCGGTTTCTGCGGCGACCCCCGCCAGCGCCAGGAATCCGACGGCGACCGCGATCGAGAGATTGAACTCGAGCAGCCACAGTGCCCACACCCCGCCGATCAGCGCAAACGGCAATGACAACATCACCATCGCCATCTCGGTCACGCTCCCGAAGGTGAGATACAGCAACAGCACGATCACCGCCAGGGTGAGCGGCACTACCACCCAGAGCCGCGCCTTGACCCGTTCCATCGCTTCGTACTGGCCGCTCCATTCGAGCCGATAACCCGCGGGCAGCGTAACCCGTTCCGCGACGACCCGCTTGGCCTCCGCGACATAACTGCCCACGTCCCGGCCCCGCACCTCGATCGAGACTAGGTCGTTGAGATAGCCGCTCTCGCTCCGGATCATCGCGGGACCGGGCGCAAAGCGAATGTCCGCCACCTGGGCCAGCGGGACCTGCACCTGGCCCTCCTCGGTACCGCCCACCAGCAGGCGACCGATCGTCTCCGGATCGGCCCGAA
>JBQTHV010000075.1:0-25471 GCA_052389555.1 Gemmatimonadales bacterium | reverse complement strand
CCCATCGCGTGGCATTTGCCGCGGCCCACGGTCCCCCCAGCTTCCCATGCCAGTCCACGGGCGATCGACTCGCGTTCCTGGGCCGTTGGGGCAGCCCTGCCGTTCCCGCTGCGGTGATCACCCCGGGGCCGCTGGAGTCGCGGTTCGGACCAGGTCTGGATCCTGCCGCAGCGTGTCACTTCGCGGGGACGCTCGCCAGCGGCGCGTCGGCGGAGTGGATCTTTCTGCTCGGCGAGGCCGACCGGCGGGACGAGGCCGATGCTCTGATCGAGCGATTCCGAGCCCCCGAGGCGGTCGAGGTAGCCTTCGGCGAAGTCCGCCGCTTTTGGCGCGACCTGCTCGCAGCAGTTCAGGTGGAGACGCCGTCCCCCGCGCTCGACGTGATGGTGAACGGCTGGCTTCCCTATCAGACCCTTGCCTGCCGGCTCTGGGCCCGCTCGGCGCTCTATCAATCCGGAGGAGCGTTCGGCTTCCGGGACCAGCTCCAGGATGCCGCTGCCCTGATCTACCACCGGCCTGACCTAACCCGCCGCCAAATCCTGCTCCATGCCGAACACCAATTCGTCGAGGGCGACGTCCTCCACTGGTGGCACCCCCCACGCGGCAAGGGCATCCGGACCCGCTGCTCGGACGATTCCCTCTGGCTCCCCTGGGCCGCCCTGTCCTACCTCGAGACCACGGGCGACCTCGCGCTGCTCGGTGAGCCGGCGCGCTACCTCGCCGGCCCTCCCCTCCAGGAGGGAGAAGCCGAAGCTCCGCGAGCGCCGGCGGACTCCGGCACGGCGGGCGATATCTACGACCACTGTTGCCGCGCCATTGACCGCTCGCTTCCCGCCCGCGGACGGCACGGGCTTCCCTTGATGGGGACAGGAGATTGGAATGACGGGATGAACCGGGTTGGACGGCTGGGAAAGGGCGAAAGCGTCTGGCTCGGCCTCTTCCTGCTGGATATCCTGCCTCGCATGATCCCCCTCTGTGAGGCGCGCGGAGATGCCGATCGGGCCAGCCGGTATCGGGCCGTGCGACGTGATCTCGAAAAGGCCGTGAACGACACAGGGTGGGATGGCGCCTGGTATCGCCGCGCCTATTACGATGACGGAACGGCCCTCGGCTCTTCGACGAGTATCGAGGCTCGGATTGACGCGCTGGCACAGGCATGGGCCGTGCTTTCCGGGGCCGCCCCGGCTGAGCGGGTCGAGCAGGCGCTTGATGCGTTGGAGCGCTATCTGGTTGACGAATCCGCAGGGATTATTCGGCTGCTCGACCCACCATTCGACTATACGACCAGCGACCCAGGCTACATCAAGGGCTATCTGCCCGGGGTGCGGGAGAATGGTGGCCAGTATACCCACGCGGCACTCTGGGTGGTGCGAGCACTGTTCGAAGCGGGGAAAAGCGAACGCGCCAGCGTACTACTCGAGATGATCAACCCGGTTCGCCACGGGGATTCCCCAACTGCGATGGCCGAGTACCGGGTCGAGCCTTACGTGGCCGCGGCCGACGTCTACGGCATGGCGCCACACCTGGGACGAGGGGGCTGGACCTGGTACACCGGTTCGGCGGGTTGGATGTTCCGGGTCGCGTTCGAGTCCCTGCTTGGGATCCGACTCGAGGCCGGGGGAATCCTGGTAGTGCGACCCGGCATCCCGAAAGCGTGGCCCGGATTTACCGTCCGCTTTCGGCTCCCTGACCGCAACCCTCCGTGCGAGATCGCAGTCCAGCGCGATAACGCCACGAGCGTTGAAGGCGCTGCCGGATGGCGCGTCGACGACGGAGCGGTCAGGATTCCGCTTGCAGGAGTGGGCGCCCAGCGGATCGAAGTGCGGATCGGCCCGGACGTGGGTCCCAGCTACCGTCCCAGGCTCTCGCCGTGAGTGGCGATTACATCGGCGTAGAATCGAGCGCTCGCCTTGGGAGTGCGGGCGAGCGTCTCGAAGTCTACGTGGTAGAGCCCGAATCGCTTGGAGTAGCCGTGGCTCCATTCGAAGTTGTCCAGCAGCGACCACGCGAAATACCCCCGGAGATTTGCCCCTTTCCGAATGGCCTCGTGTGCGGCGCGGAGGTGATCGCGATAGTACTCCACTCGCAGCGGATCGTCCACCAGTTTATCCCGAACGGCCGGTGGGTCGTCGAACGCTGCTCCGTTCTCGGTCAAGTAGAGCGGCAATCCACCGTAGCGATCGCGCACCCAAAGGAGCACATCGGTGAGGGCGGCAGGATGGACCTCCCAGCCGAGGGCCGTGTACCGCTGTCCGGGCTGAGGCACCATGCTCG
Organism: Gemmatimonadales bacterium; assembly: GCA_052389555.1. Classification (GTDB taxonomy): domain Bacteria; phylum Gemmatimonadota; class Gemmatimonadetes; order Gemmatimonadales; family GWC2-71-9; genus JABFSM01. Next base: position 23,197 of record JBQTHV010000075.1, on the reverse strand, counting down.
CACGAACCGGTTCCGCCGCAGGATCATCGCGGGTTACGGCCCGGGTGTAATAGTTGATCCCCAGCCAATCGAGAGGCTGTCGGATGAGGGCGAGATCCTCCGGTTTGAGCTCGGGGAGCGCGGGTCCGTAGATCTGATGCAGCTCGTGAGGGTACTGTCCCAGGAATACTGGGTCGAGGAAATGCCGGTTCATGAAGGCATCGGCGCGGCGGGCAGCAGCCGCGTCGATAAGACGATCAGTGGCGGGGATCTTAGGTTCGAGATTGACGACCAGTCCCAGCTGCCCGCGGCCCGAAGCCCGGACCACCTGCACCGCCGCGCCATGAGCGCGGAGAAGGTTATGTGCAGCGAGTGCCGCTTCAGGAACACTGGCATGTCCGGGCGGGTGAGCTCCGGTGAGGTAACCGGCAACGGCAATTACCCACGGTTCGTTAAGCGTCGCCCAGAGGGGAACCCGATCGCCCAACTTGTCAACGACAACCCGCGCGTAATCGGCAAACCAGTACGCGCTGTCATGGTTGAGCCAACCGCCCCGCTCGTCCAGCGCTGCGGGGAGGTCCCAGTGATAGAGCGTTACGCACGGCCTGATCCTGCGCTCGAGAAGCCCGTCCACGAGCCGGTCGTAGAACCCAAGGCCGGGGGGATTCACTGGGCCGGTGCCCCGGGGAAGCACCCGGCACCATGCAATGCTGAAACGGTAGGCAGAAAGACCAAGCTCTCCCATGAGGTCGAGGTCGTCGCGCCAGCGGCGGTAGTGGTCGCAGGCCACATCTCCCGTGTCGCCGTTGCTGGTTCGTCCCGGGGTATGAGAGAACCGATGCCAGATGTTCTCCCCGGATCCATCCAGGAGGGGAGAGCCTTCGATCTGGTAAGCCGAGGTGGCGGCGCCCCAGAGAAAGCCGGTCGGAAAGCGGTAACTCATCACCTCGCCCAAGGGACGCTGCCATGGCCACGGTGACGCTCGAGGGAGTCCGCAAGGTCTATGAGGACGGCGGTATCTCCCATGTCGCCGTGCATCGCATCGACCTCGAGATTGCCGACGGTGAGTTTCTTGTCCTGCTGGGCCCCTCCGGATGCGGGAAGAGCACCACCCTCAGAATGGTGGCCGGGCTCGAGAGCATGACCGCGGGAACCATCCGAATCGGGAGTCGCATCGTCAACCAGGTGCCCGCCCGCGACCGGGACATCGCGATGGTGTTCCAGAACTATGCGCTCTATCCCCACATGACCGTATACGAGAACCTCGCGTTTGCGCTCCGACTGCGAAAGGAGCCGCGTGAGGTGATCGACCGGCGAGTCCGGGAAGCAGCCGCGCTGCTCGGCCTGGAAGAGGTCTTGCAGCGCAGGCCCCGCCAGCTGTCGGGTGGGCAGCGCCAGCGGGTTGCGCTCGGCCGGGCTATCGTGCGCGAACCCAAAGTCTTCCTGTTCGACGAGCCGCTCTCCAACCTCGATGCCAAGCTGCGGGTTCAAATGCGCCGCGAGCTGGCAGCCCTGCGACGCCGGCTCGGCGCCACGATGATCTACGTGACCCACGATCAAGTGGAGGCGATGACGCTGGGTGATCGTATTGTCCTCATGCGCGATGGCAAGGTACAGCAGATCGGAACGCCACTCGAGGTCTACCAGCACCCCGCCAATCTCTTCGTGGCAGGATTCCTCGGCAGCCCAGCGATGAATCAGATTCCAGGCCGGCTGGAACGGGACCAGGGAGCCTGGTTCCTGGTTTCCGACCCGAGCGCCCGCCTCCCGATCCCAGCAGAGGAGCTTCCCCCCTCGGTTCCCCCTGGGCATCTCCTGGTATTGGGGGTACGGCCGGAGTCCATTCTGGTCGGGGCCGAGCCGGCAGGATTCCCGGGCGTAGTTGAGCAGATCGAACCGCTCGGCCACGAATCCTTGATCACCGTGAAAGCGGGAAGTATCACGGTGATCTTGCGGACTGACGCGCAGGTCGGACTCGCGGCTGGTGATCGCCACTGGTGGACCTTCGCGCCGGGGTCCCTGCACTGGTTTCACGCGGAGACCGGCGAGCGGATTTCCTAACCCGCAATGTTCCAACCCTGGTCGGCCTGACCCCTCAAACCGCAGCCGAGCCAGCCATGCGGACCCCTTGCTTCCTCCGGTGGGCCTGTTCGACTGCCACCATGAGGGGCTCCGGGTCGAACCGTACCGGATCAGTACAGGGCAATCCGGTTTCTCGAGTGGCAGCCTCACACACTTCCTTCGCCTTGCGGTCCGTCAGATCGTAGGTGTTCATCGAGATCCCGATTACCCGGGTGGGATGCACCGCCCTGGCGATGAGCTCGTACAGCTTGATGTACTCGGTGAGCGGCGGAATCCGGAGCCAGGGACTGCCGCGATACTCGCCGATGAACTCCCGCGACGCCTGGTGGCAGAGAAGCAGCGCGTCGGGGCAACTCCCGTGGAGCAAGCCGAGCGTCACCCCCGAGTAGCCGGGATGATTCATGCTTCCCTGCCCTTCCACCAGCACGACGTCGGCGTTCTTCGCTCCCTCGAGCACCAGCTCCTCGGCGGCGCCCGCGATGAAGTCGGCGACCACCGCGTCCACCACGATCCCCCACCCCTCGATGAAGATGCCGGTTTGGCCGGTGGCGACGAATCGGGTACGCAGCCCCCGCTCGTTGAGTCCGCGGACCAGCTGAAGCTGCGCCGTCATCTTGCCCACATTGCAGTCGGTTCCCACGCTGAGCACGATCAGCGGCTCGAGATGGCGAGCGAGACCCGCCGCTACCGGGAGATGCGCGGGCGGCCGGCGCACGTCCCGGATCTCCCGGCCGTTGGCGCGGGCCCGCTCGTGCAGCAGCGGATCATCCGACAGAAACGTATGGAGCCCGCTCCAGAGATCGCACCCTGCATCGAGCGCGTCCGCCAGCCAGCTGCGCCACTCGTCAGGCAATCGTCCGCCCGAGGGCGCGATGCCGATCAGCACCGCGGTGGGCTGGTGCCGCAGTCCCTCCTCCATGCTCCCGAAGACCGGGATCTTCCCACCGTAGCCGAGCACATCCTCCACTGTCTTGCCGGCGTTCTTCCGATCGACCACGCCCACGACCTGCTTGGGCATGTAACGGATCACGGAGTTGGCGGTTTTGGAGGTTTCGGGAGAGAACTCGCCGTCAGCCAGAATTAGGAATCGGGGCTTCTTCGGCATGCCGAAAGGTAAGAGGTGAGGAAGTAAGAGGTGAGAGGTGAGGAAGTAAGAGGTGAGAGGGCGCGAGGGCCGGGGTCCCGTTCGGTCGCTATGGGCGCCGCTGAGCTTCGTGGCTCTCTGGGCCTTCCCGGTGCGGCGCTAGATGCGCCCGAGCGGGCCCTGCCCGAGTCCCTGTCCAGACCTATCTCTCGCCGTCAGGATTCTCCAAGAGCTCGGCTTCGTGCACGTCGCCGGTACCACCGGCGCCGAGCGCGCGAGTCTCCTGCTTACCTCCCGGCAAGAGGCCCATCTTGGCCTTGAGCTCAAGGAGCTGCTGGTCCGCGGTGCCCTTGTACTCCAGCCGCTTGAACTGGTCAATGAGATCGTCGGACTGGAACTCGGCCTGAATCTCCGCCGCGGCCAGGGCCTTGCGCTCGATCGCCTCGATCTTCTCGGTCATCCGCTCGAACGACTCGAAGGCGCTCTTGTCGTTCATGCCGGCCATGGTCGCCTGGATCCGCTGCTGGGCTTCGGCCCGTTTGGCCCGGGCGATCAGGATGTTCTTCTTGCGCTTGGCCTCTTCGATCTTGTCGTTGAGCTGGCGGAGCTGGCCTTTGAGGTTCTCGGTATCGGCCTTGTGCTTGAGCCAGGCCTCATGGAGCTGCTGAGCGCCCTGGAGTGACTCGTTGTAGCGGACCAGCGCCTGGGTGGCCAGGTCGTCGCGCCCCTCCTGCACCGCGAGCATGGCCCGGCGCTCCCAGTCCTCCGCCTGCTTCTTGAGTCCCTCGGCGTCGGCCTGGAGCTTCTTCTCGTCGGCGATCGCCGCGGCCGCTTCCTGCTTGGCGCGCGCCAGCTGCGCCTTCATGTCCAGGATGAGCTGGTTCAACATCTTCTCCGGGTTTTCGGCCCGGGAGATGAGGTCGTTGATATTCGACCGCAGCATGGTCGAGAACCGCTCGAAGATTCCCATCGCTTACCTTTCCCGATACGGGGCGAGCGCGCTCAGGTGCGAAGCGAGCGCCAGCGTCATCGAATCGAAGCTCGCCTCGAATTCCGAGTAATCCAGGTTGGCCAGCTCCAGCGCATCGGTCAGCACGACGTGATCGCCCTCCAGGCCATAGGAGCCGTGCACCAGGTCACGGGCGTTCAGCTCCAGCAGCTTGTGGAACAGCCCGCTCCGCTTGCCGTCTTCCGCGGGCGGCTCCATAACCCGCATCCGCAGCACGACTACCGGCGGCCCGTAATGCACCACCACCTCGGCGCCGGTCTGGGAGCGGACTCGCCAGAGCCCGGGCTCGATCTCGCTCGATTCGGCCGCTCCCCCTTCGAGCCGGTCGATGAACGACTGGATATCCTCGCGCGTCAGCATCGCTGGTCTGGTCTCCTGATCCACGGAACCTCCCTACAATCTACTCTGTTCAGGGCTCGATTCCCCCACCCGCTGGGCCAGGAGCCGCTCCGAAAAGTCCATCCGCTCCTCGAGCTCCTGCAGCCGGCCTCGAATCTCCTCCAACTCTCCCAGCACCTGCCCGGCGAGCTCGTCCGGGAGACCGGACGAAGCCGGCGGGCGCAGCCGCCGAGTGACCGCAAGGGTGATGACTGCCGCCGAAACCAGTCCCACAATCCCGACCGGAATCGCGAACCCGATGCCGAGTCGGGAAGCCAGAAAGGCATAGCCGTTTCCCGCCGCCAGCAGGAGACCGCCCAGCAAGAACCAGGGCCAGGCAGGCCTCCAACGGTCGCTCCTCATCGTGATCCTCCTTGGGCCGGCTCGCGCCGCTCGGCGGCGGGTTGGGCGAGAAGCCGCTCGGCGAAATCGAGCCGCTCTTCCAACTCGGAGATGCGCGCCTGCGCAACCTCCAGGTCCGCGAGCCGCTGCTCGATCTCAGCCACCCGTTCGGCAGTCATTTCGCCGGTCGAGACGCCGAGCGAGCCCTTCTTGCTCGTGAGGCGGCGCGCCACGGCCTGGCCGATCGGTCCAACCAGCAGCGCGACCCACGCCGCTCCGACGGCGATGAACATCGCGAAAGAGCCGGCCTCGCCCATCAGGTACCTTTCCCGCTCTGGTCGAGCAGCCGCGGGGCGTTTTCCCGAGCCAGCATCCGCTCGGTGAAGTCGAGTCGTTCTTCCAGCTCGACGATGCGAGACTGGGTAGCCTCGAGGTCTTCGACTCGGCTTTCCAGGATTGCCAGCCGCTCGGCCTCCAGCTCGGGCAGGCGGGTGCGTCGCAGCCGCCGAAGGGCGAGCGCGCGCCGGATCGCTAGCACGATGAGCGATCCAGTCAGCAGAAACGAGGCGTACTCGACGAACTCGTCTCCCCCGCCGAACGAAAACCCAACCGTCAGCAGCGCCGACGTGATTGCGGCGTGAATCGCGAGATCGAATCCGTCGAGCCCGAGCCGGTCCTTGAGCGACATCGCTAGTGCTCTCCCCCAGGACCGATCGCCTCCTGTTCCTTATGCTGCGCCAGCAACCGCTCCGTGAAATCGACCCGCTCCTGCAAGTCGGTCACGTCATGCCGAAGCTGTTCCAGCTCATCCAGCACCTCTGGTCCCATCGCCGCGCCCCGGGGCTGAACTCCATGTCGGATCCGTTCCGCAATGGCCTTCCCGACCGGGCTCACCGCCAGGAGGAACAGGGTGCCTCCCCCGAAGATGAAGACGATCGCGAGAATCCCCTCCACGTCCATCGCCTCAGTTCGGCTCGGATTTCGGAGCGGCCAGGAGGATACCGGGTGCATCCATGCTCGAATCCTACGTTATCACGTTTCAAAATGTTTCACAACGCAGTGGCCCTTCAGGCCAGTTCTACGGTGCGGATGTGGGTGAGCCGGACGGCGACCTCGGTCTCCGGGGCGCCGACCGGACGGAGATAAACCTCGAGGGCGGTGGGATCGGTATCCACGCTGGTGGGAATCCCGACCACTTGGGAATCGTCGGTGGTGGTGATGCGGACCATTTGGTCGTGGCCGCCCGCATAGTCGAGCAGCTCCACGATGGCCTCGTACTTCATAGGACGGCTCGCCGTGAGACCCAAGAGAATCTACCTTATGGCCATGCAAATGCCCCGTCCGTTTCCGCTGACCGGCCTTGCCGCGGCCGTGATCGCAACGGTCCTCCTCACCACCGGTGCCGTGCCACAACCAGCCGGCATTCCCCCTGCGGTCCGTCAGGCCGCGGACCGGATTGAGTCGGCCCAACTCGCGCGGGATCTCGAATACCTGGCGTCGGACGCGCTGCGCGGGCGTAATACTCCTTCCCCCGGGTTCGACAGCGCGGCGGTCTACATCGCACGCCGGCTACGGCGGGCAGGACTCAAACCCCTGGGCGATAGCGGCGGCTTCTTCCAGCATTACGAGCTTCGAGAGGAGCGGATCGATACGGCGGATGCATTCATCGAGATCGGTGGGCAGCAATTCCGCTTCGGCGATGGGTTTGTAATCGGCTCGTTTGCCGGACCCGTGAGCGGCGACCTCGGGGCCGTATTCGTCGGGCACGGATGGACCGTGCCCGATAAGGGGGTTGACCCGTGGGCCGGGATCGACGCGCGCGGCAAGCTGGTCATCGTCTCGGGAAGGAATCCTCCGGCCACCCTGGGGGTGCGCCGAATCGGCCGGGTAACCCCCAATGCGACCTCGCCCATGCAGGAAGCCGAGCGGAGAGGCGCGGTGGCGATCCTCTACGTCGAGCCGGGAGTCCTCCCGCCGGCGAACTGGGACCGGGCCCGGCGGCTGAATCTGACCCGGCTCGAGCTCTTCCCGATCGTTCCCTCGGCGTACGCCGCACCACCCATGTCTTCGGTGGTCCTCGCACGACCGGCGGCCGAAGCCCTCTTGGCGGGCGAGCGCATCGCGGCTGGTGCCGACACCGCGCTCCAGCCGGCCGGCGTCACCCTTGCCAAGCGGGTTAGGATCGAGCTTCCGCTGTCGGTGCGCCAGGTCCACTCTCCCTACAACGTGGTGGGGATGATCGAGGGGAGCGACCCGGTGCTCCGGAACGAGTACGTAACGATCGAGTCGCACCTCGACGGCGCGGTCGGTAGCGTGGCGCAGAACGGCGACAGCATCTACAACTCGGCCGATGACAACGCATCCGGCAGCGCCGGGACGCTGGCCATCGCCGAGCAGATGATGCGGGCGCCCAGGCCCAAGCGCTCGCTGATCTTCATCTGGGACAGCGGGGAGGAGCGGGGCCTGTGGGGCACTCGGCAATTCGTGCACCGGCCACCGGTGCCGCTCGACCAGATCGTCGCCCACTTCAACATCGACATGATTGGGGCCAGCCGGGCACCGGGCTCGGCGGACTCGGCTTCGCCGGAGGTGACCGGGCCGGACGAGGTGTATATCCACGGGCCGGGCGTGCTCAGTCCGACCGTCGATAGTCTGCTCGCGCGGGTTAATCGCGCCTATCTCAACCTCACCTACAATCGCGCGTATGACCGGCCGGACAACCAGTTTTTCTATCCGCGCACTGATGCGGGGCCGTTTCTGGAGCGCGGCGTGCTGACGATCAACTACTTCACCGGTCTGCACCCGCGCTACCACGGACCGGCCGACGAAGCGCGCTACCTCGACCCGGAGAAAATGGAACGGGTTGCGCGAACGGTCTTCGCGAGCGTGTGGATGGTGGCCGATTCGCCGGTGCGACCTCGGATCGAGAAGGAGATCCCGCCGAGCGTCCCGCGCTACGGGACCGTTACGCCGCGGAGCTGACCAGCTTCCCGTTGAGCGCGCGAGTCAGGAACCGGCCGGTGTAGCTCCCCGGCACGGCCGCGACTTCCTCCGGCGTCCCCTGAGCCACGATGTCACCTCCCTTGGCGCCGCCCTCCGGCCCCAGGTCGATGATCCAGTCGGCGGTCTTGACGACATCGAGGTTGTGCTCGATGACGAGGACGCTGTTGCCTTTGTCGACCAGGCGGTGCAGCACGTCGAGCAGAAGCCGCACGTCCTCGAAGTGGAGGCCCGTGGTCGGCTCGTCGAGGATATAGAAGGTGCGGCCGGTATCGCGCTTGGCCAGCTCGGTCGCGAGCTTCACCCGTTGGGCTTCTCCTCCCGACAGCGTGGTCGCGGACTGGCCGAGGTGCAGATAGCCGAGCCCCACGTCGTTGAGCAAGTCGAGCTTTTCACGAATCCGGCTCTGCGCGCTGAAGAACTCGAGCGCCTCCGCCACCGTAAGATCGAGTACATCGGCAATGCTCCGCCCCTTGTACCGCACCTCGAGGGTCTCGCGGTTATAGCGCCGCCCCTTGCAGACCTCGCAGGGGACGTAGACATCGGGCAGGAAGTGCATCTCGATCTTGACGAGGCCGTCGCCCTCGCACGCCTCGCAGCGGCCGCCTTTGACGTTGAACGAGAATCGCCCCGGCCCGTAGCCGCGCATCCGGGCTTCGGGGAGCTGCGCGAAGAGCTCGCGGATCGGCGTGAAGAGGACGGTGTAGGTGGCCGGGTTCGAGCGGGGAGTCCTGCCGATCGGGCTCTGATCAATGTCGATCACCTTATCAAGGTTGTGCAATCCTTCGATCCGGTCATGTTGCCCCGGCACCACTCGCGCGCGATAGAAATGGCGAGCCAGCGCGGCGTAAAGCAGATCGGTGACCAGGCTCGACTTTCCCGATCCCGACACGCCGGTCACGGCGACCAAGAGACCGAGGGGGATGTCTACCGTGAGATTGCGCAGGTTGTTGGCGCGGGCGCCGACGACTCGCAGGAGCCGCGCTGGATCGCGGGCGCGCCGCCCTCTTGGGACGGGGATGCGGAGTTCCCCTCGCAGGTAGCGCGCGGTCAGCGAGTCGGGATGGGCGAGCAACTCCGGCACGCTGCCCTCGGCCACGACGTGCCCGCCGTCCTTTCCTGCCCTGGGCCCCAGATCCACGACGTGATCGGCGGCGCGGATCGTCTCCTCGTCGTGCTCGACCACGAGGACGGTATTGCCGAGGTCGCGGAGCTCCCGCAACGTGGACAGGAGGCGCGCATTGTCACGCTGGTGCAACCCGATGCTCGGCTCATCCAGGACGTACAGGACACCGACGAGCCGCGAGCCGATCTGGGTGGCGAGCCGGATGCGTTGGGCTTCGCCTCCGGAGAGCGAGCCGGCGCTCCGGCCCAGGGTCAGGTACTCGAGCCCGACGTCCCGCAGGAACGAGAGACGATCGCAAATCTCTTTGAGAATCGGGCCGGCCACTTCGGGGTCGAGGCCGCCCGGAATGCCGCAGCCAACTGGAGCGCGCGCGAAGAACGCGAGCGCCTCATCGACTGGAAGATCCACGACATCGCCGACGCTCCTTCCAGCGAGAAGCACCGCCAGGCTCTCCGGCTTGAGGCGGCGGCCCTGGCACGCCGGGCATGGCATCTCGACGAGGTATTCCTCCAGCTGCTGCCGGATCGCGTCGCTGCTGGATTCCTGATACCGTCGCTCGACGTTCTTGAGAATGCCTTCCCACTCGGTCTCGAAGCCGGACCGGCCGTCCCCGCCAAAGCGAATCGGACGCCCCGGGGCGCCCCGGAGCAGAGTCTGGCGAACCGATGCCGGCAGCTCGCCCCAGGGAGCAGCAGGATCAAACCGAAAGGTGCGCGCCAGCGTGGGCAGCACGACCTTGCGCAGATACCCGGACGGCTCGCCCCAGGGAAGCACCACCCCTTCGAGAATCGAGATCGACGGATCGCCGAGGATCAGGTCCGGGTTGACTTCCTTGCGGGTCCCAAGGCCGTGGCACTCCGGGCAAACCCCGAACGGCGAGTTGAATGAGAACTGGCGCGGTTCGAGATCGGGCAGCGAGAGGCCGCAGACCGGGCAGGCAAACCTCTCGGAAAACAGCACCGCGGTTGGGCGGTCGACTTCGACGACCCCGTCGGCAACTTTGAGTGCGGTTTCGATCGAGTCGTGGAGCCGGCTGCGATCTTCGGACCGCACCACCAGGCGGTCCACCACGACGGCCACGTCGTGATTGTGGCGTCGGTTGAGGGCGGGCACCTGACTCAGGTCGTAGGTCTGGCCATCGACCCTAACCCGCACGAAGCCCCGCTTGGCAAGATCCTCGAAGAGGTCCTTGAACTCGCCCTTGCGACCGCGGACCAGCGGACCCAGGATCTCGATCCGGGTGCCCGCCGGCCAGCCCAGCACCGTCTCGGTGATCTGGGCCGCGCTCTGGCGGGCGACCGGGCTTCCGTCGCGGGGACAATGGGGCACCCCGGACCGCGCCCAGAGCAGCCGCATGTAATCGTAGATCTCGGTGACGGTGCCTACGGTCGAGCGCGGGTTGTGGCCGGTGGATTTCTGCTCGATGGAGATCGCGGGCGAGAGCCCCTCGATCGCGTCCACGTCCGGCTTCTCCATGAGGCCGAGGAACTGGCGGGCGTAGGCAGAGAGGGACTCGACGTAGCGGCGCTGTCCTTCGGCATAGATGGTATCGAAGGCGAGGGAGGACTTGCCCGATCCCGAGAGTCCGGTGATGACGGTCAGCCGGTTCCTCGGGATTTCGACGCTGATGTTCTTGAGGTTGTGCTCGCGGGCCCCGCGGACGCGCAGCGCTTCTTCTGACATAAGCAGGGAAAACTAGGCGCCCCGATAGGTCGGATTCAAGAGAGGGCTATTGGCTATCGGCTATTGGCTATTGGTTGCTCCGCGAGGAGCGGGCCTCCGCAGACGATGCTCAGCACCAGACCGAACAACCGATAGCCAATAGCCAATAGCCAATAGCCCGCATACCTTCCAGCAATGCGCCGCCTGCGCAACAGCCGGTCCCCCGATCCCGACGAGTTGGCTGCCGAAGGCTTCGATCGCTCCGACCTGGAGGGCGACGCGATCGGCCCGGTGGCCGACGAGGTGCCCTGGCTTCGGCCTTTCGGCGCCGCGATTCCCGGACCGGTGCGAAGCGAGTCCTGGCACGCCGATGAGCCCGAGGCAGACCGCATCGTGCGGGAAGCGCACCAGCTGGCCCGACTCGGACGCCGACTCGACGCCGTGCTCGTGCTGCGGCGCTTTCTGGCCGATTCCACCGGCTCCCCGCCGGCGCCGCGAGTCTTGCTGGCCGAGTTGCTCGAGCAAGGCGGCGATGTCGAGGAGGCGCTAGCGGAGCTCACCCGGGCCCTCGAGAGCGCGGAGCATCCCGCGGAGGTTCTGGTGCGCCGCGGTGAAGTGCTGGCCAAGTGCGGCCGCGCGGGCGAGGCCGAGCAGGACCTCCGGGAAGCGGTACGGCTCGGGCCGGCGCGGCCGGAGGCATATTTCCAGCTCGGCCTGGTGCTCCTGCGACGAAGCCGCGCGGGAGAAGCCGTCGAGGCCTTGCGGGAAGCGCTGCGACTCACCCCCGACCACCCGGCGGCCCAGTATCACCTGGGCGAAGCGCTCCAGGCAGCGGGCGACCTGCCCGGTGCCCTCGATGCCCTGCAGCGGGCTGCGGAGCTCCGGCCGGCCGATCCGCGGGCCTACAAGCTGATGGGACGCCTGCTCGACCGCATGGGCCGGAGCGAGGAAGCCATGGCCATGCACCGCAAAGCCCGGGAGGTGCTCACCCGCTGATGCAGGTCGGCCTAACCCGCAGGAATATCGGGCGCCTGGTCCTCCTGATATGGGCCGTCTCGCTGGCCTGGCTGGCCCGGCGGCAGTTCGGCGGCGGTCCCTCGTCCGCCATCGCCGAACGGGCCCGGCGGCTCGAGCCGGGGGCGCAGTATTTCGCCGTGATGGCCGGCGATCGCCAGATCGGCCAGCTCAACCGGGGCGTGGACACCCTGGTGGATGGGGTACGCCTGACCGAGCTTCTAGTGCTCGACCTCCCCGACGGCGATTCCACCCGGCAGCTCGCCCGGTCCTGGAACTTCGAACTCTCCAGGAGCCTGAGGCTGCGCCGCTTCGAGCGCACCGTGTTCGGGATCGGCCCGCGGGAGCGCCTGGACGGCGGGTTAGGACGGGACTCCCAGCTCGTGCTGCGCAACTGGGAGCTCGACGTGCCGGCCAGCGAGCCGGTCCGGATCGGCGCCGATCGGGACCCGATCCTGCCGGCGATGGTCCCGCTGCGCGCCGCGTTCGGCAATCACCTCCGCGTGGGCGAGCAGTTCACGCTCCCGCTGCTCGACCTCGGGAGCGGTGCGGTCCGGCCGCTCACCATCCGGGTCACCGCGGAATCCACCTTCGTCGTCGCGGACAGTGCCAGGTGGGATTCGGCCAAAGCGCGCTGGGTGCCCGCGACGTTCGATACGGTGGAGGCGTTTCGCCTCGAGCACGACGCCCTGGGCGCCCCGACCGTCGCCTGGGTGGAGCCGGGCGGCGCCCTGGTTGCGGAGACCATCGCCGGGGGGTGGACCCTAACCCGCTCGGCGTTCGAGATCGTGGGCAACAACTACCGGCGGGGGAGACTGCAGGAGTCTTCCGCCTGGCGGCGGGGCGTACCGGGGATGGTCGGGCTGGCGGCGCTGGGTGACTCGGCGGCTCGGCGGCTCGGCGGCTCGGCGGCTCGGCGGTCCGACATCCACCCAGCCGTCCGGCCGTCCGGCCGTCCGGCGACCGAGGACTGGCTCGGCCCGTCGTGGGATCTCGCCCCCCTGGGCAATCCTGAGATTCGCACCGCGGCCGATCGAGCCCTCCGAGGAGCCAGGAGCGGCAAAGACAGTGCGGCAGCCCTGGTGCAATGGGTCGCGGCACGGGCCCGAACCGAGGTGCATGGATCCGGCACCGCCATGAATACGCTGCGCGGCAGTCAGGGGAGCCCGGATGGCAAAGCGCGGCTCCTGGTTTCGCTGGCGCGGGCGAGCGGGATCCCGGCACGCGTGGTTCGCGGCATTGCCGCTCTCCCGCAAGGTGCGTTCGCCCACGCGTGGGGCGAGATGTGGGTCGCCGGGAACTGGCGTACCGGCGATCCGAGCCTTGGCCACGTTCCCGCCGCTTCTCTCATACCCATAAGCATTGGCGAGCGAAGCAGGCCCACCGATCTCGTTCCGCTGGTTGCCTCGGCGCGGTTCTTGCCGGTTACTGCCCACCGATGATCACCCTCCAGGACCTCACCAAACGCTACGGCAAGTTCACGGCGGTCGATGGGATCAACCTCACCATCCCGCAGGGACAGTTGTACGGCTTGCTCGGTCCCAACGGCGCCGGCAAGACGACCACGATGCGGATGATCGCCGGCATTCTCACGCCCACGGCCGGACGAGTCCTGATCGCCGGGATCGACATCGAGGCAGATCCGATTGCGGCCAAGCGCAAGCTGGGGTTCATCCCGGATCGACCGTTCGTGTATGACAAGCTCACCGGCGGGGAATTCCTGCGCTTCGTGGCAGGCCTTTATGGCCAGTCGGGATCCGCAATCGACCGCCGCAGCGACGAACTGCTCGACCTGTTCGAGCTCCTGCCCTGGCGAGACGAGCTCACCGAGTCGTACAGCCACGGGATGCGGCAGAAGTTGATCATCGCGAGCGCGCTGCTGCACCGGCCGGATGCCATCGTCGTCGACGAGCCGATGGTGGGTCTCGATCCCAAGAGCGCCCGGCTGCTCAAGGACCTGCTGCGGGAATTCGTGAACCGGGGTGGCACCGTCCTGATGAGCACCCACACGCTGGAGATCGCCGAAGCGATGTGCGACCGCATCGCGATCGTGCACGCGGGGAAGATCGCCGCCGCGGGCACCCTGGCGGACCTTCGGGCCCACACCGCCACGGGCGACGCGTCCCTCGAAGAGCTGTTCCTCAAGCTTACCGGCGGCCTTTCCGAGCGCGAGCTCAGTGAGATTTTCGATCGCTGACCCGGGCGACGGATCGGCGCGGTTCGGCGCGATCCTGATCCCTAAGTGGCAGAGCCTGAAGAACCGGCTCCGCCGCACCCAAACCGGCTCGAGCGCGCGGCTCCTGTTGCTGCTGCTGCTCGGCGGAGCGTTCTGGCTCGCGGTGTTCGGGGTCTCCTTCCGAGTGCTCCGGTACTTCAAGGGCGTGGAGGAGATCGGTCCGCTGCTCGCCGGCAAGCTCCTCGCGGTCGGCCTCCTCGCGTTCGCGGCGATCCTCCTGCTCTCCAATCTGGTTACCGCGCTCTCGACGTTCTTCCTCGCGAAAGATCTCGACACGCTGGTGGCGGCGCCGGTCGATTGGATCTGGTTCTACCTCGCCAAGCTGGGCGAGACGCTGGCGCATTCGTCGTGGATGGTCGTGCTGATGATGGTCCCCATCCTGACCGCGTACGGGATCGTTTTCGACGGCGGCCCTTGGTTTCCCCTGGTGGCGGCGGGCATTCTGCTTCCCTACTTCGTGCTGCCGACCGTAGTTGGGTCGGTCATCACGCTCATCCTGGTCAATGTGTTTCCGGCGCGGCGGGCGCGCGACCTGCTGAGCCTGGTGGCCCTCGCGGCGATCGGCGGGCTGGTGCTGTTCCTGCGCCTGGCCCAGCCGGAGCAACTGGCGCGGCCCGAGGGCTTCCGCAACCTGCTGGAGTTCATCGCGACGCTGCGGGCACCGAGTCACCCACTGTTGCCGAGTGAGTGGGCGTCGAGCGCGCTGATGAACTGGCTCTTGCGGGTTAGGGACCCCCTGCCGCCCCTGCTCCTCTGGAGCACGGCGGGAGCGTTCATCGTGATCGGCGCCTCGTTCCACCGCCGGCTGTTCCCACCGGGGTTTACCAAGTCCCAGGAAGGCACCAACCGCGCCACCGCGGGGTCCCTCTGGAGCCGGCTCCTGGGGGCCGCGCTGCGCTGGCTCCCGGTCACCCGCCGGGAGTTCATCCTGAAGGACCTCCGGATCTTCTTCCGGGACGCTACCCAGTGGAGCCAGCTCATCCTGCTCGCGGTGCTGCTGATCGTGTATGTCTACAACATCCGTGCGCTGCCGCTCTATACCGGCGAGCGAGTCCCCTACATGGTGGTGACCCTGGTGGTGTTCCTCAATCAAGGACTCGCGGGATTCGTGCTGTCGGCCATCGCGGCGCGGTTCATCTTTCCCTCGGTGTCGCTGGAAGGACGGCAGCTCTGGCTCTTGCGGTCGAGCCCCCTTGATCTCCGCGCCATGCTGTGGAGCAAGTACTGGGTGGGTACCCTGCCCCTCCTGATCCTGGCGCTCGGGATTGGCGTGATCACCAACCGGATCTTGCAGGCCCCGCCGTTCATGATGGTGCTCGCTACGCTCACCACCGTGAGTTACACCCTGGCGGTGGGCGCGCTCGCGCTGGCGCTGGGGGTCTTCTTCCCGCAGTTCGAGACCGAGAACGCCGCGCAGATCCCCACCAGCTTCGGGGGACTGGTGTTCATGCTGGCCGCCGTGATCCTGCTGACGGTGATCATCGTGATCGAAGCGGTGCCGGTGGCGGAGCAGCTTCGGGCCTGGCAGGTGGGGGAGTTAGCGGGCACGCCAGCCTCGCTGCTCGTGGCACTCGGACTGGTGCTGGTCACCTGTGCGGTGGCCACAGTCGTGCCGCTGCAGTTCGCACTCCGGCGGCTCTCCGCTTTGGAGGCCTGACGCGGTGCTCGGGGCTCGGCGGCTCGGCGGCTCGGCGGCTCGGCGGCTCGGCGGCTCGGCGGCTCGGTGGCTTGCAACGGTAATCAGGTCAGAAGGCAGGGCCTGGAGACCGCTCCCGTAATCCGGTACTATCTGTTCTAACGCTCGCGCAGTCGCGCGCCATTTAGCTCCAGTTCGCGTTATTGGGGTGCTTGTGGTGGAGTAACGGACCCGATATTGGGGCCAGCGCCGCCGCTCGCGTCAGGGTGACGAGAGCCCGGCAACCACCTCAAGGAGGGACCCATGGTATCCCAGGATGATCGCCCGGCCTGCGCCGGGCACTCGAGTTGGCAGCCTGCCCGGCGATTTTGCTCGACCGGTCCGGCGTCCCGGTAGGAATGAAACTGTCCATGGAGACAGTCCTCAAGAGAACACCTGTAGCGGTGGAGTCAGAGGAGAAAACACGTGAATCGAATATGGCGGACGATTGGAGTGGTGCAGGGTCTCCTGGGCTTTGCTGCCGAGGGGTCCGCACAGCAAAGTGAGGCGTTCACCCTGCCGAACGGGAAGATCTGTCGAATATCCGAAGGTTCACAACAGGAGATAAAGCTCGGAGAGGAATATGTCATTGTTCAGCCCGACGCCATCCATTGGCCGGAGTCACGGCTGCTGATTCTTGGCGGGAGCGGGACAACTTACCGAACGAACGGAGCCAAGGAGCTGAAATACGGTGGCAGAATCGCCGGTGTCCTGGTCGAGCCGGACGGAACGGTAACTCCGATTCCGATGGTGACGGGCCCGACGGACTTTTCTTGGCCTCACGTCGTCGAGGATCATTCAGGCGGTTGGCATGTCGTCTTCAATGACACGATACCGGGAACGAGCGGCTCCAAGCGCATCTGGTATGCGCACCTGAAGGGAACCAAGTGGACCGAGGTGGATTCCGTTTTTCGAATTCCTGATCGATCACCCGTCACGGGTAACCTCGCCGTGCTTCGCAGCACACGGACAGGCGGCCTTGCCTTTGCCGTAGGAGTCGAGCTGGCCGGGCGCGGCGATGGGATCGTTGCGGCCATCCTGGAGGCCGGGCGATGGCGGATTGATACGCTGATACCCAGCAGACTTACGAGCTACTTCGACCTGTGGCCAACCCAGAGAGGGATAACGATCGCCGGTGCGATGGCTCCGCTCGCCGTCCCCGATGCACCGATGGGGCTCTATCTCGTCGATTCCACCGAAAGCGGATGGCATACACCTCGACTATTGGTCGAGAAGCCCCGAGGGTCCCTCAAGCCCGCATTCTTTTCGAACGATTCCCAGGTCACCCTGGCTTGGCAACTTTCGGGATCGAGCCGGCGAGTCGATTCTGCTTCGCTCTGGTCCGCTCGAATGGATCCAAACTCCACGCTGGGAGTAACGCGCCCCACCCTCGCGTGGCAAGGGGTCGCGAATGGGATGGAAGACCCTGAATTCGTGCAGGTCGGAGAAGTCGGACTCTTCGCTCTCCTCAGGGAGCCGAGACCCGATTCGGCGGTAAAACTGGTTTCGATCGACGCCGGCGACGTGGTCAACAGGGTCACCATCCCAGCCAGCACGTTTCGTCTGGCGGCGGTTGGCGGACACCGGCAGATACAGATTGTCCTGATTGTTGTGCGCCAAACCGAGTTGGGGAATATGCCCTACATGGTGCGAATCCAGCTCCCCTTCACCTGTTCACTTCCCAAGGGAAGAGGTTCTCCGCAGTAGTACTTCTCAGGTTCGAATCTTCGAAGTCTCATACCGGTCATGAGGAGGTGACCGATGCGATCAAACATCTTGCTGGTTCTGTTTGCCTCGATTTGCCTCGAGGCCTGTTCCGCGACCGACGAAGTAGTTTCACCCCCAGTTCCCGAGCTTTCAATCATCCTGCCTCGGGAACTTCCCGAGAGCCCATTTCCCCAGAGCGCTGGACGGCGCCCTCTCAGTGCAATCCGAACGGACGGTGGTTTGCTCCAACGCACCGAAGAGGACGGTTTCCCAGAAGTCACCTTTTGGGATGTATTCACCGCCATCTCGCCCGGATCCGCTTCGGTGCAAGGGTGGATGAGATACAGCGGGAACAGAGGCGCGATCACCCTGACCATGCGACTCTGGAAACGTGGCTCCGTGCTGCTGGCCGACGTCGTCAGCGGAAGTCAGGGCGGCGGCCTGTATCCACCCTTGCCTTTCGGTATTTACTCGTATTCCCTTGCCAGTACGATCAGCCTCCCTGACGATCTCACCTGCGATATCACCAACAACGGTCGCGGGAGATTCCAGGCCTTCTTCGATCTTCCTGCAACCCCGGGACTACTACAGTCCGACCCCCGCGACGACTGGGCGGATGCCAGCCTCCCTCCCTGCCTTGCCGGCGATCCTGGTGGTAACAGCGGCGCTCCGGGAGGGACAGTTCATTACGCTACCGTCTGCTACGTGCTGGACCACTACGACGTATGGGGGGAGTACTCATACACCGAGGTGGTCAAGTGCTGGGCGATCGCCTACACCACTGGAGGAGAAGCTCCTCAATGGGAGATCTGAGGCGGGATCTCTCGGTGATCAGTGCGAAGCGTCCCAACCGAATTCACTATGGAGAGGGCATCATGCGAACCAGGTACTTGCTTTTCGCGGGACTCCTGTGCGCAACCGCACCGTCGCTCTGGAGCCAGGGAAGGACCTCCGGCAGCCGGAGGGTCTTCCTTCTGTTGGTCGATCAGACGGCAAGTTCAACTGGCGTGGATATCGTTCGCAACGTGGGCGGCAGGCAAGGCAAAGCGGATTTCGTGCTCATGCGGGAATCCACGGCGACCCCTGCCGTCCTGAACTCAGCGCTAGGGATTGTGCAGCTGATGGGGAAAGACCACGGCTTCTCAGACCGGAATCAGCGGCTGCGCCTGACCAAGCTCCCGGAACCACCGACGGACAGAGGCCGAGCGGCTCACTTCGAGTCGATCCTTGCCAAGCTCCGAGCCACGGAACCGCGACGGGTCGAGGGACTCGGAATGGCCCGGTGGATCGAGATCAGAGAGCGGAAGTCGCAGGCCGGCTAGCGCCATTGCCGAGCCCGAGCCCGCAGCGCGAGCAGTATCGCGCCTCGGGCTCGGGCCTCGGCCCGCAACGGGGGCAGAAGCGGAGCAGCGGGACGATCGGGGCCGAGGAGCCAGCGGCGCGAAGCGCCTGCGCGCGAGCGCCGATCAGCTCCTCCGCATCACTGGTCGCGACAGCGAGCGGGGCGGCTCGCTCCTCGGCCTCGATCGCCTCCAGCGCCAGGGCTCCGTAGCGAGCCTTGAGGGAGCGGTAATCCTCGTCCGAGAGCTTTCCGGTCTCCCGGTCGAACTCGATTTCCCGGAGCGCGAGGAGGGCCGCGCCGCGCCGGGTTTCCTCCAGCGGCTCGGGCTCGGGCAGATCCGCTTCGGCGGTCCCGACGCTGCGGGTTAGGATATGCCCGAATGCCAGCCAGAGCACCAGGAACCCGAGCAACGCCGCCGCAAGCACCTCCAACGCCATCAGTCCTCGATGTCCGCGAGAGCCCGGCGGAGCCGCTCTTCGCCTTCCGGGTTAGGCTCGGCGCTCGGCGCTCGGCGCTCGGCACTCGGCACGCGGCGCTCGGCGCTCGGCCCTCGGCGCTCAGCGGCAGGAGCCATCGGCTCCCCGGCCATCCCGGCCACCCGCAGACGCCGGCTGCGGCGGACCAGCACCGCCGCGAGCACCAGCGCCACCGCGGCCACCACGGAGCCCGGTACGACGTACGCCGCCAGGTTGAACCCCTCGGGGGGCGGGGCCATCAGAATGCTTTCCCCATAGCGCGCCACGAATGCCTCCACGACCTGGTCCGGCGATTTGCCTTCGGCGCGGAGTGCCAGCACCTCCCGGTGCAGCGCCGGCGAGTAGGTGCAGGTGAAATCGGTCGTGCGGCAGGTGTAGACGTCGAGGTTGCACCCGCAGGTGCACTTGAGCCGGTGCTCGATGTCCTTGACGATCGGATCGTTGTCCGCGGGCGTTGCGGGGGCGCGCTCCTGAACCACCGAGGGATCGTAGAGCCGGTCCGCCCGGGGAAGCTGAGGCTGCCGGGCGGTATCGGCCCCGCCTTGCGATGCAGCGCGCCGGCCTCCGAGCAGGCTGCCTAACCCGGCCAGACCTAGACCCGTCAGCAGGTCACGCCTCGTCAATTCCCGTGGCTCGGCGCTCGGCACTCGGCACTCGGCAGTCATGCGCGTTGCTCGGCGCTCGACCCTCGGCGCTCGGCCGATCCCACCCCGACCAGCTCAGTGCCGGCCAGCGAGGCTTCATAACCCGCTTGCGCCTCGCTCGGACGGCGTGCCTTGATCGCCGGGCCGCCGGGCCACATGGTCACGATCCCGCCGAACAGCAGCATCGCCCCGCCGATCCACACCCACATCACCAGCGGGTTGATCGTGATCGCATAGGTAGCCTGGTCGGTGCCGCCCACCGTGCCGGCATACACGACGTAGAGGTCCTCCCGAACGTCGCTCCGGATCGCCGCTTCGGTCGAGGGCTCGAAGGTCGGTCGCCCGAAGCTGTCGAGATGCTGGCGCTTCTCCGAGGTGACCCGGCCGATTCGCACCCCGTCCTTCCGCACCTCCAGCGAGGCCGCCGAGACGAACCGGTTGAGCTGGGGATACTGGGAGACCCCCAGGTGGGTGAGCCGATAGGTGTGTCCGAATGGGCTCTTGAGGTCGGTGCTCTCGCCCGGAAGCAGGGTCACCTCGCGGGTCACCCTGAACGCCATCCCCGCGAAGGCGGCGAGGTACACCAGAATCCCGACGTGCACGAGGTAACCGCCATAGCGGCGCCGATTCCGGCCCACCAGCCGGAGCAGCGCGAGGGGAACCGGTTCGGCGTGCATGCGCCGCCGCGCCCGCACTCCCCGCCAGAACTCCTGCGCAACGGTACCCGCCACGAATCCGGCGAGCCCCCATGCCATGAGCGGATAGAGTCCCCGCACCCCGAACGCGAGAAGCGCCACGGCAACCAGGATCCCCGTCGCGACGGGCGCGCGGAACTGGCGCCGCAGGTTCTCGGGACTCGCCTTCCGCCACGCGATCAGCGGTCCAATCCCGGTGAGCAGCACCAGGAAGAGGCCCAGCGGGATGTTGACCCGATTGAAGAACGGCGGCCCGACCGTGATCTTGGTCCCCCGCACCGCCTCGGAGAGAATCGGGAACAGCGTCCCCCAGAGCACCGAGAACGCGATCCCGACCAGGGCGAGATTGTTGAACAGAAACGCCGCCTCGCGGCTGGCCAGCGACTCGAGCCTCGATTCGGGCTGGAGCTCGGGCCAGCGCAGGTACAGGAGCGTGAAGGAGACGATCGCGGCGAGCAGCAGGAAGCCCAGGAAGAAGTAGCCGACCCCGGACTGGGTGAAGCTATGCACGCTGGCAATCACGCCGCTCCGGGTTATGAAGGTGCCGAAGATGCTCAGCAGGAACGAGGCGACAATGAGCCCCAGGTTCCAGCGCTTGAGCATCCCTCGCTTCTCCTGGATCATGACCGAGTGAAGGAAGGCAGTCAGAGTGAGCCAGGGCAGCAGGCTCGCGTTCTCGACCGGATCCCAGGCCCAGTAGCCACCCCAGCCCAGCTCGACGTAGGCCCACCACATCCCGACCGTGATCCCGGCAGAGAGGAAGAGCCAGGAGAGAATGGTCCACTTCCGCATCGCGTGGATCCATCCGGTGTCCAGGCGCCGCGACAGCAGCGCGGCGACCCCGAAGCCAAACGGGATCGTGATGCTGATGTAGCCGAGGTAGAGCAGCGGGGGATGAATGGTCATCCCCGGATTCTGGAGCTGCGGGTTAAGCCCGCGGCCGTCGTCCGGCGTGAAGGGGAGCCGCTCGAACGGATTGGCCGCCACCAGCATGGTCAGCACGAAGAACGCCACCACCGCGTTGGTCACCCCGGCCAGATACGGCAGCAGCTCCTCGTGGCGGCGGCTGGTCATGCTCTGCGCCATTGCCCCAAAGATCGAGAGGATCGTGGCCCAGAAGAGCAGGCTTCCCTTCTGTCCGGCCCAGAAGGCGGCCACGGTGTAGGACAGCGGCAGGTTGCGCGCGGTGTACTGCGCGACGTACTCGATGTTGAAGTCGTGGGTGAGGAGGCCCTTCCAGAGAGACAGTGCCGCCACCAGCAGTGCCACGCAGACCGCGTAGCTGCTGCGAATGGCCGAGCGCATCAGGTCGGGACGGTCCTGCCAGCGCCCGGAGAAGGCAATCGCGGCTCCCCATCCGGCGGTGAGGAGCGCAAGCCACAGACTGAATTCGCCGAGGAGCGTCACGGACCGGGGTCAAGCTCCGCTTCGTAGCGGGAACCGCACTTGGCAAAGACTTCGGTGGCGCGGAAGATGCCGTCGCGGCCGTATTTGCCCTCGACGATCACTTCGATGTCGCTCGCGTCGGTGAAGGTATCGGGGACGAGCCCCGTGTAGGTCACCGGGAACGCGCTCGAGCCGTCGGTAATCCGGAAGTCGATGCGGCGGGATGAGGCATCCCGCTGCACCGATCCAGGAACGACCTTGGCCCCGACTTTGAGACCAACCTCATGGAAGCTCGGGTCCGTGGTGGTTCGGGCGATGAGCTCGGTCGGCGTGAAGAAGTACACCCCGGTTTGCTTGATGCCGGAGGCGATGAGACCGGCCACCCCCAGCACGATGACTCCGGCCCCGATGAGGAACTTGCTCCCTGCTTTCATGGCGCACTCCCGCGTAGCCCGAAATATACTTATGACCGCTCCGGCCCTACAGCGGCTTCAGTACCACCATCCCGCGTGGCGAGCCGGAAGCCCCAATTGACCATCTTCTCGGCGAGCGCCACCTTGAGCCCGTGGCCCAACTCGACCCGGGACTGGATCAACTCGGGCAGATCGTGCTTCCCGATCGCGTCCGGCAGCGCCGTTTGCGCGGAGAGAATCACCGCCTCGTCATAGTCAGAGTGAAAGCTATC
The DNA here is from genome assembly GCA_052389555.1 of Gemmatimonadales bacterium. GTDB lineage: Bacteria > Gemmatimonadota > Gemmatimonadetes > Gemmatimonadales > GWC2-71-9 > JABFSM01. The sequence continues at coordinate 675 of JBQTHV010000075.1, read as the reverse complement.
TACTCTTCCTCTCGACCGACCCGGGCCCAGTGCAAGGCGGTTCCGACGGCCCGCCGCCACCCTCGCATGAGCTCCTGTCGCCCGGCGGCGGAGGATCGCGGGTTGAACGCGGTGAATTGCCGGGTCGCCGTGAACGCGTCCAGCGAGGGCCACACGCCCAGCGCCAATCCAGCCAGCGCCGCCGCCCCGAGCGCGGTAGTCTCCACGTTATCGGGCCGTTCCACCGGCACCCCTAATACGTCGGCCTGAAACTGCATCAGCCAGTCGTTCGCTGCCGCGCCGCCGTCGACCCGGAGGCTCGGCAACCCTAACCCGGTGGAGGAGAGCATTGCCTCGAGGAGCTCCGCCGAGCTGAAGGCAATGGCCTCGAGCGCAGCGCGGACCAGGTGGGCGCGGGTAGTGCCGCGGGTCAGCCCCGTGATGGTGCCGCGCGCGTCGGCTTCCCAGTGCGGGCTGCCCAGTCCGACGAAAGCCGGCACCAGATGGACCCCGCCCGTGTCGAGGACGGACGCGGCCAGTCTTGCTGACTCGGCGGAGGTTTCCAGCAAGCCTAACCCGTCGCGCAGCCATTGGATTGCCGCCCCAGCGATGAACACGCTGCCTTCGACCGCGAATCCCCGCCCGCCCCGAGCATCGCAGGCTGCCGTCACCAGGAGCCCGGCCGGAGGGGCAAAG
>JBQTHV010000074.1:0-1894 GCA_052389555.1 Gemmatimonadales bacterium | reverse complement strand
TGCCCGCGGCGTCTCCGCTCAGGTACACGAAGGCACCGGCCGACAGCCTCCGGGCCGGGCGCTGCAGGAACGCTTCCCACGGGTTAGTTGGGGGCACGTGGCTCTAGCCCGGCAGGCGGCCTTTGAGGGCCGACGAGGCAAAAGGACCCGGCTCCGCGATCAGCGCTCGCGCGGCATCCACCTGACCCCAGGTATTCCACAGCAGCACACCGCGCACGCGTCCGCCCGACAGGTAGTAGACCACACCCTCCCGGAACGGTTCCTTCCAGTCAGCTACGGTCTCGCCACGCGGATCCATGGCACCGACGGCCTCATACCCGAGCTCGAAGAGGTCGGAGTAGAAGAACGGTAAGTGAGTGTAGGGCGAGGCCTCGCCCGCCATCGCGCGTCCGGCGGCGCGCCCCATGCTCAGCGCGTTGTCCTCGTGCTCGACGCGAATCGAGGTGCCAAGCGCGGAGCTGGGGAAGCGGGACACGTCGCCAGCGGCAAGGATATCGGGATGGGCCGTCCGCAGGTGATCGTCCACGACGATGCCGTCCTCGACCACGAGACCGGCCTCCTTGGCGAGGTCCGTGTTGGGCACGATGCCGATGCCCGCCACCACGGAGTCCACCGTGAGCCGGAGACCATCCTTCGTCTCGAGGCGGATCCGCGAGCCACTCGGGCTCAGGTTGGTCACGCTCTCCCCCGGCCGGACGTCCACGCCTCTCTCGGCGTAATAGCCGACCAGGAAGCGCGCGAGATCTGCCGGAAAGAGTCGCGCCCCAATCCCCTCGTCGGGAAACAGCAGGGTGACCTTGCAGCCCTGCATCGCGAGCGCCGCGGCGATCTCCGAGCCGATGAACCCGCCTCCGATCACCGCGAAGCTCGCGCCCTGGTCGGCCAGTGCGCGAAGCCGGCGGTAGTCCTCAAGGGTGCGGAAGTAGATCACCTGCTCTCCGCCAAATGGCAACCGCCGTGGGGTCCCTCCCGTGGCCAGGAGTAGCTTGTCGAACCGGTAGCTCATGCCTCGATCGTCAACCACCTGCTTTCCGCGCGGATCAAGGGTGGTGGCACGGCGTCCCAGGTGAAGGTCCACCCCGACCTCGCTGGTCTTGCGCCACACGCTCTCAAACGGCTCACCTTTCCAAAGGGCCTTCGAGAGCGGTGGCCGCGCGTAAGGTGGATCCGTCTCGTCGCCGATCAGGCCGATGGAGCTGGTGTTGTCCAGCTCGCGGACCCCACGGACCGCGGCGTCGGCGGTCATGCCGCCGCCAATGACGAGATACGGGTAGTGCGGCATCGTCACGTTTCCTCGGTTGAGGTTACCGCACCGGCGCCCCGCAGTCGGGTAAGGAACTGCCGTTGCAGGCGCTCATCCTTGAGCGTGCCGCGGACCGCCATCGTGGTCGTGGTGAGCCCGAGCCTCGACACGCCGCGCATCTCCACGCAGAGATGCCGTGCCTCGATCGAGACAATGACCCCAGCCGGAGCAAGCCGCTCTTCGAGGAACGCCGCGATCTGCTCCGTGAGTCGCTCCTGAAGCTGTGGCCGGCGGGCAAAGAAATCGACGACCCGCGCCAGCTTGGACAGCCCGACCAGGCGCTCGCCGGGAACGTAGCCGACGTGGGCCACACCGAAGATGGGCAGGAAGTGGTGGGCGCAGATCGAGTACACGGGGATGCCGGTAACGGAGACGATCCCGCGGTACCCCTCCGGGTTCGGAAAGGTTGTCAGCCTAGGCTCGGCCCCCGGTCGAAGGCCACCGAGTAATTCCCGATAGGCGCGGGCCACGCGATGGTCGGTGCCGGCGAGGTTGGGGTCGCTGAGGTCGAGGCCGAGCGCCTCAAGAAAGTGACGAAACGCCGCCGCGACCCTGGCGAGTTGCAGCTCGTCGCCGTCGGCATCGGCGGCA
>JBQTHV010000073.1:0-5818 GCA_052389555.1 Gemmatimonadales bacterium | reverse complement strand
TTCCGCTCGCCGACGCGGCCCGCTCCAATGTCGATACCACGGTCCACCTGCTCGAACTGGCCCGCAGCTGCAGCCGGCTCGAGCGGCTGGTCTATGTCTCGACCGCGTATGTCACGCCCCATCCCGGTGGGAATCGGGCCATTCCCGAGGCGCTCGCGCCGCTGCCCATGCCGCCGGAAGATCTCTACCAGGCGATCCAGGCCGGGACGGTCCGGGAGGCCGCGCTGCTCAAGCAGTCGCGTCACCCCAACACCTACACGCTCACCAAATCGCTCGCTGAGCATCTGCTGGTCGGACGGCGCGGGCGGGTGCCGCTTTCCCTCGTCCGGCCCAGCATCATCTCGGCGGCGTGGCAGCATCCCTTCCCCGGCTGGATCGACAGCGTGGCGGGGTTCGGCGGCTTCGTCGTGCTCATCGGACTGGGCCATCTCCGGGTGGTCGTGGCCAAGCCTAACACGCGGCTGGACCTGATTCCGGTGGACCTCGTGGCCGGCCACATGCTGGATGCCTGCCTGGAGCCCCGGTCGCCCGACCAGGTGACCTTCCGGCACGCGGTGGCGGGGTTCGCGAAGAGCCCCGGCCTGCTCGACTGCTGGGAGCGCATCCGCGGGTTCTTCACCGTGCACCGGGTGGATCGCCCTCCGGTGATCCGCTACGTCGGGCCTCGCGGGTTACGCTTCCAGCTGGCCCACGCCCTGCACCATCGCCTGGCGGTGCACGTGAGCGGATGGCGGTCGCCCAAGCTCCGGCGGGCGGGGTCGCAGCTCCTCGCGCGGCTCAGCAACCTGAACCGGGTGTTCCCCTACTTCACCTCCAACTCGTTTGCCTTCGACACCTCGCAGCCGCCGCCCCGGGAGTTCGAGCCGAGCGGGTATGTCACCACGGTCTGCCGGGGCATTTATCGCCACATCCTGGGGCGCGACGAGACCGAGTGGACCATGGCGGGCCGGCGCCATCTTCGGTCCGGCGCCGACTTCCGCTGGGCCTTTACCCAGCCGGCCGGCAACTTGTGGATTCGCTTCGCAGCGTGGGTGGTGACCAAAGTGCTGCGCCGCGCGGTCGACCGCGTGACGGTGGACCTGCCGTCATTCGAGCGCGCCCGGGCTGCCGCCGGGGACGGGGAACCGGTGGTACTGGTACCCAATCACCGCAGCTATCTCGATTTCGTGCTCTGCTCGTATCTCTGTTTTGCGCGGCCCGACCTCCGGATCGGGATTCCCTACATCGCCGCGGCGATCGAGTTCGGCCGCATCCCGCTGCTCGGCCGGATTCTCACCTGGATGCACGCGTTCTATGTCCGGCGCGGGGCCGGTCCCGACGCCGAGTTAACCCGCAGGGTCCACCGGATGATCGAAGAAGGCAAGACACTGGAGTTCTTCGTGGAAGGCCAGCGGAGCCGGTCCCGCGAATTTCTAGCGCCCAAGCGCGGCCTGCTGCGCTGCCTCCACGCCACCGGCCGGTCCTTCACGCTGCTGCCGGTCGCATTCACCTACGACCGGGTCCCGGAAGAGGCGGCTTTCGCGCAGGAGCTGGCCGGGCAACCCAAGCCGAAGATGCGGCTGACCGGGTTGCTCAAGTGGTCGGCCAGGGTGTGGCGCGGCCAGGTCCACCTGGGCCGGATCCACATGGCCTGTGGCGATCCGGTCCGGCTTGGCCCGGACAGCGAGGTGCGGGCGGTGGCGAGCCGGATCATCGCGAGTCTCGAGCAGGCGACCGTCGCGACGACCTACCATCTGGACGCGTTCCTAACCCGCTACTCGCTCAACGGGCTCGACCCGCTGCGGCTCCGGGCCGAGATCGAGGGCCGGGGCGGCCGGGTGCTGGAGAGCCCGCTCCGAAGCGACCGAAAGCTCGATCCCCGGATCGCCCATACCTTTCGGTATCAGTTCCAGCACCTCTTCCGGACCGCCAACGGGGAATTCGAGCCCATCTTCTCGGAGATCAAAGAGCGGGAGACGTGATCTGGGAACGGTCATTGAGTCTCAGTCGTCAGTCGTCAGTCCTCAGTCATCAGACCGACTGAAGACTGAAGACTGAGGACTCGTTACCCGTTCCCCATTCACCCAGTCAGCTCACCGTGACGTCTCCGGAGACACAGCGCGCCTGGCTCGTCACCGGCGCCACCGGCTTCCTGGGCCGCCACGTGCTCGACATCCTGCAGTCCAGGCGGGAGCCGGCCCGGGTCCTGGCGCTGGTGCGAGACCGGGCGGCCTGGTCCCAGCCAGCCGGGACTCGGAGCCTAACCCGCGTCGAACCGATCGAGGGTGATGTTACCGAGACCGGCTGGTGGAAGAGCGGGCGGCTCGGCGGCTCGGCGGCTGGGGACTCGGCGCTTGGCACTCGGCGCCCGGCACTCGGCGGCATACTGCATCTCGCAGCGATGGTCCGCCACCGCCAGCAGGACGCGGAACCACTTCGTCACGTCAACGTGGACGGTACGCACAACATGGTCCGGCTCGCCGCCCACCATCGGTGCCGGCTGGTCTTGCTCTCGACGTCCGGTACGGTCGGCTGCTTCCGGGCGCCCGGCGCCGTGGCCGACGAGGCTGCGCCGTACTGCGAGGACGAGGTCTGCCGCTGGCCCTACTATCGCTCGAAGATCGAAGCCGAGCGGGAAGGCCGCCGGCTGGCCGGCGAGCTGGGCGTCGAGCTCGTGATCATCCGGCCTCCCGTGCTCCTGGGTCCGGGCGACCCCAAGCGGCGCTCGGTCGCCCACGTAGAGCGACTGCTCGACGGGAAGCTGCCCTTCCTGATCGAGGGTGGGATGCACTATGCGGACGTCCGCGACGTGGCGGCGGCGGTCGTGCGGGTTATGGAAGTGACGCAGCCGAAGCCCGTCTATCATCTTCCCGGAACGATGTGCACCATCACCGAGTTCTATCGCGACGTGGCCGACCTGGCCGGGATGACACCCCCCAAGCGGATAATTCCCTATCGCCTCGCCTGGACCCTCGCGTGGCTCGCTGACCGGCTCGGGCTCCGGGTGCTTCCCGCCCCCGCGCTGGTCGAGATGGCTGCCCACCATTGGGGGCTGGGTTCCCGGTACGCCGAAGCCGACCTGGGATACCGGAGCCGGCCGGGGCGGGAAACGTTGCGAGACACCATCGCCTGGTTGCGGAAGCAGGGCGAACAGGGCGAACAAGGCGAACGGGACGAACAGGAGACAAAGGTGTAGGATGCCAGCACCTATCACGCGGCCCCCCCTTGTCCGCCTTGCTCGCCCTGTATTCACGCTGGTCTTGTCTGCCGCGCCTCTGCTCCCCCCCCCGCTTGCCGCCCAGAGCTTGCCACCCTACGCGGCCCTCAACCCGGTCGCCCAGATGCGCACCGGCCTCGCGACGCTGCCCTGGTTCCATCCCCGGCGCCGATGGCATGTCTCGGTCACCGCCGACTACGGCAGTCTCATCGAATACCACCAGGACCGCTACGTCCTCGACGCCGAGATACTCGCGACCCGGGTCCAGGTGGCGAGACAGGTTGGGCGGCGCGGATTCCTCCTGGCCGGGACAAGTTTCGGCGGTTCCTACCACGGTTTCCTGGATGGCTTCCTCGATTGGTATCACGACTTCACCGGCTTCGAGGTCGCGCCCAGGAAGCTGCGTCCGACCAACGAGTTCGCGTATGAGATCCAGGTGGAAGACGACAGCGTGGTGGCCTACCGTAGGGAGGGAGCCTACCTCGGCGATGTACTGGTCGGAGGCGGGTTACGCAACGAGGGTTCGCAAACAGCCTTCTGGCTCACGATTCCGACCAGCAAGACGCCTCGCGGGTACCGCAAGGGCGTTATTTCAGCCAACGCGGTCACCATGTACCACCACGATTTCGGGGGGGGAAAGCGCGATCGCTTCACCTACGAGGGCACCTTCGGGATCGGCTACACGAAGCGCAACGCGGAGCTCGAGTCCTGGCAGCGAACTACCTTCTTCCTCATCGCCCAGGGGCTGCGAGCCCGAATCGTCGGCCCCTGGCACGGCTATGCCAACCTGGTCTACACCAGTCCCTACTATCGCGATACTGGGATTCCGGAATTGGATCGCAAGGACCTCACGATCGACTTCGGCGCCCTGTTCCGCTTCAAACGGGGACCCACCTGGCTGCTGGGTCTGACTGAGGATCTCTCTCCGAGCGGCCCCGCGATCGACATCGCGTTCAGGCTTGGGGCGTACTGGTGAAGAGAAACTGCTCCATCTGCTGAACCAGGAATTCCCGCGCCTGGGGATCACGCAGATTCAGCGCGTAGTGATTGATGAGCTGCTGCTGAAACTTGAGCCACTCGCCCCAGCACACCGCGCAGATCTCGTTAAAGACCCGCTGCCCGATTGGACTCGGGAAGGGGGGGAAGGGTTGCTGGTCGCGGGCTTGTCCGCAGCGGACGCAGGTGATAGTGGGCATGGGAGGAAAGTAACGAGTCGTCAGTCTGACGACTCATGCCTCTCTCCGAAGTGCCACCACTCCGCTTTTCGCGCCGAGGCCGGCGCCAAGCCCGACGGCCGCGACAGTCACCCCGCTGATGAGGGGAAGCAGGGTGAACGGCGCTGCGACGAGCAAGCCGAGGCCACCGGCGAGCCAGGGCACGAGCGGCGAGCGCGCCGCGTCCACGAACCGAAGCCGGCGCCGGATGAAGCCGCGGGCAAAGCCGAAGGCCAGAAGGCCGCCGGTAACAGCCACGGCGATAGCGAGCACAGTCCAGATGGTTTCAAGCATGCGCAGCTCCTCCAGTTGCTAAAGAACTATACGTTTCCGGAGCGGCCAGGGTTTCAGGGGCTAGGAGCGCTGGATCGGACGCCCGCGACGCCGGCGGGTGTGAAACCGCCCATGCATAGAAACGATCATGGGTTGCGACGAAATGATGACCGGCTTCGCCGGGTGGGATGGTACGCTGGGCCGATGCAATCCAATGTTCGGCCGCCGGCGGCGGATAGAGACCATGCGGGTGCCGCGCTGGTGCGACTGGAGCGCGCGCTTCGGGTTCAATACTACAGTGCGCGCACCAGCGAGGCTTATGGAAGCTGGATTCGACGGTTCTTGCGGCAGAATCAGGCCCGCTCCGCGCTGGTCTTCTTCTACCGGCATGTGCTTGGCCGGCCGCTACCGCCTCTCGAGGGCGTGACCCCGGCGGCGCGGCCGCGCCGTATACCGGTGGTCTTGAGCCGCGACGAGGTAGCCCGAGTGCTTCGAGAACTGAGCGGCGCGAAGCAGCTCGTAGCGATGCTGCTGTACGGTTCGGGCCTGCGGCTGCTCGAGGCTCTCCAGCTTCGGATCAAGGACATTGACTTCTCGCGCCTGCAGATCACCGTGCGTGCCGGCAAAGGGGACAAGGATCGGGTGACCGTGCTGCCGGAAGCGCTCGTCCCGCGGCTCAGAGCCCACCTCGGGCGGGTCGAGCGACTGCATCAGTGGGACTTGCAGCAGGGGGCGGGGTGGGTCGAGCTGCCGGGCGCCTTCGCGCGAAAATCACCGAACGCGCAACGGGCGTGGGAGTGGCAATGGGTGTTTCCGGCGACGCGCGGGTACACCGATCGCGTTACTGGGGAACGTCGCCGCCACCACCTGCACGAGACAGCCATCCAGCGGGCGATGCGGGAAGGCGTACTGCGCGCGAGGATTCCGAAGCGGGCGACGTGCCATACGTTGCGGCATTCGTTCGCGACGCACCTGCTGGAATCGGGCTCGGACATTCGAACGATCCAGGAGCTGCTGGGGCATTCCGACCTGGAGACGACGATGATTTACACGCACGTATTGCAGCGGGGCGCGGGCGCGGTGCGGAGTCCATTGGAAGGGTTGATGCACAACGCTGGTGGTCGCCCGTTGCCGG
>JBQTHV010000072.1:0-7266 GCA_052389555.1 Gemmatimonadales bacterium | reverse complement strand
TCTCGTAGGCGGCCCGCACCGGATCGGTGATCTGGGAGTAGATCAGCGCATCGATCTCGACCACCACGTTGTCCTTGGTGATCACATTCTGGCTCGGGAAGACATAGACCGTTTCCCGGAGGTCGATCCGCTCGGTCTTGAAGTGGCGCACTCCCTTTTCGCCGATCACCTCGTGCCAGTGGACCGAGCGGGGCTTATCGACCCAGGGCATGATCAGGTTGATGCCGGACGCCAACGTCCGGTGGTACTTGCCCAGGCGCTCGATGATCATGGTCTGCGCCTGCTGCACGATCCGGATCCCCTTCGCGATGGTGACCAGCGCGAACAGGGCGATCGCCGAGACCAGAATGATGAGGCCGGGTGACATAGGTCAGCTCTCTCTTTCCACGGTGAGCGTGGTGCCATCGACGTTGATCACGGTCACCCGGGTGCCGGGCTCGAGCACCGAGTCGTCCAGCGAGACTCCGCGCCAGTCCTCTCCCTCCACGACGACGCGACCGCTCCGATGCCCGGGGGCGATCCGCTCCGTGACGTAGCCCGACTTTCCGATCAGGGCATCGACCCCGGTGCGTAGCGCGGGGAGCCCGGATGATAGGAACCGTCTGTAGAGCACCGGCCGGAGGCCGATCATGCTGAGCAGGCTCGTGACGGCGAAGGTCAGCACCTGGGCCACCGGCCCCACAAAGGGCAAGAGTCCCACCACGCCCGCGGCCGCTGCTCCAACCGCAACGCAGGCGAGCCAGAAGCCGGGCGTGAACATTTCGGCGATGAGCAGGAGCACCGCCGCGATGAACCAGAGCAACCAGTCTTCCACGGGGATTCCTCCGAACCCGAAATCTATCGCCGGGAGCGTTCGGGGGTGAAAGGGATGATCTCGGCTAGATTTGGCGCGAGCCGCATCCCCATGTCCAGGTCCACCTGGTTGCCCGGCCGCGAATGCCGCGGGTTCTCCTTCCGCTGTCTGTCCTTCGTTGCGGTGGTGCTCGGTACTGGTTGCCGGGAAGCTCCCCCTCCCGCGTGGCACGAGGAAGACGGCTACCGGTGGCGCGAGCTCGTCGTATCCGGCGACGAACCCGGGTTTACGACGATGCCCGCCTCGCGGACCGGCATCGCCTTCCAGAATACCGCCAGCGACTCGCTCCTCCTCTCCAACCGCATTCTGGCCCAGGGAGCCGGTGTCTGCCTTGGCGATGTGGACGGCGACGCTCTGGTCGATGTGTTTCTGGCCCGCACCGAGGGACCTAACGCGCTCTATCGCAATCTGGGGGACTGGCGATTCGAGGAGATCACCGCGAGGGCCGGTGTCGCCGTGCCGGACCGATACTCGACCGGCTGCGCGTTGGCCGATCTCGACGGCGATGGTGATCTCGATCTCGTTCTCCTCGCGACCACCGGACCGAACGCGGTCTTCCTGAACGATGGCACCGCGCAGTTCACCGAGCGGCGCGACCTCGGCCTCGATCCGGCAGGGAAGGGCGGCACCTCGGTCGCGCTGAGCGATGTCGATGGCGACGGCGCTCTCGATCTCTACGTAGCGAACTACAAGCCCTACACGCCGATCGACCGGATCCCCGCGCCCGAGCGGGCCTTTGGGAGGCTGGTGCGAGAAGTCGCTCCAGGCCGGTACGAAGTGGTTCCGGAATTCCAGCGTGACTTCAAGCTGGTCAACCGGGCCGACATGGGGGGCCTGGCGATCAGCATGCGGGCGGAGCCGGACGAGTTCTACCGCAACGACGGGCAGGGCCGGCTGCTCCGGGAGCGGGTGACTGGTTCGCGGTTTCGCGATGCGGCCGGCCGTTCCCTCGGCGGGGAAGACGAGTCCTTCGCGCTGTCCGCTCGGTTCGCCGACTTGAATGGCGACGGTGCACCCGATCTCTACGTGGTGAACGATTTCGAAGACCCCGACCGGTTCTGGCTCAACGACGGGCGCGGCGGGTTCCGCCTGGCGGACTGGACCGCGCAGCGGCAGACCAGCAATTCCGGCATGGGGATGGACGTGGCGGATTTCGACGGCGACGGACGGCCTGACTTCTTCGAGACCGACATGCTGGCCAACGATTCACGGCGCCGGCGGACCCAGGTCCCGACTCATAGCGCGATCCCCAAGGTTCCCGGCCAGATCGAGGTTCAGCTCCAGCAGATGCGTAACACGCTGTTCCTGAACCGGGGTGACGGGACCTTCGCCGAGCTGGCCGAATATGCCGGCGTCGGGGCGAGCGGATGGTCCTGGGGGACTCTGGCGCTCGATGTGGATCTCGACGGCCGGCCCGACCTCCTCATTGCGAACGGACACGCCTGGGACGTCATGGACGGGGATACCCAGGAGCGCCAGCAGCAGGGCTGGAGCAACGTGCCGTGGGAACGCCGTCTGGTCGAGTTTCCCCGGCTGGCGCTCGGCAACGTGGCCTTCCGCAATCGCGGCGATCTCACCTTCGAGGATGCGAGCCGCGCGTGGGGCTTCGGGACCGGGGAGGATCTTTCCCATGCGCTCGCGGCCGCTGATCTCGACGGCGACGGCGATCAGGATGTGGTGGTCTCCCGCCTGAACGCCCCGGTGCTGGTGCTGCGCAACGACACGCCCGCGCCCCGGCTCGCCGTCCGGCTGCGTGGGGAGCCCCCTAACACGCACGCCGTCGGGGCCGTCATTCGGGTAACGGCGGCCGGCTCCCTCCCACCGCAGCAGCGGGAGATCACCGCCGGCGGCCTCTACCTTTCCCACAGCGACTACCTCGCGAGCTTCGCGACCGGATCGGCCCAGGACCTCACGCTCGAAGTAACCTGGCGCGATGGGCGCAAGACGACGCTGACCGGCGTGAGGCCCAAGCGGCTGTACGAAATCCGAGAGGCAGGGAGTGGGGAAAGGGGAATGGGGAGTGGGGACTCGACCCGCGGACTTCCCACTCCCCGTTCTCCATTCCCCACTCCCCTCTTCGAGGACGTCAGTTCGCTCCTCGGTGGCCATCGCCATGTCGAGAATCGCTTCGACGACTGGGGCCGCCAATATCTTCTGCCTGACGGGTTGTCCCAGCTGGGACCCGGCCTCGCCTGGTTCGACCTCGACCGCGACGGCGCGGAGGACTTGATCGTCGGGACGGGGAGAGGTGGTCGGCTGGCCGCCTTCCGCAATCGCGGCGGCCGATTCTCTCCACTGGCGGTAACAGGCGACCCCGCCCCGGGCGACCTCACCACCGTGCTTGGATTCGCCGAACCGGATGGCGTCCGCGTGCTGACCGGCGTTTCGAACTGGGAGGCGCGAACTCCGGAGGAGATGCTGGGTCCTGCGGCGGTGGCCGGTTTCGCCCTAACCCGCGGCGCGCTGGCGGCCCAGGAAGCACCCATGGTCCCGCCCGGCGAATCGGCCATCGGGCCGCTGGCCCTGGCCGATTACGACGGCGACGGCCGGCTGGACCTGTTCGTGGGTGGACGCGCGCTTCCACTGCGCTATCCGATGTCGCCCGTGTCGCAGCTCTTCCGGAACCGCGGCGGCGGCCGGTTCGAACCGGACCTCGAAAACCAGGCGGTCCTCCAGGGCATCGGCATGGTTTCGGCCGCGGTGTTCGCCGATTTCACCGGTGACGGGCTGGTGGATCTGGCCCTGGCGCGCGAGTGGGGCTCGATTCTCCTGCTGGTCAACGCCGGCCACGGCCGCTTTGCGCCGGCGCCTGCCGCTTGGGGACTCGACCGCTGGACCAGTCGCTGGAACGGGCTTGCCGCGGGCGATCTCGACGGCGACGGCAGGCTGGATCTCGTGGCCACCAGCTGGGGCCGCAATATGGCGCTGCATCCGACCCCGGCCCAACCGCTGATGCTGGCCTACGGCCCGTTCGGCGCTCGGGGCGAGGTGGAGATGCTGCTCGCCCAGCAGGACGCGCGACTTGGCGGTCCGGCCCCGCTGACCGATTATCTGCGGGTTAGGCTTGCCGTGCCCTCGGTGGCCAGCCGGTTCCCGACCTTTGCGGCCTGGGCCGACGCGACCCTGGATCAGGTGATGGCGGCAATCCCGGGCGGGGCGGCGCGACTCGAGATTACCACCCTGGATCATCTGGTCTTGCTCAACCGCGGGGACCGCTTCGAGGCGAGCCCGTTGCCGGCGGAAGCGCAGTTGGCGCCGGCCTTCGGCGCGGTCATCGCCGACTTTACCGGCGCCGGCCTCGAGGACGTGTTCCTGGGTCAGAACTTCTCGCCGACGGTCGTCGGGGTGCCGCGCTACGACGCGGGGCGCGGGCTGCTCCTGCGCGGAGACGGGCGCGGCGGGCTGCAGCCGCTGCCCGGATCGGCATCGGGCATTCTGGTCTATGGGGACCAGCGAGGGGTTGCCGTTGCCGACTACGACGCCGACGGCCGGCTCGACCTCGCGGTCGGCCAGAACGCCCAACCGACGCTGCTCTACCATAACCGTGGCGCCACTCCGGGTCTGCGGGTTAGGGTCGCTGGCCCCTCATCCAACCCGGATGCGATCGGGGCGCAGGTCCGCATCGTCTATGCCGACCGGATGGGGCCGGTCCGGGAGATCCAGGCGGGCTCGGGCTACTGGTCGCAGAACGGCGCGGTCCAGGTGTTCGGACTGTCGGGTACTCCGACCGAGGTGTGGGTCCGTTGGCCGGGCGGAGCGGAAAGCCGGCTCCCGGTCCCAGCCGGAGCACGTGAAGTAACGGTCACACGTTGAACCGGAACAGGATCACGTCGCCGTCCTGAACGACGTACTCCTTGCCTTCGGCCTTGACCAGCCCTTGCTCTCGGGCGCCTTTCCATCCGCCGTGTCGAAGGAAATCGTCGCATGAAGCGGTTTCCGCTCGGATGAAGCCCCGCTCGAAATCGCTGTGGATCACGCCGGCGGCAGTCGGGGCCCGGTCGCCCCGGTGAATGGTCCAGGCCCGAACCTCTTTCTCTCCCGCGGTGAAGAAGCTCTGGAGACCGAGCAAGTGGTAGGCCGCGTTCACCAGCCGTTCCAGGCCTGATGCGGTGAGTCCGGCGGACTCGAGAAACGGGGCGCGCTCCTCCGGCGGCAACTCGGCGAGCTCCGCTTCCAGCTTGGCGGAGAAGGTGACCACCTCGGCGTCTTCCCCATCCTGCGCGATGACCTCCTCGAGCCGCGCGACCCAGTGCCCGGCCCCGCTGGCCTCGGACTCTCCCACGTTGGCGGCATACAGAACGGGTTTCGCGGTGAGCAGATTGAAGCCCCGGAAGATCCCGCGCTCCTCCGGCAGCACGGGCACCGCCAGGGCCGGTTTGCCGGCTGAGAGGGCTTCGTGAAGGCGGGTTAGGATGGCGGCCTCCACCTTGGCCTGGGGGTCCGAACCCTTGGCCGCTCGCACCGTCTTGTCGAGCCGCTTCTCGACCACCGCGAGGTCCGCCAGCCCGAGCTCGAGGTTGATGATCTCGCGGTCGCGTACCGGATCGACCTCTCCCAGGGGATGCTGGATGTCGGGATCGTGGAAGCAGCGCACCACGTGCACCAGCGCATCGACCTCCCGGATAGCGGCCAGGAACTGATTGCCGAGGCCCTCGCCGCGGCTCGCGCCCTGGGCCAGACCCGCGATATCCACGAACTCGACCGTAGCCGGGATGACTCGTTTCGGCTGGACGAGCTCCGCGATGCGGTCCAGTCGCGAATCAGGGACCGGCACGACTCCCGAATTCGGCTCGATGGTCGCGAACGGATAGCTCGCGACGGTGGCCTGCGCGGAAGTCAGCGCATTGAACAGAGTAGACTTGCCGACGTTGGGAAGGCCGACGATGCCGAGTCTTAGCAAGGGGCCAGGGGCCAGGGACCAGGGGCCTGGGTCACCGGGTTAGGGGGTTGAAGGCTTGCGATTGGAGCGGTTCATGGCCACTTCGATTCCTTGGTCGAGCCAGCACTCCACTGCTTCGGCCATCGGGTCGAGCGTAGCATCGAGGATCTCCCGCTCGGTGGATGTGAAGCGATCGAGCACGTAATCCGCGAGGTCTTCCGACCCGAAGGGTCGAGGCCCCACCCCGATGCGCAGGCGGGCATATTGCTGGCTGCCTAGCACCTCCTCGACGCTCCGGAGTCCGTTGTGGCCGCCGGCACTCCCGGTGGCGCGGAGACGAAACCGCCCGAGATCGAGGGCCACGTCATCCACCAGCACGAGCAAGTCCTGGTCGGGATCGAAGTGCGGGTCATCGGCGAGGGGCACCAGCGCCGCCCCGCTGCGATTCATGTAGGTCTCGGGCTTGATGACCCGGAGGGAAACCTCGCGGCGCTTGCCCTCCGCCACTCGCGCAGGCCCGCGACGGCGGAAGCGGCCCAGCTCCCAGCGTCGAACCAACCGGTCAGCCAGGAGGAACCCCGCGTTGTGCCGGGTGTCCTCGTACTGGGGACCCGGGTTGCCGAGGCCCAGAATGACGCGCAGGGCCTACTCCTTCTCCTTCTCCTTCTCCTTCTCCTTGCCCTTGGCCTTGGGAGCTTCGGCTTCCGCGCCCTCGGCTTCCTCCTCACCCTCTTCCTTCGGCTTCCGGATGAGCTCGGGCTCCGCTACCTCGGTAGCTGCTTCGGCGGTCGGGGCCACGACCTCCTCGGCCCTGGGTGCCACGATCGTGCAGACGGTCTGCCGCTCATCGCTCAGGATCTCCAGGTTGGGGAACCGGAGATCGGAAACGTGAATCGACTGGCCGATGTTGAGCAGGGTGACATCCACGTCGAGTCGCTCGGGTATCTCGGCGGGAAGTACTCGCACCTCGAGCGCGTGCATAGTCATGTCGAGCACGCCGCCGAAGTTGTGGACCCCTTCGGGCGTGCCGACGAAATTGAGCGGTACCTCGACGGTGACCTTCTCGCCGGCCCGCACTTCATAGAGATCGAGATGGATGATATCGGCCGGGCGTACCGGATTACGCTGGATTTCCCGAATCAACGCCTTGACCGCGGGACGGCCTTCCACCCGAACCTCCACCAGGGTCGTTGCGGCCGCAATTTCGGAAAGCAGACGACTGAGCGCACCCGCCTCGATAGCCAGGGGTTCGGGTTCCCGCCCGCGCCCGTAGATCACCGCAGGAACTTTTCCGTCACGCCGAAGGGCCCGCGCCACTCCCTTGCCCGCGCGGGGCCGGGGCGCTGCCGTGAGGGTTGCTTCTCGAGGAGCCATGATCGAAACCTTTCCGTCAATCGAACAAGGAACTGACCGACTGGTCGCTATGGGTAAAGCCGATCGCCTTGGCCAGGAGCCCGGCGATCGAGAGAATCCTGAGCTTGTCGAACTGCTTCTCCGGGGGAATCTGGATCGTATTGGTGACCGCTACCTCGAC
>JBQTHV010000071.1:0-1978 GCA_052389555.1 Gemmatimonadales bacterium | reverse complement strand
GTCGGCCATGCCGGTCCCAAGCGAGGCAACCCGGGCGCCGGCTCTGGCCGCGAGATCCCTAACCCGCTGGTGAACGGTCGTGTCGTTCGCGGCGACCCGCACCACAAAGGCGCCCTCGGGAAAGTCGACGGGCCCGATCCGGAACGCTTTGGGCGCGAACCAGACCCGCACGCTGTCCCGCAGCAGTCCGGCGAGCAGGCGCAGCGACGCCTCGCTTCCGGGAGCGAACACATAGCCATAACCCGCTCTCGCAACTTCCCCGGACCGACGCGGGAGCTCGCCGGCGGGCTCGGCGCCGGGTGGGAGTGTAGTGAGGGTCCACGCCTGGAGCCCAAAGGCGAAGGGCAGCGACCAGGCCGTCACGTCATAGAATCGGTTCGGTTGGCCGGTGCGCCGCCGCTCCAGCTCCTCCCGTATGAAGGTCGAGTCGAGCTGGGCGTCCGGCTCGAGCAGCGCCCGGGCCAGCCGGCCCTGCGGCTGCGCGTAGTCCACCAGGTATCCTCCGGCGCGGAGCGTGGCCGACTCCGCCTGATTGGTCCCGTAGGCCACCGCACGGATCGTCGCACCCTCGGGAATCCGCCGGACCGCGATGCGATTGCCGAGCAACACCCGGAAGAGCGAGTCCGCCCGTCCGTATGCGTCGCGGGCAATCGCGACCCCGCGCACTCCGTCCCGCGGCGGTTCGCTCACGGCGGTTCGCCGGAACATCACATAATCCCTAACCCGCTCGGCGCGACGTTGGGCCGTGGTGAGGGTAGTCGCCCAGGCGGCGGTGTAATGCTGCCAGGCCGCCTGCCGAAGGGTGAGCACCGTACCGTCCGTCCTCCGAATCGCGCCCGGCCCGCTCGAGGCCTGTTCGAAGGTCATCCCGACCGCACCGGTCAGAATCGGCCACGACACCCCATAACCCGGGTAGAACTCGTCGTAGCCTTCCCGGGTGAAGAACGACCAGCCATGCCGGCTGAACGCGGCCGCGTTGGCGCGGGCGTAGATGTCCCACCAGGTCCGGATCGACTGATGGACGTTCTTATTGACCGGCTCCATGGGAGGCGCGAAGAAATAGGTCGAGTTGGATCCCATCTCGTGGAGATCCACTGCGACGTGGGGCCACCACTCGAGGAAGGTCGCGGTCCGCCCCCGGGTTTCCGGATGGGACTGGATGAACCAGTCCCGGTTGAGATCGAAGTGCCAGTGGCTGGTGCGAGCGCCCGGCCAATTGCTTCCATAGACCAGCGCGCCCGGCGTAGCGACCGGACCCAACGGACTCAGCCGGCGCAACACATCCTGGACGTGCCGCTCGTGGCCATCCGGGTTCTGCACCGGCTCGATGAGAACGACGGTGCTGTCCAGGATCATGCGGGTTTCGGCGTCGGTCCCCGCGGCGAGCTGGTAGATCATTGCGATGGCGGCTTCGGTGCCGGAGGCTTCGCCGCCGTGGACCGTGTAAGCCAGCCAGACGATCGCGGGCATTCGCGCAGCGGCGGCATCGCCATCGGCGCCGCCCGCTGCCAGCCGAGCTGCGTCCTGGCGAATCGCGTCGAGCCGCGGCTGGTTGGCCTCGCTGGTGATGATGACCAGGAGCGCTTCGCGGCCCTCGACGGTCACGGCCATGGTATCCAGGCGAACCCGCCGGCTCGCGGCGGCGACCCGTTCGGCGTAACGCATCAGCAAGTGATGGGGAGTGAACCGGTCGCTCACTTGGTAACCCAGCACCGACTTCGGCGTGGGGACGGCCGGGTCATAGCCGGAGGAGGAGGCTAAGGGGTGCTGGGCCTCGAGCGGCAGAGCCAGTAGCAGACCGATGGTCACCAGAATGGCGCGAGTCATGGGAGAGCCCGTTGGGAACGAGGAGCGGGACCCGGCAGCGCATCAACATATCGAGGCCGGTTGGAGCTCGCCACCGACCGCAAGCTTGACCTCCGAACCTCTAGGCTGCACCATACCCAGGCATCAGGAGAAGTCGCCCCCAACTCGCGAG
>JBQTHV010000070.1:0-63863 GCA_052389555.1 Gemmatimonadales bacterium | reverse complement strand
GGGGACCATGACGAGGCGTTCCAGCACTATCACCGCTCCCTCGACGCGTTTCAGCGCGCCGGCGATGAGGCCGGTGCCGCGATCGCCTACCACAACCTCGGCCTCATCGGTTCGCGCCGGGGCGAGCTCGACGAAGCCGAACGGTGCTTCTCCGCCAGTGCGGCGCGGGCAGCCCGCGGCGGCGACATCTATCTGGAAGGACTCTGCGAGCTGAGCCGCGCCGAAGTGGCCTATCGCCGCGAGCGATACAGTCTGGCGCTCCAGCGGGCCGAGGCGGCGCTCGAAATCTTCGAGAAGATCGGGGTCCGGTTGGGGCAGTCGAGCGCATATCGGATCATCGGGATGATCCTTCGCGATACCGGACGCGCGGCCCTTGCCGAGGATCGTCTCCGCACCGCCCTCACCACTGCCAAGGAAACCGGCTCCCTCCTGGATCAGGCCGAAGCGGCGCGCGAGCTGTCGAAGCTGCACCACGGCGCGGGCCAGCAGCAGGAAGCCCGGGCGTTTCTCGATGTCGCCCGGGGACTGTTCCAGCGCCTCGAGGCCCGGATCGATCTGGAAGACGTCAACCGCCGCATGCTGGAACTCGCCGCGTGATGCGGGTTAGGAACGCGGTCCCATGAGCGCCGACGCTGCGTCTCCGCCCGATCCCGAGATCCGCCTGGCCGGAACCATGCTCCGGGTCGGGCGGTCGCACGACCGGGCGGGCCGTTTCGACGAAGCGATGTCAGCCTATGAGCAGGCGTTCCGACTGGCGGAGCAGTTGGACGCCCGCACCGTCATGGCGGAGGCGCTCCGCCGCCAGGCGGTCATCCATCACCGCCACAACGAATACGCCGAGGCCCGGCGGTTGTGCCGGCTCAGTTTCGAAGAGGCCATGGAGGCGGGAGACCGCACCCTCGCCGGCGAAGCCCTGAACGCTCTCGCTGGGATCAGCATTCAGACCGGCGAGCTCGACCAGGCCCGATCCACGTTCCTGCAAGCGCTCTCGCTCGCCGACCAGAGCGGTGCGCTGCTCGGTCGGATCCACCAGAACCTTGGCATCCTGGCGAACATCCAGGGCGATCACCAGCGGGCGCTGGCGCATTACCGGCAGTCGCTCGAGGCCTTTGAGCTCGCGGGAGACGAAAGGGGCTGCGCGATCGCCTATCACAACCTCGGCCTGATTGCGAGTCACCGCGGCGAGCTGGACGAGGCGGAGCAGTCCCTGGCCCGCAGCGCCGAGATCGCCGCCCAGGCTGAAGACGTTCACCTCGAAGGACTGTGCGAACTCACTCGCGCCGTGGTAGCCCACCGGCGAAACCGCTACGACGAGGCGCTCCGGCGGGCCGAGTCGGCACTCGGGATCTTCGAGCAACTCGGCGCCCGAGCCGAGAAATCCACGGTCTATCGCGTTCTCGGGATGGTGTTTCGGGACACCGGGCGCCCGGTCCTGGCGGAATCTCGATTGCGCGCCTCGGCAGCGCTGGCCGTGGAGACCGGCGCGGTGCTGGCCGAGGCCGAATCGTCCCGCGAGCTTGCCCTGCTCTATCAAGGACTGGGGAGGAACCAGGAAGCGCTCACCCTGCTCAACCAGGCTCATGGCCTCTTCAACCGGCTCGAGGCCCGGGTCGAACTCGTGGATGTCGCCGGCAAGCAGCAGGACCTCGAGAACACCTTCCTGGCAGTCGTGCGGGAGTGGGGCCAGTCGATTGAATCGTCGGACCGCTACACATTCGGCCATTGCGAGCGGGTGGCTCAGTATGCGGTAGCGGTGGCCCGCCACCTCGGGCTCGACTCGATTCAGCAGACCACCGTGCGGCTGGGCGCCTATCTGCACGATGTGGGCAAGGTGAAGGTGCCGCACGAGATACTCAACAAGCCGGGACGGCTCACCGGGGCGGAGTTCGATCTGCTCAAACTGCACACCATCCATGGTCTCGAACTGCTCTCCGGCGTCGAGTTCCCCTGGGACCTCAAACCCATCATCCGGTGGCACCACGAGAAGCTCGATGGGTCGGGGTATCCGGATGGCCTCCAGGGTGACGAGATCCCGCTGTCGGCGCAGATCATCGGGATCGTGGACGTGTTTGACGCGTTGACTACGACCAGGAGCTACCGCCCGGCGATGAGCCGCGCCGAAGCCCTTGCGGAAATGGAGCGGTGCCGGTCGTGGTGGCGCCCTGAGGTGTACGGCGCCTTCCTCGCAGCGGTAGGGTCCTCGTCCCAGACCATCGAGCCTTCAACTCTCTGCGCCGCCGCCTGACCGGTTCCCTCGGCCCGCAGCCGATCGTCTTGATTTAGTTTTAACTGATGTTCCGAAGCAGCCCGAATCCTCGATGACCGATGCGGCGGCACGCCCGCCTGCCGGCGCCCAGCTTCGCGCGAGGGGAGACGCCGCCCCGGAGCCCGCCGTGAAGGGGGTAGTTCACTGGATCGACCACCCGGCCCGGCTCACCGTCATCGCGGCGGTAGTGGGGTGGATGGCGCTGTACTTCGCCTTCCAGAATCACTGGCTCGGATTGGTGCTGGCTGTGGCGACCACGGTGGTCGGCATTGCGGCCGCCGAGCGGGGCAGGATTCGCTCCCGGGCGCGGACGGCACAGCTCCAGGCCGCCGTCGAGGCTGCGGCCGCCCGCAATCGGGAGCTCGACCTGCTCCGCGGTCTCGGCGCCACGTTGCTCCGGGTCCGGAGCAGCGGCGAGCTGCTCGATGAAGCAGCGGTCCGGGCCAACAGCCTGCTCAAGAGCCAGGGCAGCGCCCTCGTACTGACGGCGGAAGAGGGCCGCTTTCTCCGCATCGCGGCGGGTGCGGGGCGGCTCCGCTCGGCGGTGGGGAGTCTCGTCCCGATGGACCGCTCCCTGGCGGGCTGGTGCGTGGCCCATGACCAGGCCCTGGTGAGCGATCAGACCGAGCGCGATCACCGGAATTATCCGGTCGAGCTGATCCCCCAGGACCTAACCCGGATGATCGCGGTCCCGCTCCGATCGTCCGGAGTGGTGATCGGCGCGGTGGCCGCCCTCAACCGGCAAGGCGATCCTCCGTACACCGACCACGACGTGACACTGATTACGGCACTGGCGGAGCAGGTGGCCGTGGGGCTAGACCGCGCGTTCATGCTGGAAGAGACCCGCCGGAACGAGCAAACCCTGGCGGAGAAGAACCGGGAGCTGGTCCGGGTCACCAAGCTCAAGGACGAGTTCCTGGCCAACATGTCCCACGAGTTCCGGACCCCGCTGAACGCGATCATCGGATTCTCCGAGCTGCTGCTTGCCACGCCCGGCAAAGAGCTGGATGCCGAACAGCGAGACTTCCTGGAATCGATTGCCCGGAACGGCCGGCACCTGCTTGGGCTCATCACCAACATCCTCGATCTCTCCAAGATCGAGGCGGGCCGGATGACGGTGCACCTGACTCGCGCAGACCTCCGCGAGTCGGTTCGGGCGGCCGTCGCCGACACTGGCAGTATCCGGATGACCAAGCGGCAGGAGTGTTCGCTCGCCGAGGGGCCCGTTTCGCTCGACGTCGTGGCTGATCATACCCGGGTCCGCCAGGTGCTCATCAACCTGCTTTCCAATGCGACCAAGTTCACCCCCGAGGGAGGGATCATTCACGTCGCGGTGCAGGCCGCCTCGGTGTCTCTGCCGGTACCGGGCAGCCGCGCCGGGGAAGTCCCCCGGCTGGTGCCCCGCGATGCCGTGCGGGTGACGGTCCGCGATAGCGGCATCGGCATCCAGACCGAGGACCTCGACAAGCTGTTCAAGACCTTCAGCCAGATCGACAGCTCGGCCAGCCGGCCCCAGCAGGGGACCGGATTAGGCCTCGCCCTGTGCAAGCAGTTCGTCGAAATGCATGGCGGGACCATCGGGGTGGAATCGGTTTATGGCGAAGGGAGTAGCTTCTGGTTCGTCCTGCCCAAGGACGGGCCGGTACGGCAGCCGCAATAGGAAGCTATCAGCTAACAGCTATCAGCTATCAGCTAAGAGCTATCAGCTATTCGTCTCCGGTTGTCCGGATTGACCCAGGCATGAGACTGATAGCTGATAGCTGATAGCTGATAGCGGATCGCTGATAGCGGATCGCTGATAGCTCTCTTGCCTGCTAGATTTCCTCCCAATGGCCCGAACCCCGATAACCCGCCTGCTCTCCGCGGCGTTCATCGTTCTGATGAGCGGCGGCGGGGGGGATCTGCCCGCCCTGGACGGCCTGCTCTTCCATATTCGCGAGCGGGTTTCGGTGAGCCTTCCGGCGCACTTCGAATCCTCGTCGGCATGCCATGGGGACCAGTGTGCGATTCGCTCGACCGCCGCCCAGACCCGGCTGGCTTCGCTGCCCCCCGCGCCCGCGGAAGCGCTGGTAGAGCCTCCCCTCACTACCGCCGTTCTGGGAGACTCCGAACTTCGGGCCGATCGCGCCCTCACTCAACCCTTCTCCCGCGCCCCGCCGACCTTCCTCTCGCGCTGATCATCGTCAACCATTTCAGTTCGCGGAGGAAGTACGACATGCGAGCACTGCCATGCGCAGTGACATTCCTGCTTTCGGGAATCGGGGGCCTGGCGGCCCAGAACCCCGACAGCCTGGCGCGGGCCCGGGCCGACAGTCTGGCACGGGCGCGGGTGGATTCCATCCGGCTGGTCCGCGAGATCGAGGCGATGGGGGGCCGCCGGGACACCACGGCTATCCAGGCTCCGGCCCAGCAGGGCCGGGGTCCGATTAACCCGCGACTCCTTCCGGACATCAGCGCGGTGGGTGACATTGTCGCCGACTTCTCGCCGAAGGGATCCACCCAGGAAAACGGCAGCCGGCTCGGGGTCCGGGAGGTGGAGCTTCAGCTGATCGCCGCTGTCGATCCCTATTTCCGGGGTGAGGTGCTGGCGGCGTGGAGCGACGCCGAGGGCGCGACCCTGGAGCAGCTGATTCTCACCACCACGTCGCTGCCCTGGGGGCTTCAGCTTCGGGTCGGCCGGGTTCCACTCCCGTTTGGAAAACAGAACATCCTGCACCGGGAAGCGCTGCACACAGTCGAGTTCCCCTATGCGATCCAGCGATTCCTGTCGGAGGAAGGACTCAAGGCCAACGGCGTCGTGGCGAGCAAGGTCATGGCCCCGTTCGGGTTCTATCAGGAGATTCTGGCGACCGTGGCCGACCGGTTTGGCGAGGCCCCCGAGGATCTGGTCGCCGAATCGCCGCCCAGCCAGACCCTCAAGGGGCTGGGATATGGGCTTCGCCTTCGGAACTACTGGGATCTCTCCGAGAACGCCAACCTGGAGATCTCGGCCTCGGGCGCAACCGGCCTGCGCGAGCAGCCTTTCGCGGTGCCGGTGGACGACATCACCGCGACGCTGGTGCGCCAGACCCTGGTGGGTCTCGACGTCACCTATCGATGGCGGCCGCTGCAACAGGGTCTCTACCGGTCGTTCCTGCTGCAAGGCGAGGTGATGAAGCAGTTCAACTCGACCGACGTGCCTCCCAACTACGCCGGCCCGGCGCGGAACTTCGCGGGGGCGTACCTGCTGGCCCGCTACCAGCTTTCGCGCCGGAGCTATGTCGGGGCGCGGTATGACTGGGTCGAGGACCCGGAGGCCGAGGGTGCTGCGCTGCACGCCGGCACACTCCAGTTTCAGTTTCTTCCCAGTGAATTCTCCAAGATCACCGCGGCGGTGGAGCGGAGGGAACTCAAGGGAGGCGGCGGAATCACCCGCCTGCTCCTGCAGTCCACCTTCGCCATCGGTCCCCATCGCCCTCATCCGTTTTGAGCGAGAAGCGTATCATGAACGTCATTGGTTCCGGGCTGCTCTTGACCGCCGCGCTGAGCGCGGCCCCCGCGGCCCGATTGCAGCAAGGCGAACCCCAGCTTCGCATCGTGACCAGCACCACCGACCTGGCGAATATCGCGGGCCAGGTGGGCAGGGCGCGGGTTAGGGTCACCCACATCAGCCAGGGCTATCAGGACCCTCACTTCGTCGAGGCCAAGCCGAGCTTCGTGCTGGATCTCCGGAAGGCGGACCTCTTTGCGTACGTCGGACTCGATCTCGAGATCGGGTGGATGCAGCCGCTCCTCGACGGCGCCCGCAATTCGAAGATCCTGCGTGGCGCGCCGGGGAACGTGGATGTATCGAGCGTGATTCCGGTGATCGACGTGCCGCAGGGGGCCGTCGACCGAAGCCAGGGCGACGTCCATCCCCTCGGAAACCCGCACTACTGGCTCGATCCCGAGAACGGCAAACTCATCGCGCGGCTCTTCCGCGACCGGATGAGCGAGCTCGATCCGGCGGGGGCCTCGACCTACGCGGCGAACGCGCAGGCGTTCGAGCGGGCGCTCGATGCCGCCGCGCGGGAATGGGCTGCCGACCTGGCCCAGATCCGGGGGAAGCCCGTGGTCGCGTGGCACACCAGCTGGCGCTACTTCGCCGAGTACACCGGGATGCGGATTGTTGGGTTCATGGAGCCCAAGCCCGGGGTGCCGCCGTCCGCGTCGCACCTTGCCGGGTTGATTCTCACGATGCAGCGTACCGGCGCCAAGCTCATCATCATGGAGCCGTTCTACAACCGGAAGACGGCCGATTTCGTGGCCTCGAAGACCGGAGCTCAGGTGCTCGTCCTGCCGCCGTCGGTGGGTGGGGTGCCCGGCGTCACCGACTACGTCTCGCTCATGAAGTCCGACATCGCCCGGGTGGCGGCGGCGCTGCAGTGAAGCCCGAGCTGGTTCGCTTCACGAACGCTACTCTCGGCTACGGCCGGCTGGTGGTGCTGCGGGACATCACGTTCACGATTCCGCAAGGCGATTTCCTGGGGCTGGTGGGGCCGAACGGATCTGGCAAGACCACGATTGTTCGTGCCCTGCTCGGCACCCATCCGCCGCTCGCCGGCACGGTGACGGTCGCACCCGGGCTTCGGTACGGCTACGTACCGCAGCGAGACCAGGTCGACTACGACTACCCGCTCACCGCGCTCGACGTGGTGCTCATGGGCCGGTACGACCGGATCGGGTTAGGCAAGCGGCCCGGGAAAGCGGACCGCGACGCGGCGATGCAGGCGCTGGTGCAGGTCGGGATCCCCGATCTGGCGGGCCGGCGGTTGCGGGAGCTTTCGGGCGGGCAGCGGCAGCGCACCCTGGTGGCGCGCGCGCTCGCGGGCCAGCCCAACATGCTCGTGCTCGACGAACCGACCAACGGCCTCGATCTGGTTTCAACCACGGAGGTCCTCGGCCTCATCAGGGATCTCCACGAGCGATCCGGCATCACGGTGCTCATGGTGAGCCACGCGCTCAACGAAGTCGCCAACTACGTCGAACGGATCGCGCTCGTATCAGGTATCGAGCAGCCGTTCCGGATCGGCACCGTGGATGAGATCATGAACGAGCGGGTCCTGAGCGGGATTTACGGGATTCCGGTCGAAGTCAGCGCGTTCGAGGGACATCGGGTGGTGATCGCCCGGCGGCAGCGCCGTGCTTGAGACGGTCCTGCTGTTTCGCGATGCGCTCTACGGCGCGCTGGTAATCGGCATTACCTGCGCGGTACTCAGCACCTATGTGGTGCTCCGCCGGATCGTGTTCGTGGGCGCGGCACTGGCGCAGCTCTCCTCGGCGGGGATTGCGCTGGCGCTCTGGCTGTCCGGATTCACCGCGCTCGCCGGGTTAGGCCGGCACCCGACCGCGGTCTCGTTGGTGGTCACCCTGCTCGGCGCCCTGTTCTTCGGACTGGGGGGCGGCCGCCGCCTGGTGTCGAGCGAGGCCTCGATCGGGGTGGCCTACGCCGTCGCCGCGGCGGCGGGTATCCTGCTCATCGCGAAGGCGGTGACCGGCGAGGCCCACGACATTTTCCTCCAGGGCAACATCCTGGGCATAACTCGGCGCGACACACTGGTCCTGCTCGCGGTCAGCGCCCCGGTGTTGCTGGTGCATGCGGTCTTCTTCAAGGAGTTCCTGTTCGTCTCGTTCGACCGGGAGACCGCCCGCACCCTGGGGTATCGGGTGACGGGCTGGAACCTGTTGCTGTATTTCACCCTCGGGGTCGTGATCACCGGCGCCATGCAGTTCGCGGGGGTGCTGCTGGTCTTCAACTTCCTGGTGCTGCCCGCGGTGACCGGCCTGCTCCTGACCAACACGCTGCGGGGCACCATCGCGGTGGCGGTGCTGTCCGCGGTCCTGGCGGTCCTGATCGGGTTCTCGCTCTCGGTGCCGTTTGACCTGCCCTCGGCGCCGGCAATCATCGCGGTGCAGGGGGTGCTCCTGCTGGTGGCCTGGCTGGTCCGCCGGGGCCGCGGATGAGCTCGCTGGCCCGGATCCGGCGGGTCAGCGCCTTCGGGTTCCTGGCGCCCCGGCAGTCGCGGCAGGATCCTTCGGAGGCGGAGTTCTACGCGGCCGCCTTTGAGAGCGCCGGGTATCGGTCGCGCCGATACACTCTGGCGCACGCCGGCGCTGGGGCCGGGTTCCTGGTGGGTTCCACGGTGCTCCGGCTGGACCTCATGCTACGGAACGCTTTCAATACGCGGTATGCGGACTACCTGGACCGGCTCAAGACCATTGCGATGGATCCTGGCATGGGGCGGAGCCTCACGCTGCGCGTTTCGACGGACTTCTAGCGGTTTTCAGGGGGTCAGCGTAGTTGAACTTTCAACTATGCTGACGCCTTGAACCAGGGCGCGCCGCAGGAGCTCGAGGTGCGGTGCCAGGACGTCCGCGAAGTGGCGCATGACGGCCGCGGCTTGCCGCGGTCCGGGCACCTGGACGCAGCGGACCCCAAGGGTTCCTACCGCGCGGCCCGCGACTTTGAGCGGGACCAGGAGCTCCTGGTCTTCCTCGCGGGTTATGAGGAGCCACTCGCGTTCCTCGGTGAGGAGCGGCGCGCCCGCGAACTCGGCTAGCGGGACCGGCGGAAGGTCGGCCAGTGGCCGGGGTGCCTCGGCATCCAGCTCGAGGATCTCGGTGTCACCGCGGCGGAGGTGCAGGGAAAGCCCTTCGTGGGGCAGAACCCGCGCGAGCGCCGCCGCGAACTCCCGCAAGCCGTCCCGCAAGCCGGGCCTATTGGCGAGCGCCGCGGCAGCCCGATGGATCGGCGGTTCTTCAGGCGGTGCCGGCGCGCCGTCCCGCGGCGCTTCGGCTGGCGGGGTGGCGCGCAGCGCGGCCACCCGCGGCGCCAAGACCTGCGCGGTGAGCGCCAGCAGGTCCTCGTCCTCGGGGCGATACGCATCCTGAGCCACGCTGCCGAGGAGTACATAACCCGCAGTCGCCCCCCCGACCGTGAGCCGGGCTCCGAGTAGGGAACGGGCCGGGAGCGGATGGCTGGCGGGTTCCCAATCGATGGGGGGCGAGAGTTCGCCGAGGTCAGGTATCAGCAGAGTCGACGCTTCGCCAAACCGCTCCCCGATCGCCGCGAGCGGTTCAGAGCCGGTGGTACCCATTCCACCCCAGCGTCGGGCCGTGGCCTTGCCGCTCAAGCGGAGCAGCGTGCCCGACGCTGCCGGCGCGAGGATCTCCAGTCCGTCATGGGGCAGGAGCGGATAGAGCACGCCACTGATCCGGCTCACCAGGTCCGCGCCGCTCACGGCTTCGCACACCGCCCGTGCGAGGTGCTCCACCAGAGTGTCGCGGGTTACGTCTGGCTGCAGCACCGGCCGTGGGGAGGCCGCGGCGAGCCTCGCGCCGAGGTCGGCCAGAATCGGCGCGAGTTGGTCGCCCAGGCGCCGGAGCGCGGCAGCCTGCGCGGGGCCGAATGCACCGCGAAGGAAACTGCCGAGCAGCATCACGCCGACATCGCGTTCGCCGTGACGAACCGGGGCGGCTAGGGCCGAGGGATACTTGGCCTGCCGCAGAGTTTCTTCGAGCCGGAAGAGATCGTCCTGCTGGAGGGTGGGAGCCGGGACCGGGACCTCGATCCGGTCCGCCGCCAGGGCCTCGGGGCCGAGCAGTACCGCCGCGCCCGCGCTCTCATTGCCGCCCGGGAAGAGCCACAGCGCAAACAGATCGTGGGGGATTTCGACCGCGACCGCTGATCCCAGTGCCAGGTGCCAGGTCTCGATCGCTGCGGGATCGGGCGCGCCCCCATCGGTACGAAGGAGGGGAACCAGGAAGTCGCCGGTCATAACCGGTTGCGAAGCAGGAGGCATGCCGGGGAGAGGGTACCGCGCAACTTGTTGGATGGCAAGCGGTTTGAGGAGAACCGAAGCTATCAGCTATCAGCTATCAGCTATCAGCTTGCTTCTTGCGGGACAACCCGCAGGAGGGCCGGTCCAAGTCGTGGGCCGGTAGCTGATAGCTGATAGCTATCCCCCCACCCGCTCCATATCCGCCGCCACCCACTTGACCCCGAGCAGCACGATCAGCGCCCCAATGAGCGAGGCGACCGGGAGGAGCAGGATGGCGTACTGGAGGCCGATGTTATCCGAGAGCGTGCCCACCAGCGGGAACGCGATCGCATCGCCGGCCAGATGAATGAACATGAACCACGCACCGGCCATGGTGGTGGCGATCCGGGAGGGCGTCACGTCGAAGATCACCGAGGCCAGCGGGCCGTTGTACCAGGTGAGGAAGAAGAAAGCCGCGGCGAACACCGGCACGAACCAGCCCATGTCGCGGATCCAGAGGAGCCAAATCGCCAGGGGAACCCCGACCAGGAATCCTAACCCGCTTGCGATGACCCGCCCGCTGGCCCACCGGGAGCGAAGGCCGTCGGCCACGAAGCCTCCCGCGATCGTGCCGGCCGTCCCCGCGAGCAGCCCCCACGAACCCAGGAGCAGCGTGGACTCGGCGATCGAGAGTCCGCGCTCTCGGGTCAGGAAGGTGGGAGCCCATCCCACCAGACCATTCATCCCGAACGAGATCAACGCCCCGCCGATGAACACCACCACGAGGGTGGGCGTCGAGAGAATCCGGCGCGCCACGCCCTCCAACTCGCGGACCGTGGCGAAGAGCACCTCGGGACCCTGCCGCGAGGGTGCCGCTGGTCGAGTCGGGTCCTTGAGCCGCAGGACCAGCGCCGCAATGAGAAAGCCCGGGAGGCCCAGGGTGAAGAACGCCACCCGCCAGCCATAGTGATGCTCCAGCTGGCCGGCTACCAGGATGCCGAGCACGCCCCCGATTGCGAGCCCCGCCATGAACAGGCCCATCGCGACCGAGCGGCCCCGCCCGGGGAAATAGTCCGCCACCAGCGCGGAGCCTGCGGTTGCGGCCGCGGCTCCCCCGAGGCCGATCATCGATCGCGCGAAGAGCAGCGACCCAAACCCGTCGGCGAGGCCCGACAGCGACGTGGCGATGCTCCACAGCACCACCCCTCCCGCGATCACGATGCGCCGGGAGCCGAGGTCGCTCAGGATCCCTGCCGGGACCGACGCCAGGGAAAAGACCAGCACGTACGCCGAGCCCAGCCAGCCGAGATGGGCGTCGCTCAAACCGAGGTCTTGTTTGATCGGCTCGAACAGCGCGAAGATCGTGTTGCGCTCGAGGTAGTTGACCAGGTTGATGACCGTGAGCAGTGCGAGAGCGTAGATGGTGTAGGGGCGGGAGACCGCCGGTGCGGGGGGGTGGGACATGCGGTAAGCTTACACCCATGCCCAACACCTGGGCCTCTCTGACCATCCGACTCTTCCTTCGGGCAGCCATTAACCCGCGGCTGGCCCTCGACCTCGGGCGGATGGTGTGGGCGTTCCGGCGCCGGAACTGGTGGAAGAAACCTCCCTTCCTCCCTCTCCCCGACCGGGAGTATCTCCGCTGGCGGATGTATACCGCCTATGGCGATGAGAACGCCGTGCCGCCGCTGGCCGACGTGATCGGGTTCGCCCGGTGGCGGCGGGAAACCATGCGGCTGTGAGCGGAGCGCCTCGCCCGGACCCGCACGTCGTTCTGGTTGGGGCCGGCTTCGGCGGGCTCGCGCTGGCTCGCACCCTGGGGAGAGCGGGGCAGCTCACCGTGGTGGATCGCACCAACCATCATCTCTTCCAGCCGCTCCTCTACCAGGTTGCCACCGCGGCCCTGGCCGCGCCGGATATCTCCTACCCGATTCGCTCGGTGCTCCGCCGGCAACGTCGCGCGGAAGTGCTGCTCGGTGACGTAACCCGAATTGACCCTCCCGCGCGCCGGATCGGCCTCGCGGATGGGGAGTGGTTCGGCTACGACTATCTGGTCCTCGCTCCGGGCGCCCGGCATTCGTACTTCGGCCATCCCGAATGGGAGCCGCTCGCCCCCGGACTCAAGACCCTGGACGATGCCGGGGAGATCCGCCGCCGGATCCTGCTCGGGTTCGAACGGGCAGAGCGCGAGCCGGATCCCGAGCGGCGACGGCGCGAGCTCACCTTCGTCATCGTGGGCGGCGGGCCGACCGGGGTCGAGCTGGCCGGCGCGATCGCGGAGCTCGCGCGGTATGCACTGCGGCGCGACTTCCGCCGGATCGATCCGCGCGACGCGGCGATCCTGCTGCTCGAAGGTGGCCCGCGAATTCTTCCGGCCTATCCGCACTCGCTTTCCGAGCGCGCCGTTCGCCAGCTCCGCCGGCTCGGCGTCGATGTGCGCACCGACGCGATGGTCACCGCCATCGAGCCGGGCATGGTGCGCGTCGGTGCGGCGGCGACCGCGACCAGCACGGTGATCTGGGCCGCCGGCAATGCCGCGAGCCCCTTGCTTCGCGAGCTCGGCGCCCCGCTCGATAACCAGGGACGAGTGCTGGTCGAACCGGACTGCAGCGTTCCCGGCCACCGCGAGATCTTCGTGATCGGCGATGCCGCCGCGTTCACCCACCAGCCAGGGTTTCCTGTGCTGCCCGGCGTCAGTCCGGTGGCAATCCAGATGGGCCGGTTCGTGGGCCGAGCCATTCGGGCTGATCTTGCCGGGAAGCCTCGGGGCCCTTTCCGCTATCGAAACAAAGGGCAGCTCGCGGTGATCGGACGGGGCCGGGCGGTGGCGGACTTGGGCAGAATCCGGACGGCCGGTTTTCCGGCATGGCTGCTCTGGGTCTTCGTCCACATCTTCTTCCTGATCGGGTTCCGGAGCCGGTTCCTGGTGATGTTCGAATGGGCGTGGTCGTATCTCACGTTTCAGCGAGGGGCGAGGGTGATCACGGGAGAGGTGAGAGGTGAGAGGTGAGAGAGAACAGGGCGAACAGGGCGAACAGGGCGAACAGGGCGGACAGGGCGGACAGGCGGTTAGCCGTTCAGGCCGAGCGCCGAGTGCCGAGTGCCGAGCGCCGAGCCGTCCCGAATGACCATCCCGACTAACACGGAGCTTTCAGCGCTGGCCCGCCATCTCGGCTTTGCCGCCTGGGGTGTCGCGTCGCTCGAGCCCAGCCGGTATGGCGATGTGCTGGACCGCTGGCTTCGCGCGGGTTATGCCGGGAGCATGCGCTATCTCCACCGCCAGGCCCGGCGGCGGAAGGAGCCGGCCACCATCGTGCCGGGTGCGCAGGTGGCGCTGGTGGTGTTGGAGAACTACTTGCCGTCCCAATTGGGGAATAGGGAGTGGGGAGTGGGGAATGGGATCAAGATCGCGAAGTACGCGCGAGGGACCGACTACCACCGTGCGTTGAAAGAGCGGCTAGAACGGTTGGCGGAGTGGCTCCGCGAGCGGGGAGCGACCATCGCCCGGGGGTGGACCGATGCCGGGCCGGTCCCCGAGCGGGAGCTGGCGGCCCGCGCCGGCCTCGGCTGGATCGGCAAGAACACCATGCTGATTCGGCCCGGGGAGGGATCGTTCTTCTTCATCGGGGCGGTGTTCACCGATCTCCCCCTCGAGCCGACCCCGGCCGCCGACCTGGACCGCTGCGGCACCTGCACTCGGTGTCTCGATGCCTGCCCGACCGATGCGTTGGTGGAGCCGCGGGTGCTCGATGCGACCCGCTGCATCTCCTATCTCACGATCGAGTCCCGAGTCCCGATTCCGGAGTCCCTGGTGGGTCGGATGGAGGGCTGGGGTTTTGGATGCGACATCTGCAACGACGTGTGTCCCTGGAACGTTCGCTTTGCGCGGGTGACCGAGCGACCCGAATATCAGGATCGGGAGGCGATCCCTCTCGATGACGCGGACTTCTTCGAACGAATGAGCGCGGCGGAGTTTGCGGAGCGATTTGGCGAAACGCCGCTCGAACGCCCCGGGTTAGGCAGGATGCGGCGCAACTGGGCGGCCGCGCTTCGCTCCCGGGAAGGGAGTTAGAATCTCGAGGCCTTGCGCTTGCGGCGCCGGGCCGCGGCCGACTTGAGCTTTCGCGCTTCGCTGGGTTTGAGGTAATGTCGCTTGGCGCGGAGGTCCTTCAGGATCCCGGCCTTGATGACCTTCTTCTTGAATGCCTTGAGTGCGCCGTCCAGCCGGTCGCCCTCCCCGATGGTGACCTCAATCATGCATGGCTCCTTTGCCCTCCCGTAACAGGAATCCCGGGGAAACCCGGGTTCGCGCGGTTTAGGGAAACTCCAATTCTAGCGGCAACGAGGCGGAACTTCAACGCGGCCGGATCACCATCGCGGGCCGGAACCGAATCAGCCCTACCAGAGCAATGCCGCCCAGCGCGCCATAGATGACATAGTCGCGGGTGGTGAGCAAGGTGACCGCTCCGATGATCGCGGGCATCTCGAAGAGGCTCCAGATCAGGATCGCTCGACCGAGCTGCTCGCCCCACCATTCGTCGAGCCGCCGCCCCGGCGCGGGCGGGTCCAGCCGCTTATAGACCAGCGAAGCCAGGACGACAGCTGAAACGCCGACGATGAGCGCGGCCCAGGCCAGTCCTCCGGGGCCGGTCGCGAGGCGATCGCCCATAGTCCGGGCGACTACCAGCGCGCCGGCCAGGACGATGATGGTGCTCGAAGTCAGAAAAGCGTGGAGAACCCGCGCGGTTCGGCTGATCTGATCGCTCGCGGCTAGCGGTCCGGATTGGGAACGGTGTCCCGCTCTCCCCCGCCGCCCAGTTGACCGCCGATGCCCAGACTGTCTTCCGGCAGAATCACGCCCTGCGCGCCGAGCAGCCGGAATAGCCGCCACTGCTCCTGTCGGGCTCGGGTGGCCCGGCGGCCGTTGTACATGACGGAGAGCAAGAGCACTCCGTCGGGCCGGCCGAGATATCCCACCACGGTTGCGGCATCGCCCAGCGTGCCCGTTTTCGCACGAAGCACGCCGGCTGCGGGAAGTCCGGTTGCGAGTTTGCGCAACGTGCCCATCCCGTTGGCAGGCAGCAGGAGGGGAAATCCCTTGCCTGCGGGAAGCACGGGGAACTTGGCGAGATAGGTGATGAACGCGAGCGGCGTGACCCGGTCCAGGCGTGATAACCCGCTCCCATCGACCAGCTTGACGCCGGACCAATCGCCGGTCACCTGGCGCACGTGTTCGGTCAGCAGCTCGGCGGGGTTGCGATTCCCCGCGGCCCAGCGGAGCAGGAGTTCCGCGCCGACGTTGACGCTGCGGCGATTCACTTCCATCGCGATCGAGTCGAACGGCGACGAACGCACCTGCGCGAGCACCGCCTGAGCGGCGAGCAGGAAAGTGGGCTGGGTGTCCGGGCGGTGGTCCCACTCGATGCCCGCCTGCTGAAGCGCGCGGGCCCACACGGCTGCGATGATGGCTTTGGTATCGTGTGCGGTGAACGTGAACCATCTGGTCCGGGCCCGCCTTCCGATCGTTCCGGTCACGATGAACCCGCCGGTGGGCGCCCGCTGGACTCGAAGTCGCGAGTATCTCCCCGCTACGGTCTTCGCGCGGACCTCGATCAGCGCTCCCACGCCGAGTGGCGTTTCCGACCGGAGCAGGGCGAGCTTGCCGGTAGCGCTGCCGGGACCGACCGAAAAGGTCACCAGGCCCTCGTTGATCACGGCGTTGCCGACCAGCGGAGCGAAGTATCGGCCCTGGTGGCGACGGTCCCATGCCGACGGGAAGACGGTGTTGGTCTCCCCGCTTGCGCTCGTGAGCAGGAGCGGGCCGCTGAGCCGCCGGATCCCCTGATCGCGGAGGCTCTGCGCCAGCTCGAGGAACGAGGGTCCGCCGCGGACCGCACGCTCGAGCGTGGGATCCCCGTTGAGCTCCAGCTGCCAGCTCCCAACCCAGGTCCCGTCGAACGGGTCCAGGTGGCCGGTGCCGAGCACCCGGGTTATGCGGCGGGCCTCCCCGCCTAACACGCTGCGGGCAAAGCCGGTCGTGAAGAGCTTGACGGTCGAAGCGGGGATCATGGGCAGGGTGGGCTGCACCGCCCAGAGCAGCTGCCCATCCAGGCTGGCCACCGCGATGCCCCAGGTCCCGGGGGCCACCCGGGCCGCTCGCCGATACCAGGTTTCCAGTTGCTCCTGGAGCCCCTTGTCGACGCGGATCGGCTCGGAGCGCGCGAAAACCGGGGGGACAACCCCGGTGAGGAGGGCAAGCCACAGCGCGCGGGCAACCAGTTTCATTTCTTGAGCGACTTGGCGATGGTCAAGAGCTGCATGTTGCTGGTGCCCTCATAAATCGTGCCAATCTTGGCATCCCGGTAGTACTTCTCGGCGGGATACTCCCGGGAATACCCGTACCCCCCGAACAGCTCCAGGGCCTGCGAGGTGATGCGGTCGGCCACCTGGGAGCTGAACAGCTTGGCCATCGCCGACTCGACCGTGAACGGCCGCCCGGTGTCTTTTAGACGAGCGGCGTTGTACACCATGAGACGTGCGGCCTCGAGGTCGGTCCGCATTTGCGCCAGCTGGAACTGGACCCCCTGAAATTCGATCACCGGCTGGCCGAACTGGCGCCGCTCCTTCACGTACTGCAGCGCCGAGTCCAGCGCGCCCTGGGCAACGCCGATCATCTGCGCCCCGATTCCGATGCGTCCCTCGTTCAACGTTTCGATGGAGATCTTGTAACCCTGCCCCACCGGACCCAGCACGTTGGTTTCGGGCACCTGACAGGCCTCGAGAATCAGCTCGCACGTGCTCGACGCGCGGATGCCGAGCTTGTCTTCCTTCTTGCCGACCCGGAAGCCTTTGAACTCGCGCTCGACCAGGAACCCGGTGATGCCCTTGTAGCCCTTCGAGGGGTCGACATTCGCGAACACGATGTAGATCCCGGCCTCGGCACCATTGGTGATCCAGAACTTGGTGCCGGTGAGCTCCCACTCTCCCTCCTTCTGCACCGCGCGGGTCTGCAGCGCGAACGCATCGCTGCCGCTGGCCGGCTCCGAGAGGGCGAAGGCACCGAGGAGACCGGTGGTCATCCGGGGGAAGTAGCGGGCCTTTTGTTCCTCGTTGCCCCACCGCAGCAGGCAATTGTTGACCAGCGTGTTATGGACGTCCACGTAGATTGCGGTCGAAGCGTCCACCCGGGCCAGCTCTTCAATCGCGAGCACGTTGAGGAAGAACGACCCGCCCGCGCCGCCCCACCGCTCGGGAACCTCGATGCCCATGAGGCCGAGCTCGAAGAACCGCTGGATAAGGTCGGGACGGAACTTGCCGGCCTCGTCCATCTCCTTGACGTGGGGGCGAACTTCCTGCTCGGCGAACTCCCGCACCGTCTGGCGGAACAGCTCTTCGTCCTCGCTAAGCGTGGTCAACGCCGGCACGGGCGTCAGCGTCTCGGGCATCGTTGGCTCCGGGGTGACTCAGGCAATATGCAAAATGCTGCCGCTAGAAGGAAGTTGCGTGGGCTTCAGCCGCATTGATCGCGCCGCCGAGGAAAGGCGTTGGGCGCGAACATTAAAACTCACATATTGGCGCCCCGGTTGGTGCCAATTTGTGGTGGCTGTATGGCTATGCAGCAACAGGTTTCCTTGGATGTCTCTGCGGGATCTCTGTACTCAACCCAAGATGCTTTGTTTGATCAGGCCTCGCCATGGGGTCGCCTGAGCAGGTGTGCGATGATGTCACGAGCCCTGGAGGTTTGTCCTATGAGAACCAACCCAAACCACCCCCCCCCCACCTCCATAGCCTCCGCGGCAGAGCGAGACCGACGCTCGCTTAGGTGTTCGGCGTTCCAACGGGGCGGTTGGTGCCTCGTAATCGCAGTGGCCATTGGGTGTCATGCAGAAGTAACACCGCCCGACGACGAAGCCGTCGCGGCTGTTCGCGTAGCACAAGATCCCGCTTTTGATCCTGAGCCGACGCCGGCTGGCCCCACTTTGGATGAATTGTTCCTCCAAATCGCGAAGGAGATTCCGGGCTTTGCGGGTATCGTTCTCGGCGAGAACGGAGTCGTGGAGATCAAGCTCGTTGATACAACTAACGGGTTGCGAGCTCGCGCGGTTGTCGCTCAAGTATTTGCGGGTGCCCGGTCAGTCCAAGGCAGAACGACGCGATTGGTAAAGGCTCGCTACAGCTTCGCTCAACTCGATTCTTGGCGTGCTTTGCTACATGAGAAAGGACTCCCCCGGGGCGTTCGGCTGATCGATGCAGATGAACGCAGGAACGCGCTCGTTATCGGAACTCGGGATGAGCCAGGAGCTCAATCGGCCAGGCAGTTCGCTCGGTCACTTGGTATTCCCGATGACGCTGTTATGACCGAATTGCTTACCGAGATTCGACCTCTTGCTGATTCTCTAGGAAAGTATCTACGCCCAGTCGTGGGAGGGTTGCTGATCGCGACCTGGAATAGTCCCGGAGTGGCCAACGCCTGTAGCCTTGGCTTCAAAGCGAAAAAGGTCAGTAGTACCCGCTACGTGATCACGAATTCGCATTGTACCGCAACAAAGGAGATTGGGACGTTGGCTGGAGATAGCGTGGGTCAGCCAAATTTCAATTACTGGATCGGCAACGAAGTGCAGGACCCGGGATTTACCTCGACAAACTGTAACAGTGGGTATACCTGTCGGTGGTCTGATGCGGCACTTTTTCAGTGCAATCCGGGCTCAACGTGCGCTAACTACACGATTGCGAGGACGACGTTTGAGTACACTGGAAGCGATTGGGTCAACGGGAGCGGTTCGCTGGAGTTGGCCAGCGAGCCCTGGTATGTGGTCGGAGAGTTACCGAACGGTTCTCTTGTCCAAGGCGCCTCAATCAGCAAGGTCGGCGCTGGATCGGGATGGACAGGGGCAACGATTAATAGAGCCTGCACGGACATAATTGATTATCCTACCCCAGGCAAGATTCTCAAATGCCAGTTCACTTCCCTCGCTGTCAGTCGAAACACGGACAGCGGTTCTTCCGTTTTCCAATACGAAGCGTCCACCGGTAAGGCATGGCTCGGTGGGATCGTTTGGGGAGTCCTCAATATCGGCTACCTGGAGACCGCCTTCAGCTCACTCGACGGGATAAAAACGGACCTTGGCTCTATGACTGTCTACTCTTCTGTGTTCTAATGTTGAGAAGGGTAGCGCTATTCGGGGCGTTCTTGACCACGGCATGTAAGGGGGCTGGTACTGATCCCGAAACGCCTTTGTGCGACGTCGCGCGAGCCCTTCGAGGTACGCCGGGTTTTCTGACAGTTGCAGAGGAAGCGGACATAGCCGCCAGGGTCCTGCCGCGGGGCTTTGGCGGCTTGTTTCAAGAGATTGCACCCAGTTCGGATGGGATCCTGGTGGCATATTTCAATGAGCCCGGAACCGAAGAGCTGAAGGGCAGCCTCCGTTCCCTCTTGCTCTGCGGGGGGATTTATCCTGGTTGGGCTGGCGTTCTCGTGCTCACCGACCTCAGCTCCATATCTATTCGACAGGGCCAATACACCGGAACCGAACTCCTTTCCTACCGGCGTGCTCTTGAACCGCTTATCACCGATCCTGTCGTGTGGGGCCTTGAGATCGACTGGGAAACCAATCGCGTATGGCTGGGAATAACGGACCTCTCTCAGCTCACCAGGATTCGACAGGCCGTTGCGGATCGAGGTGTTCCTGCGGCGGCGGTTTCTATTGAAGTTCCCCCAGGAAGGAGTGGTCTGGAGCAATTCGAAGTACTCGAGGAGACGATCACTACGCAAACTAGTGGCCTACTCGGGAGTCTATACCTTCCCCTCCGGGTGCGGTTCACCAATCGTCAGAACTCCACCAGGTACCCAGATTGGTGTGTGAGATCGTTCGGGGCCGGAGACTTTTTCCGTCATACTATCGAGAAGTGGGACGGCACGACCTGGAGAACTGTCAATGGACCAGTTTGCTCGGCTGTACTGCGGTCTCCGCGCTCCATAGCTCCCGGGGAATCAGTGACCGACTCAGTCCTGGTTTCAGGCGCACGTAGGCTGAATACCCTTCCACCCTGGCTGACCGCCAGGATCACGGGTACCTATCGATTCGTGGGTCAGGTATACACATCGACAACTCCCGGTCCAGGGGGAATTCCGGTTGTGTCTGACCCGGCTCCGCCGGAAGAACAGGTCTCCACTCCATTTCGTGTGATCAACACTCTGCCGTTTTAGGGCGCCGTGAAGACGCTCATTTGGTCGGCAATCGGGGCTCGACTGCTCAGCGACCCGTTGCTAATACCTCGAGTGCGACCGGCACGCGGCCGAGCGGGGCGGATACCTGGGCCCCGTGAAGCCGGTCGCGCACTGCGGCCAGCATCTCCCGCGCGATGGCCACGCCTTCGGCCAGGGCCGCCTCCTTGCCCCGCTCGCTGGCCCGCCGCATCCGGTCCAACACCTCGCGAGGTACGCTGACCCCCGGCACTTCGTTGGCGAGGAACTCGGCGTTTCGCAGCGAGACCAGGGGCCAGATCCCCCCGATGATGGGAATCCGGTACGACTCCACCTGTTTGAGGAATCGGTCGAGCTGATCGAGATCGAACACCGGCTGGGTGATTGCGAACTCCGCGCCGGCATCGACCTTCCAGTGGAAGCGCCGCAGCTCGTGCTCGAGATCGTTCGCGGCCGGATTGACCCCGACGCCGATGGCGAACCGGGTGGGGGCGCCGATCGGATTGTTGCCGGGGTCGAGGCCGCGGTTGAGGCGCGCCACCAGGTTGGTCAGCCCGATCGCGTCGATATCGAACACCGCGGTGGCCTCGGGGTACGGCCCCATCTTGGGCGGATCCCCGGTGACCAGCAGAAGGTTCCGCAAGCCGCCGGCCGCCGCGCCCAGCAAGTCGGACAGCATCCCCAGCAGGTTGCGGTCCCGGCAGGCGTAGTGCACCACCGTCTCGATCCCTACCTCGCGCTCGATCAGGAGCCCGGAGAGCAAAGCCCCCATGCGGCTCTGGGCTCGCGGCCCATCCGGAACATTCACCGCATCGACCCCGGCGGCCTTGAGGGCGCGGCACTGATCGAACATCGGGGTGGGATCGGCGCCCTTGGGCGGAACGATCTCCACCGTCGTGATGAACTCGCCGCGCGCGAGCTTGGCGCCGTAGCGGGATCGCTCGGCGAGGGGAAGGGGCTCCATTCCGGCGGCCGCGGCCTCGAGGAGGGGAGCGATCGCGGCATGCCTCGGAGTCACCGAGCGGACGAAACTCGCGATCTCCCGGATGTGCGCGGGCGTGGTGCCGCAGCAGCCGCCCACGAACCGCGCCCCCGCCTCGACGATTCGACGGGCGTACTCGCCGACGTACTCGGGCGAGGCCATGTAGATCTTGCGGTCGCCCACGTCCCGGGGCAGTCCCGCGTTAGGCTGAGCCGAGATCGGGCGGGTTAGGTGGGCAGCGAGCTGCTCCACTGCTTCGAGCACCCCGTGCGGCCCGACCGAGCAGTTCACCCCGATCACGTCGGCGCCCATGGACTCGAGCAGGGGGCCGAACACTTCCGGGGCGGTGCCGTAGTGGGTCCGGCCGTCGGTGCCCACCGTCATCTGGGCGATGATGGGGAGGTCGGATAGTCCGCGCACCGCGGCGAAGGCAGCCCGCAGCTCCTCGACATCGCTGAAGGTCTCCAGGATGAATCCGGAGACGCCGCCCTCGAGCAGTCCTTGCGCCTGGCGGGTGAAGTCCGCCTGCGCCTCCTCCCGAGAGGTCTCTCCGAACGGCTCGATCCGGATGCCGAGCGGGCCGATCGCTCCGACCACCGCGGCGTGATCTCCGGCGGCCGCGCGGGCGAGCTCGGCGGCGGCGCGATTGATGCGCTCGGTTTCCGAGGCCAGCCCGTGCTGGGCCAGCTTGCGCGGGTTAGCGCCGAAGGTGTTGGTCTCGATCAGCTCGGCGCCGGCCTTGACATATTCCCGGTGGATGTCTTTGACCAGCTCGGGTTGCCGGAGGTTGAGCTCGTCGTAGCAGACGTTGAGGAACACCCCCCGGCTGTAGAGCATGGTCCCCATGGCGCCGTCGAAGACGTGGGTGCGGCCGTCGGCGATGAGCTCCCGGAGCGTCATCGGTCGTAGCCCAGGCTGGGAGCCAGCCAGCGTTCGACTTCGGCCACGCTCATCCCTTTGCGCCGGGCGTAGTCCTCGACCTGGTCGCGTCCGATCTTCCCGACGCCGAAATAACGGGCTTCGGGCCGCCAGAAGTACCAGCCGCTCACCGCCGCAGCGGGCAGCATCGCGTAGCTCTCGGTGAGCCGGATGCCGGCGGCCTCGGTCGCGTCGAGCAGCTCGAACAGGGTGCGCTTCTCGGTGTGATCCGGGCAAGCGGGGTATCCCGGCGCGGGCCGGATCCCCTGATACTCTTCCCGGATCAGCGCCGTGTTGTCGAGGGACTCCCCTGGGGCGTAACCCCAAAGTTCGCGGCGGACCCGCTCGTGCAGCCGCTCGGCGAAGGCTTCCGCCAACCGGTCGGCCAGGGCCCGGGCGAGAATGGCGGAATAGTCGTCATGGGCCTGCTCGAACTCGGCGATCAGGGCCTCGAGTCCGTGCCCCGCGGTGACCGCGAACCCCCCTACGAAGTCGGGATATCCCGCCTCCCGAGCCGTCACGAAATCGGCGAGGGCAAGGTTAACCCGGGTTCCGGAAGCGCGGGCCAGCTGCTGACGCAGGGTATGGATTGTGGCGAGGCGGTGGGTCCGGCTTTCATCGGTGTAGAGCTCGATGTCGTCGCTGACCGCGTTGGCGGGCCAGAACCCCACGACCCCCCTGGCAGTGAGCAGCTCCTCGCGGAGGATTCGGTCGAGCAGGACCTCCGCATCGCGAAACAGCGCAGTGGCTGCTTCGCGGGTGGTCGGATCGGTGAGAATGGCGGGGAAGTGGCCCCGGAGCTCCCAGGTTTGAAAGAACGGAGTCCAGTCGATCCGCTCGACCAGCTCGGCAAGCGGATAAGGATCGAAGCGGTGGGCTCCCAGGAAGCTGGGACGGGGGGGCAGCGCTCCGTCGGCCAGCACCAGCCGCGCCGCTCGCGCCTCGGCCAGCGTGCCGAGCCGCTCGGCCACGGGTCGCTCGGCCCGGGCGCGGCGAATCCCTTCGTACTCGGTGGCGACGCCCTGGGTGAAGACGGCGCGCTGGGTATCGCTCAAGAGGCTCGCGGCAACGCCCACCGCCCGCGACGCGTCGAGAACGTGCACCACGGGACCCGAGTAGCGCGGCGCGATCTTCACGGCGGTGTGCGCCTTTGAGGTCGTCGCCCCGCCGATGAGCAGGGGCAGCGCGAATCGCTCTCGCTCCATCTCCTCCGCCACGAAGCACATCTCCTCCAGCGAGGGGGTGATCAGGCCGGAGAGTCCCACTAGGTCGGCCCCTTCCCGCCGCGCGGTGTCCAGGATCCTCGCGCAGGGGACCATCACGCCAAGGTCGATCACCTGGTAGTTGTTACACTGGAGCACCACTCCGACGATGTTCTTCCCGATGTCGTGTACGTCGCCCTTGACGGTCGCCATCACCACCTTGCCCTTGGCCTGAGGCAACCCGCCGGCCCGTTCCGCTTCGAGGAACGGCACCAGGTAGGCCACCGCCTTTTTCATAACCCGCGCGCTCTTCACCACCTGGGGCAGAAACATCCGCCCGCTGCCGAACCGGTCGCCCACCACGTTCATGCCGTCCATGAGGGGGCCCTCGATGACCGCGAGCGGCCGGCCCAGCTCGTTCCGCGCAACCTCGGTGTCCTCCACGACGAAGGCGTCGATCCCCTCGACCAGTGCGTGGATCAGGCGCTCCCGCACCGGCGCGTTCCGCCAGGCGAGATCCTCTTCCTTCTTCGTGGCGCGGCCCTTCACCGTGTCCGCGATGGCCAGCAGCCGCTCGGTAGCGTCGGGCCGGCGGTTGAGCACCACGTCCTCGACCCGCTCGAGGAGATCCCTGGGGATGTCGTCGTAGAGCGGGAGCGCGCCGGCATTCACGATCCCCATGTCCATGCCGGCTTTCACGGCGTGATAGAGAAACGCCGCGTGCATGGCTTCCCGGATCGGCTCGTTCCCGCGGAATGAGAAGGAGAGGTTGCTGACCCCGCCGCTCACGTGCACGCCGGGGAGGTCCGTCTTGATCCGGCGAGTGGCCTCGAGGTATTCCACCGCGTAGCGGTCATGGGCCTCGATCCCGGTCGCGATGGCGAAGATGTTGGGATCGAGGATGATGTCCTCCGGCGGGAAGCCGGCCTGCTGGGTGAGCAGCCGGTAGGCGCGCCGGCCGATCTCGACCTTGCGGTCGGCGGTATCGGCCTGGCCCTGCTCGTCGAACGCCATTACGATGACCGCCGCGCCGTACCGTCGTACCAGCCTCGCCTGCCGGAGGAATTCCGCTTCCCCCTCCTTGAGGGAAATCGAGTTGACCACCGACTTGCCCTGGACGCACTTGAGCCCGGCCTCGAGCACGGACCACTTGGAGGAATCGATGACGATGGGGACCTTGCTGATCGCCGGTTCCGAGGCGATCAGGCGCAGGAATCTGGTCATCGCCTGCTCCGAGTCCAGCATGCCCTCGTCCAGGTTCACGTCGAGCATCTGGGCGCCGTTCTCGACCTGCTGGCGAGCTACCTCCAGGCCGTCGGCGTAGCGACCCTCGGCAATAAGCTTCGCGAACCGGCGGGAGCCGGTCACGTTGGTGCGCTCGCCGATGTTTACGAACAGGGTATCGGGCCCGATGGTGAGCGGTTCGAGCCCGGAGAGGCGGAGCCGGCTGGGCGGGTTAGGACGCTGCCGGGGCGCCTGGCCGGCGACCGCGGCCGCGATGGCCCGGATGTGCTCCGGGGTCGTGCCGCAGCAGCCGCCCACGAGGTTGATGAAGCCGTGCCGGGCGAACTCGTCCAGCACGGCGGCCATCGATTCCGGCGTCTCGTCGTAGCCGCCGAATTCGTTGGGAAGGCCGGCGTTCGGATGCACGCTCAGATACACCGGGGCGACCCGGGACAACTCCTGCACGTGGGGCCGCAACGCCTCGGCGCCTAACGCGCAATTCAGACCCACCGAGAGCGGGCACGCGGGCATCACGGAGTGCCAGAACGCTTCCGGGGTTTGTCCGGACAGGGTGCGGCCGCTCCGGTCGGTGATGGTGCCCGAGATCATCACCGGCAGCCGGAAGCCGAGCCGGTCGAACACCGTCTCGAGGGCGAAGAGCGCCGCCTTGGCGTTCAGGGTGTCGAAGATCGTCTCGACCAGCAGCAGGTCGGCGCCGCCCTCGATCAGTCCGGCGGCCGCCTCGGCGTAGGTGGCCGCGAGATCGTCGAAGCTCACGTTCCGGAAGGCGGGGTCATTCACGTCGGGCGAGATCGATGCAGTCCGGCTGGTCGGGCCTAACACGCCGGCCACGTAGCGGGGCCGGGCCGGGTCGCGGGCCTCGAACCGGTCGGCGGTCGACCGGGCCAGCCGCGCCGCCGCGACGTTGAGCTCGCGCACCAGCGGCTCCAGCCGGTACTCGGCGAGCGAGACGGCCGTCGCATTGAACGAGTTGGTCTCGATGATATCGGCGCCGGCGGCCAGATAGGCTTCGTGAATCCCCCGAATCACCTCCGGGCGGGTTAGGCAGAGGAGATCGCTGTTGCCTTTGAGGTCCACCGGCCAGCCGGCGAACCGGTCGCCCCGGACGTCCCGCTCGGAAAGTCCCTCCCGCTGCACCATCGTACCCATAGCCCCGTCGAGCACGAGGATCCGCTCGGCCAGGCTGGGCTCGAGGCGTTGGAGTCGCGCCGCACGGCGTGGGTCGGGATCGGAGGAAGTGTGGTCTGGTCGCATCAAGAAGCCCGAGGCTAAAACGGCCCCGGGCGGCGTTTTAGCGGTTCTTTAACGTGGCCGCAAGCTGCGCAAATCGCCACGAGCAATTGTCCCGGCTCGATCCAAGATAGATGGGAACAACCGGGTCGCGAAAGGGCAGGGCCGGCGGCATGCTTCTTGACACCTCCGAAGGCTTTCGCAGCTATAGTGGGATCCGCGAAAGGATTCCGTGAAGAAGTCCCTCACCCTGCTCTGCATTCTCGGCCTCGTTCTGGGCATAGCGGCCGGAATCGCGGTGCCGCGCTGGTCGCCCGACACCACCAGCTCGTGGCTCGTCTTCGCGGATGGGGCCGTTCGCCTTTGGACCAACGCGCTTCGATTGGTGGTCACCCCTCTGGTGGTTGCCCAGCTCTTCGTGGCCATTTCCGCTCATCGTGCCGGGAAGGGCGAAGCCGCCAAGCTCGGGTTCTCGATTCCTGGGGTCTTCGTAGGGCTCCTGGTCTTCACGGCCCTCTGCGCGATCGCGATGACGGTCGCGGTACTCGGTTCGCCAATCTTCGAAAACCGCACCTTCACCGGAATCGAGTTGCCGAGGGCGGAAGTCGTGGGCCAATCGGCTGGAGCAGCCGCAAGGCCATGGGTGGACAACGTCATTCCGTCCTCCCTGGTCGATGCCGCGGCAAGGCCGGAGGCAATTCTCGGCCTGATGCTGTTCGCCCTCGCCTTTGGGGTAGCGAGCCGGCAGCTCAAGGATGAGCATCGGCGCGTACTCGAGACGGGGTTTGATGCGGTTCGAGACACCCTGTTTGTCCTGATCGGCTGGCTGGTCCGAGTCGCGCCGATTCCGCTCTTCGCGCTGGGCTTCCGGTCCGCCTCGAACTCCGGTCTCGATCTGGGCGAATTCCTGGCGATCTTCCTTGGGATCGAGATCGTGGTGCTGCTCGTCTGTATCGCGGCTCAGTATCCGCTCGCCACGATCGGGGGAGGGGTTTCCCTGCTCCGCTTCGCGCAGGCGGCGTTTCCAGCGCAGGTCACCGCGGCCGCGACGCGATCTTCTCTGGCCACGGTCCCGGTGCTGCTTCGTGAATCGGAACAGCGGCTTGGCACCCCGTCGAGAATCAGCGCCCTGGTCATCCCGCTCGGGGGAGCCACGCTGAAGCTCTCCCGACTGG
Source organism: Gemmatimonadales bacterium (assembly GCA_052389555.1). Taxonomy (GTDB): domain Bacteria; phylum Gemmatimonadota; class Gemmatimonadetes; order Gemmatimonadales; family GWC2-71-9; genus JABFSM01. The sequence continues at coordinate 36,863 of JBQTHV010000070.1, read as the reverse complement.
TATCGTCTCCCGTCAAGTTGCTCGTCCTGGCGCACTTTCTAAACATTCCGCTGGGGCCCGGACAGATCGTGGCGTTTGCCGTCACGATCCTGGCACTGAGCCCGTCCACCGTGGGGGTTCCGTCGGTCATCGCGGGTACCCGCAGCCTCCCGGCTTTCGTCGCTGCCGGAATCCCCGCCGAGTACGTGATTCTGCTCGGCGCGACGACCGCCATCGTGGATGTTTTCCTGACGGTGCTCAACACGACGGGGTATTTGACGGCCAGCGTGCTCGTGGCCCGGCTGACTGCTTCCCGGGCTCCGGCTCGCAAGCCCATGCCCGCGGGGAATCCCATCGTTTCCCAGACGCCGTCGGGACAGGCCGGCGGAGACGTCCGAATGTGATCACCTATTGGGTCGATTCCGCGGGAGCGTTCGGAATCGGGTACTTCCTTTCCGGGCGGGGTCAGTCCCTTCGCGAGCGGTTCTCGGTTCGGGTCTACGATTTCGCGGCATCGACTCTGGAGGCCGAGAGGGGGCCCCAGATCTTCTCGGCGCTCGATCAGCTCACCGCCCCGGAGCGGGAGGCGGTCGGTATCCTGCGGGATCGCATCGCTCAGGAACAGCCTCAGGCGCGGTTGCTCAACGATCCGCGGCGCTCGCTGCTCAGGGGCGCGGTGCTCGAGCGCATGGCGGCCGAAGGACTCAACCGGTTCCGGGCCTACCCGGCGCGCGCCCCCCGCGAGGTCTCGCGGTTCCCCGTCTTTGTCCGGGGCCTCTCCGAACACACCGGCAGTCTCACGGGCCTGCTGTGCAGCTCCACCCAACTGCGGCGGGGGCTTCGGGCGTTGCGGGTTAGGGGGCATCGCCTCGACGACCTCTTGATCGTGGAATTCTGCGATACCAGTGACCGGAGCGGAGTGTTCCGGAAGTATTCGGCAATGCGGGTGGGTGATGCGATCGTTCCCGCCCATGTGCTGGCCGGGCGGGATTGGTTGGTAAAAGCCGACACCGCGGAACGAACTCTCGATTCGGCGCGGGAGGAGCTGGCCTTCGTGGAAAAGAATCCCCACGAGCGCTGGCTCCGAACGGTCTTTGCTCTCGCCGGGGTCGAGTATGGGCGGGCGGATTACGCCGTGCTGAATGGCGCCCCCCAGCTCTGGGAAATCAATCTCAACCCCACCATCGGCCGGCAGCCGGGAAAGCCCCGCCGCCAGATGGACCCGGAGGTTGCCGAGGTGTGGGAGCGCGCCCGGCAGCTGGCGGCTGCCCAGTTGCGCGCGGCGTTCGTGGGGCTCAACGGTGGCCCACCCGGCGAGGCGGTTACCGTGACCTTCCCGCCGGCGCTCCGGTCGCAGATTGCCCGTGCGGTTCGAAACAAGCGGCGCCGGGCCCGCGCCCTCGGTCTGCTGAGCAAGATCTACGATTCCGGATTGGGAGCCCCGCTCCGCGCGGTCCTGCCGAGGATCCTAACCCGCAGATAGCCCCCGTGAGCACGCCCGAAGGCCAGGACGGCCGGAGGGGGATCCCGGTGGTACAATTGTTGAGGATTCACCCTCGTTTGCCGAGGCAGGTCCAGCCCGCGGTCATAGGGGGTTCTCGTGAAGCAGTCCCTCACGGCCCAGTGCCTCGTCGGCCTCGTCCTCGGGGTTGCCGTGGGAATCGTTCTGCCGCGTTGGTATCCCGAGGCAGTCGGCTGGTGGCTGGGAGTGACGGACGTGACGATTCGCGGCTGGACCAATGCGCTGCGGCTCATCGTTACACCGCTGATTGTGGCGCACCTCTTCCTGGCGATCTCCGCCTCGGCCCTCGGCAAGACCCAGGCAACGAAGCTAGGGTGGGTGATTCCCGCCGTCTTCGTCGGACTCCTGGCCTTCGCCGCCGTCTGTGCGGTTGCCGCCACTGGGGGTCTCCTTGCCCTGCCTCTGATCAGCCGGCTGCCTCTCTCGGATGTTCTCCCCGGCGATGGAATCCCGGGGCCCCTGCCCCCGGCCGGCGCTGCTGACTCCCCGGCGTGGCTCGATGACCTGGTTCCTCCGAACCTCATCGCTGCCGCTGGAAGGCCGGAGGCCATACTCGGACTGATGCTGTTTACGCTCGCGTTTGCGTTGGCGGCCCGGCGGCTGGGGGCAGCATCCAGCAAGGCGCTCGAAACCGGCTCTCAGGCCGTGCGGGACGCGCTCTTTATTCTGATCGGCTGGCTCCTTCGGCTCGCGCCGATTCTGTTGCTGGCCTTGGGTTTTCGCTTCGCGGTGCGCTCAGGGCTCCGAGTCGGGCAATTCCTGCTGGCCCACATCGGTATGGAGGTGACTGTGCTGCTGGTCTGCATTGCGGCGCTTTACCCGCTCGCGGTGTTGATCGGTCGCGTGTCACTGGGCCGCTTTGCCGGGGCGCTATTCCCGGCGCAGGTCACTGCCGCCGCTACTCGCTCGTCGCTCGCTACGGTTCCGGTGTTGATTCGGGATTCGGAAACTCGACTCGGCATCCCCCAGGCAGTCTCTGCCCTGGTGATCCCCCTGGGAGGAGCGATGCTCAAGCTGTCGCCGATGGTGAACTACCCGGTCAAGCTCCTGTTTCTGGCGTACGTCCTCGGGATCCCCCTGGGGCCGTCGCAGATTGTGGCATTTGCCGTCACGATCCTGCTGTTGAGTCCGGCGACCTCGGGTACTCCCTCGGTCATCCCGAGCGGTCGCCAGATCCCCGCCTTTGTGGTCGCGGGGATCCCGCCCGAGTACGTCATTCTGCTCGGCACGACCAGGGCGATTGCCGACGTCTTTCTCACCGTGCTCAACACTACGGGCTACCTGACCGCCGCGGTTCTGGTTTCCCGTCTCGGTCTCGGCTGGGTGGGAAAAGCGCCGGCTGCTCTGGGGGCGGCAGCGGCGGCTCCGGTTCCCACTTCGATGCGGGACTCGGCTTAGCTGGATGATCACCTTCTGGGCCACCCGAGCCGGGATCGAGGGGTTTCTCTCCGGACATGGACAACCGCTTCGGGCCCAGGTGACAGTCCGCCCCTATGAGTGGCCCGAAACGCCTTTCGAGGTGGCCGCTGGGGCCCAGGTGTTCTCGGCGCTCGACGAACTCACCCCATCCGAGCGAGAGGGGGTGAGCGCGCTCTACGAACAACTCTCGGGTGCCTGCCCCGGAACCGCGGTGCTCAACAACCCCCGCCGGTGCCTGTTGCGGCCTGCGCTGCTCGCCGGGATGGCAGAGCAGGGAATCAACACGTTCCGGGCATTCCCCGCGACGGCCATTCGCCGGGTGTCTCGGTTCCCGGTTTTCGTGCGCGGAGCCTACGACCACAATGGCAACTTGACCGGGCTCCTGGGCTCCGCCAGGGAGCTCCGGCGGGCGCTCCTGGCGCTGCAAGTCAGGGGGTATCGGCTCGGCGACCTGCTGATTGTGGAGTTCTGCGACGCGTCCGATCGCCATGGAGTATTCCGAAAGTATGGTGCTTTCAAGGTTGGGGATTCCATTGTTCCGTTCCATTGCCTGGCAGGAAAGCACTGGATGGTCAAGCTCGATACCGCAGAGCCAACCCTCGAACTGGCTCGGGAACGCCTGAGCTATGTGGAACGGAATCCTGACGAGGCATGGCTTCGCGAAGTATTTGACTTGGCCGGGATCGACTATGGGCGGGCTGACTACGGCCGGAAAGGGGGCCGGCCCCAGCTCTGGGAGATCAATTTGAATCCCACAGTCGGGGGCCATCACGGACGGACGACTGCTCAACTGGACCCTGCGGTGGCCGCAGTCTGGGAGCGCGCACGGGAGCTGGCCCACGCGCAGCTCCGGGAGGCCTTCGCGGCCCTCGATCGTAGCGCTCCCGATCCTTCCGGCTCGATTTCGGTGGCGCTCGAGCCCGCCTTGCGAGTGCAAATCACCCGGTCACTCCGGCAAAGACGGCGCCGCCGGCTTGTGTTCCGCTGGTTGGACAAGATCTACGCGTCTCCGGTGGGTGCTCCGTTCCGGGCGGTACTGACCTGGATCATCCCTCGCAGCTGAACCGGCCCCCGGCCGGCAATCCGGTGGGGGCCGGACCTGGCCGCCCAATGCCGGGTTAGGGGAGTTCCAGGTGGGCTCGCACGGCAGCCTCGGTCACTCCGACCACCTCGACGATCTTGTTTCGAGAAGCGGCTCCGGCAACCAAACGAATGGCCGACCGGGGCAGCTCCAGCCGTTTGGCCAGGAACCGAAGGAGCTCCGCGTTGGCCGCTCCCTCCGCCGGTGGGGCGGCAACCCGGATCTTGAGGGCTTCGCCATGGGTGCCGGCGAGCTCGGTCTGCCGCGCCCGAGGCTGAACCCGGATCGATAGTCGTAACCCGCCGGGCACAACCCTCAGGCTGGGCATTTCGACGAAAGCGAAAAGCCCGCCCCGAAGAACGGGGCGGGCCTGGACGAGCAATGCCGCTCTGGACAGCGCTCAGTCAGCAGGGACAAGCCGTTTTTCCACCAGATACCAAGTGCGCCCGCCGATATAGTCGTCCCGGTGGATCAGCCGCTGCCAGCCGAGCGCGGCGAGCAAGGCGACTTCGTCTTCGTGATCAGTCCACAGCTCCAGCACCCGTGCGCCCTGCTCCGCGGCGTGCTCCTCGAACGCAGCGAGCAGGCGATGCGCGTGACCTTGATGCCGTTCGCGAGGGACCACCGCGACATCAAGAACCTGAGCTACGCCGCCGCGGAGCGACCACCGAAGGCCGCCGATCCAGTCGCCGATCTCATCGGTGAGCACCAGGTGCCGCTCCTCGGCGACCTCCGGTGCCAGGGTTTCGGCGTCGGAATCTTCGCAGAGATCGCGGAACCAGGCGGAGAACTCCTCACCCTCCTCCATCTCGCGAATCTTGAGCTGTCGATCGTCCTGAACCATGGCCGTGTTACCCTGCGAAGTATGGTCTCTCGAGCGCACCGGGATGCATACTGTATGCCGCTATCGGACTCGACATTGCCGGGATACCGGCGGCGTATTCCCACAGGCAATCGAAGCATCCATTCCTTTCGCAAGCGTGCCGCAGGCGGTGGTTTGCGCGGCTTGCGTTGCGGCGGTACTGTCGGCCGCCGTGGCGGTGGCGCAATTCCGTCCCCCCCCGAACTCAACGCAGAGACTACACTCGACCTTCTGCGAGGACAAGGTTGTCCACAGCAGGAACGCCACAAAGGCCGCGACTGCCAGAACGGCGATCACGGTTCCTCGCTTCATCGACCTCCCATGAGCCCGCCGAGCAAGCTGGGGAGCGCGCCCACGAGCCAGATGATCGCAGCTCCCAAAGCCGCCTGACTGGTGGTGATCTTTCCCATCCGCTTGAGACCCATCCCGATCAGAATCGTCACCCAAAGCGTGAAGACTTCGATCCGCCCCAACAATCCCATGACCGCGGGGCCGGCTTGCTGCGGATCGAGGAATCTCCCGATTCCGAGGGTGACCTTGTAGATCGAAGTCAGGGCGGCCTCATCCGTCAACGCGGCAAGGATCGCGGCCACGACCTGTCCAATCAGTTTCGGGAAATAGGCGAACGTGGCGATCGTCGCACCCTGGGCGTAGCTGATCCGAGCGCCTACCGGACGGCCGGCGATCCAGATCACGAGCCCCAGGACGAGGACGGAGATCGGCATGCCCACGACGGCACTGATCGCGGCAAAGGTTCCGCCGATTCGCCGAGCCGCCTCCATCTGCTCGGGAGTCATGTTCGGATTGGCGGCCAACTGGCGGGTGATCTCCGCTTCCCAGACGGGCTGGAGCAAGCTTCGGGTCGCAAAGAACAGGACGGCGAAGAGCACGGTGAGCACCAGCAGCGCCACCCCGAACTTGGCGTCGCTGCGGCGATCGAAGACCTTCGACGGGGCGATGAAGACGTCGAGGAAATCGTCCCAGATGCCCGCCGGTTTTGCCGGTTTCTCGCTCATGCGACCTCCGGGTTAGGGGTGGACTCCCGCCGCACCCAGTCGAGATACCCGGGATCGCCGGCAGAAATCGGGGTGGCTACGATCTCGGGCTGCTGGTAGGTGTGGAGCGCTCGGATTCGTTCCAGCAGGGCCGGCAGCGAAGACTCTCTGGTCTTGGCGATGCAGATCCATTCGCTGGCCCGCTCGATCCGCCCCTGCCACCGATACACGCTGGCAATAGGACCGTAGACCTGGGCGCACGCGGCCAGTTTCTCCGTCACGATGGCGTCGGCAATCAGCGCCGCCGCCCCTTCGGATTCGACCGAGGTCGTGACCTGGTAACAGCCGGTCACCGACAGCCGGGCGGAGGAGGCAAGAGTAGCCCGAGCCCCGGCGTATCCATCGGCTCCACGCCGTCGGTGATGGGTACCACGCCGGCGCGCCAGCCGCTCTTGAAGGTCACCGAGAGACGGTTCCCGAGCGGATCGGGGTCGACGCTCTGCACTTCGGGAAGCCGGAGCGCGAAACAGGTTGCCTGGCCGGCTTGCTGCGCCAAGTCGGTGGTGTCGGACGTCATCCGCCACGCGGCGAGCGAACGTCCGATGGCCACGAGGGCTGCCTGCTCCTTTCCATAACGCGCAAAGGTGGCCGCCGGAATCAGGCCGCCCTGATCCGAGATGCGTCCGTAGCCCTGATAAGGGCGGCACCCCAGCAGCGAGAGGGCCGCCACAACGAGGAAGGCCTTGGGATGCGTGCGCATGGGGCAAGAATATAGTCCGCAGGTATCTTGACGACATGCGACCGCTCCTCCTCGGCTTTCTTACTACGGTGGTTGCCGCCCCCGGGTGTCGGTCCGCAGGTCGGGAGACGCCGGGTCAACTCCAGGGGTCGCTGGTGGTCTTCAACGCCGGCAGTCTGGCGTACCCGTTCCGCGAGCTCCTGAGTGCCTTCACCCAGATCCATCCCGGGGTGAAACCGGAGCAGGAGAGCTCGGGAAGCCTGGAGGCGGCCCGGAAGCTCACCGAGCTGGGCAAGATTCCGGATGTGCTGGCCGTCGCGGACTACAAGGTGATTACGACGCTGCTCATCCCGAGGTACACCGCGGGTTATGTCCCGTTTGCGTCGAACGCCATGGTGCTATCGTATACCGACGGTTCGGCTCACGCCGGCGAGATCACCGGGGAAAACTGGTGGCGGCTCCTGCTCCGTCCCGAGGTCCGCTGGGGTAAGGCCGATCCCGCGCTCGATCCGAATGGCTATCGCACGCTGATGGTGTTTCAGCTCGCCGAGCGCCACTACGGTGAGGCCGGGTTAGCAGAGCGGCTCGAGCGAGCCATCCAGCCCCGCTACGTCCGGCCCAATGCGGCTCAGCTCATCGGGCTGGTCCAGGCCGGCGAGCTCGACTATGCCTGGTCCTACCGCTCGCTCGCGGCTACCGGGGGACTTCGCTGGGTCTCCCTGCCAACCGGGATCGATTTGAGCGATCCGGGCAAGGCGGCGTTCTACGCTGAGGCGCGGGTGTGGCTTCCCGGGACCAGGATGAGGGAAGCGGACTCCGTCGAGTTCCGCGGCGAGCCCATCCTCTACGCGCTCACGATCCCCAACGAGGCGCCGCATCGCGAGCTCGCCGAGGCGTTCGTGGGGTTCGTGCTGTCCGAGGAGGGACGGGCGATCATCGAGCGGGCGGGGCTCACCGCAGTTAGAGGTGAGAGGTGAGAGGTAAGAGGTAAGAGGTGAGAGGTGAGCGGTGAAAGGGGGTCCGTTACCTTTGGGTCCAGCTCCAATAGCCAATAGCCAATAGCCAATAGCCAATAGCCAATAGCCAATAGCCAATAGCCAATAGCCAATAGCCAAGGCCTCCCAATGAGCGGTACCGCCAACATCCCTATTCCTCGCAATGAACCGGTACTCACCTATGCACCGGGTAGCCCGGAGCGTGCGGCAATCAAAGCCGAGCTCAAGCGGCTGGGCAGCGAGGTTACCGAGATCCCCGTCATTGTAAACGGGAAGGAGTTCCGGAGCGGGAAGACTGTGAACGTGGTGGCTCCTCACCGGCACCGTCAGCTGCTGGGGAAGGTGCACCAGGTGGACGCTCGCACCCTGACGGCGGCGGTTGCCGCCGCGCGCCGGGCCCATCGCGAGTGGTCCAGCTGGAAGTTCGAGGATCGTGCCGCGGTCTTTCTGCGCGCCGCCGAGCTGCTCGCGGGTCCCTGGCGCCAGACCCTGAACGCCGCGACGATGCTCGGCCAGAGCAAGACCGTTCATCAAGCCGAGATCGATAGCGCGTGCGAGATCATCGACTTCTGGCGATTCAACCTGCATTACGCCGAGCGGCTCTATGCCGACCAGCCGATCTCTTCACCCGGCGTGTGGAACCGGATGGACTATCGGCCCCTGGAAGGCTTCGTCTATGCCATCACCCCGTTCAACTTCACCGCGATCGGCGCCAATCTGCCCACCGCGCCGGCCCTCCTGGGGAACACCGTCATCTGGAAGCCCGCCGCGACCGCAGCGCTGAGCAACTACTTCGTCATGCGGCTCCTGGAAGCCGCCGGGCTGCCGCCCGGCGTCATCAACTTCGTCCCGGGCGACTCGCTGCAAGTGAGCGAACGGCTTCTCAGCGACCGCTTCCTCGGGGGCATTCACTTTACCGGCTCGACCACCGTGTTCCAGTCGCTCTGGAAGGGCGTGGCGGAACGGCTCGAGAGTTATGCGATGTACCCGCGCCTGGTGGGTGAGACCGGCGGCAAGGATTTCATTGTCGCCCATCCCAGCACGGATCCGAGGGCCCTCGCGGTCGCGATGGTGCGGGGGGCGTATGAATACCAGGGTCAGAAGTGCAGCGCCGCTTCGCGCGCCTACGTCCCGCAGAGCCTCTGGGCGGAGGTGAAACGGCTCGCCCTCGAGATGATCGCCGACATCCGGATGGGCGAGGTGACCGATTTCCGGAATTTCATGGGTGCGGTGATTGATGCGAAGGCATTCGGCAAGCTGAAGGGCTACCTCGAGCTGGCCCGGAAGGATCGCGGCGTCACGATCCTCGTGGGCGGGGGCGCGGACGATCGGCGCGGGTGGTTCATCGAGCCGACGCTGCTCCAGGTAAAGGACCCCGGGCACCGGTTGATGTGCGAAGAGCTGTTCGGCCCGGTGCTCTCGGTGCATGTGTATCCCGATCGCGCCTGGCGCACCACGCTGAACCTGGTCAACACGACCAGTCCCTATGCGCTCACGGGAGCGGTTTTCGCCAACGACCGCGCCGCGCTGGTCGAAGCGAGCCAGGTTCTCCGCCACGCGGCCGGGAACTTCTACCTCAACGACAAGCCGACCGGCGCCGTGGTTGGGCAGCAGCCATTCGGCGGATCGCGCGCCAGTGGGACCAACGACAAGGCCGGCTCGATCCTCAACCTGATGCGCTGGGTGTCGGCCCGCGCGATCAAGGAGACGCTCGTGTCGCCGGGGGATTACCGGTATCCGTTCCTGGAAGGGAACGACTAGAACAGCGTCTTCTTTCCAGATTATGCACCCCAGAGAACGCTTCAACCCTCTTGCCCCAACCCGCTGCGTTTCCTATGTTTAGCTAACCCCCTCCGGAGACATCCCGAATGTCGGATGCCTTTCTCAGCTCCGACGAATTCGACGAACAGGCCCACCAACTCTACAACCAAGGACGCTACGACCAGGCGCTTCAGACGCTCAAAGAGGGGCTCGCGCTCTATCCCAACGCGGTCGAGCTCAGGATCGGGATGGGATATGCCTACCTCGCGCGCGAGGAGTTTGCCTGGGCGCGGCGCTCATTCGAGCAGGCGCTTGCGCTTGATCCCGATCACGAAGATGCGCTCGCCGGTATGGGAGAAGCGCTGCTGCCACTGGGTGACCGGAAGGGAGCGCTCGAGCGATTCGAACGGCTCCTGCAGCTCGGCTTGCAGGAGGATCACGAGCTCATGCTTCAGGCGGGCCGGGCGCTATTTCGCGCGGGGGTCCTGTTGCCGGCCTATCGGTTCTTCGATCTCGCCCAGAGCACCCAGCCCGAGTGTGTCGAGGCCCTCTCCTGTCTCGGCTATGTGACCCATCGCTTGGGACGCGATGGCGCCGCACTGTACTGGCTCCGCCGAGCCCTCGCGGTGGATCCCAACTATGGCGAAGCGCGGATCTACCTCGGCAACATGCTTTACGACCGGGGCGAGACCGCTGCGGCACTGACTCACTTCGAGCGGACCCGTCCCGAAGATCACTATGACGAGCTTGGACTCTGGCGAACGATCGAGCTCAAGCGCACGCTCTACCGGCTGGCCGACGACGACCCCGATCTCGCCCCCTGGCTCAGCCGGCTGGGGGAGCTGACTCCCGATCCCGATCCGACCGAGGATCTCCTCGCGGAGATCGAGGCGCAACAGCCCGATGGGACCATTCGGAATCCCAACCAGCTCGAGTTGTTCGGCGCCCTGGTCAGCGAAATCCCCGGGACTCAGCGCAAACACGGTGTGGGTGGCGGACGGGGTGAGGCTCATCAGGTGACGACGCTCAAGGGCCACCTCCTTCGGGGTACCTGGGACGAGATTCTGCTCCAGCTCAAGGTTGCCGAGGCGGGCGCCGACCCGGTGTCCCTCTCGGAGTTCATGGCCGGGCTGGCTCGGCGCGGGCGGGAAGAGACCGGCGTCATCATTCCACTCACGGACGCGGAAGCCTTCATCCGCGGAAGCGCCGAAGCGGGGGTCCTGCGCATCCTGCAGTGATTTCGCTCGCATCGGTCTCCAAGACGTTCCGGTCCCTCACCGGCCGCCGGACGGTAGCCGCACTGCGCGACTTCTCCCTCGACATAACCCGCGGCGAAGTGGTCGGCATCGCGGGACCGAACGGGGCCGGCAAATCCACCCTGATCTCGCTGGTGCTGGGTTTCCTGCGCCCGACCGCCGGGCAGGTGCGGGTGAACGGCCGGCTGCCCCGCCAGTACGTCGAAGCGCATGGGATCGGCTATCTCCCCGAGGTGTTCGCGCTGCCGCCCCGGTGGACCGTGGGGTCGGCGCTCGCCCGCTTTGCCGTGTTAGGAGGGCTGGGCCGGTCGGCCCCGGACCGGATTGAAGCCGCCATCGAGCTCACCGGTCTCGCCGAGCACCGCCGCAAGCTGATCAAGCAGCTCTCGAAGGGCACCCTCCAGCGGGTCGGGCTGGCGCAGGCGGTGCTCACCGATCGGGAGCTGGTGGTGCTCGATGAGCCCACCCATGGACTTGACCCGCTGTGGACCCAGCGGTTTCGCGACATGGTGCGGGAGCTGCGCCGGCCCGACCGCGCGATCCTGATCGCCTCGCACAACCTGGACGAGCTGGAGCGAGTCGCCGATCGGGTCGCGATCATTCACCAGGGGCAGCTCCAGCGGCTGGTTCGCGCGGGCGCCGGCGGCACCCTCGCGGGTTCCCTCGCCTATCGGCTCGCCCTGGCCGCGCCCTTTGAGCGGCTGTCCGAAGTATTCCCCGGCGCGACCGAGGTCCCCGGCCGTCCCCTGGAGTATGCCGTGCGCGGCGACCTGGCCGAGCTCAATGGGGCGCTCCTCCGGCTCTTGTCTTCGGGTGGGCAGGTAGCGGCCTTCGGGGCGGAAGAGAGCGGCCTTGAACGTGAATTCCGGGCCGCGGTGAGCGAGTAGGATGAGCCGGGCGCCGCTCCGGTATCTGGGTTGGATGATGCGCGACGCCGCGGTGCGGCCCGGTCTCGCGGCCTTGGTGTTCGCCGCGCTGTTCGCGTTCCTGGCGACGCGTTTGCCGGGTCCGCTGGGCCCGCCGATGATCGAGCAACTCCTGGTGCGCATGGTCGGGCAGTTCGACTGGCTCATCGTGCTCATCGCCACGACCGGGCTGGTGAGCACCGATCGGTCCACTGGATTCTATCGGGCGCTCTTCAGCCACCCGATCAACCCCGCGGCGTACTACCTGCAACGATGGATCCTCTGCGGGTTAGGGGCGGTGCTGGTCATCCCGCTTTCCGCGCTGGCCTTCCAGCTGGTGACTGGCACGTTTCCCTGGTCCGGACCGCTGATCGTCCGGTTTCTGCTGAAGTACCTGCTGCTTGGCGGCCTGACCTTCGCGTTCTCGACGGTGATTCGAGGGGACTGGGTGTTCGCGTTCACGATCTCGGTCGTCCAGTCGATCCTGCGCCTGCTCGAGCTGTCGGGCGCGCAGCTCAGCGGCTTCACCCGAACCCTGGCGCACGTCATGCCGCCGTTCCATGTAGGCTCCACCGGTTTGACCGGAAGCTCACCGGCTGCGCTGCGCAGCCTGTCCTTGTCGGTGGTCTATCCGAGCGGCTCCGAGCTCACCCACGCCCTGCTCTATGGGGCCGGCATTCTCGCCCTCGCGCTGGCGGTGCTTACCTTCCGTCCTCTCGGGAGCGGCGGGCGGGTGTGATCCAGCGGTGGACCGAGGGCGTTCGGCGCGAGGTGCTGCCGAACGGCCTCACCCTTCTCGTACAACGATTCGAAACCCCCGCCGTGGCGGTGGTGAGCTTCGTGCGGACCGGATTCTTCGACGAACCTGACCCGCTCGTCGGAGTCAGTCATGTGCTCGAGCACATGCTGTTCAAAGGGACCCCGACGCGCGGGGTGGGGGTCGTCGCGCGAGAGACCCGTGCCGCGGGCGGCTCGCTCAACGCCGGCACCGGGTATGATCACACCGTGTACACCACGATTCTGCCGCCCGCGGCGTTCCGGATCGGAGTCGAGGTGCAGAGCGATGCCGTGCAGCGAAGCACCCTCGAGCCCGAAGAGCTCGGGCGGGAGCTCATCGTCATCATCGAGGAGGCCAAGCGCAAACTGGACTCGCCGGCGTCGGTCGCCGCGGAGACGCTCCACGCCTTGCTGTTCGACCGTCACCGGATGCGTCGCTGGCGCATTGGCACGGAAGCCCAGCTGGCTCGGCTCGAGCGCGACGCCGTCCTGGGGTTCTATCGGTCCCGTTATGTGCCGGAGAATACCGTTATCGTGGTCACCGGCGGAGTAGATCCCGACGAAGCCAGCGACGCGATCCGGGAGTTCTACGGTGCCTGGCCTTCGGTCCCGCCAGTGCGCGATCCGTCGCCCTCCGAGCCGGCCTGGCGCGAGGTCCGGGCGCGCACGCTCCGCGGGGATGTTCGCGGAGCGGAGCTCGCCCTGGGCTGGCGCACCGTGGAGGCGCTCCATCCCGACGCGATCCCGCTCGACCTTGCCGGGTTAATCCTCTCTGCGGGCCGGGCCGGCTGGCTCTACCAGCGGCTCCGGGTCCCCGGGATCATGACCTCGGTCGGCGCGAGTAACTTCACCCCGACCGAAGTGGGAGTCTTCTCGGCATCCGGTGAGCTCGACCCGAGCCGGCTTCCCGATGCGCTCAGCGGAATTGCCGAGTGCCTAACCCGGCTTCGGATTGCTGGACCCGGCGAGGGCGATCTCGCCCGGGTGCGCACCATGCTCCAGGCCCGCTGGGCCCGGCGGCTCGAAACGGTCGAAGGGCGGGCCCACGCCATTGCCTCTGCCGAAGCGCTGCGCGACTACCGGCTGCTCGACGAGGAGTACGAGCGCCTCCTCACGGTTTCGGCGGGCCAGATCCGGCGCGCTGCCGACAAGTGGCTCCGGCCGGACGCGGTATGCGGCGTCGCGTACCTCCCGGCCGGTGCCGCGGAAACCCTCGAGCCCGACCGGCTCCGTGAAGCGTTCGCCCGGGCCGAATCCCGCCTAACCCGGCTTGAGCCGAGCCGCCGAGCGCCGATCGCCGAGCTACGAGTCCCGAGCGCCGAGCCACCCGTGCCGAGCGTCGAGTTACGAGTGCCAAACTGCCGAGCGCCGAGTGCCGAGCGCCGAGCCGCTGGCGCCGTCCTTCACGTCGAGCTGCCCGGTGCCGACCTTCTCCTCCAGCGCAAACCCGGCGTCCCGCTGGTCTCGATTTCCGTCTACCAGCGCCGCTCCGACACGGAAACCCTCGCGACTGCTGGCCTCGGCGCGCTCACGGTCCGGTCCGCGATCCGGGGCGCCGGCGAGTACGACGCGATGCAGCTTGCCCTGGCGTTCGAGGGCCTGGGCGGGAGCGTCGCACCAATCGTTGGCAGCGACGTGTTTGGGTTTGGGACCAGCGTGCTGGCCGAACACGCGGCGGAGGCGGGCCGCTTGCTCGACCTGGTGCTGCGGGTTCCGCGGTTCGCCGAGGAAGAGGTTGCCCGGGAGCGCCAGACCATCCTCGACCGCGTGGTCCAGGATACCGACGATATGATGGCCTACCCGATCCAGCTCGCCTTCCGGGCCCGCTTCGGGCCGGCGGGTTATGGATTGCCCGTGTTAGGCCTTCCCGAGTCGGTCCCCGGGCTGAGGGTGAGCCAGGTGCGCGGTTGGCACCGGCGGACCCTGGCCGGCGCGGCGACTCGACCAGCGGTCATCGCGGTCGGGGAAATCGATCCGGAGCGACTGGCCGATCACCTCGCTCTGGTCTTCACCGACTACCCGGGCAAATCGCCGAGCGCCGAGCCGCCGAGCCGGCGAGCTGCCGAGCCGTCCCCGCTGTCGCGCCAGGTCGGGGAGGGACGAGAAAAGCGACAAACCGGCATCGCCCTCCTCTTTCCCGGTCCATCGCGGCTCGATCCCGAGCGACACGCCGCGGACGTCTGGTCGGCCATTGCCGGCGGGCTGGGCGGACGGCTCTTCACTGCGCTTCGCGACCAGCGCTCGCTCGCCTATGTGGTCCGTGCCTCGGTGTGGCAACGAATCGGCGCCGGCGGGTTGCTCGTGTATCTCGGCACCTCACCGGAACGGGAAGCCGAGGCGCGAGTAGCCATCCTCGAGGCGGTGGCGGCATTCGCCGAGCGGGAACCGGAGCCGCAGGAGCTCGAAGGTGCGGTCCGCTATCTCGCGGGACAGCTCAGCATCAGCCGGCAAAAGGGTGGATCGATCGCCGCGGAGATCGCCGACGCATGGCTCACCGAAGGAGAAGCCGGGTTGCTCGAGCTCCTCGACCCCGCCGCCGGGATTCGGGCGGTCTCCCCTCGCGCAGTTCAGGACTTGTCCCGCCGGTGCTTTGCGCCGGGACTGGGCGTCGAGGGTCTGGTCCGCGGAGCGGCTATGTTTCCGGCCCACGGGTGACGAATCCTCCCAGCCGACGGTGGCTATGGCCGTACCGATAGCGCGATGGTCTCCCGCCGATATCCTGACCGCGCTGCGGATTCCACTGGCGGTCGCCTTTGCGCTGGTGCCCGAGATGGGTTGGCGGGTGCTTATCCTCGCGGCCGCCGCGCTGAGCGACTTTGCCGACGGCTTCGTCGCGCGCCGGTGGGGCAGCTCGCGGCTCGGTGTGTTCCTCGATCCGGTCGCCGATAAGGTCTTCGTGGTGACCGCGTTCGGAGTCGTGCTGGCAGAAGGCGGGCTGACCGCGCTGGAAGTGCTGGGTGTGCTGGCGCGGGATCTCACCGCGGCGGTGGCGTTCCTGATCACCGTGATGTTGCGAAAACCCGCGACGATCCCCGCGCGCCTGGGCGGCAAAGCGGTGACGGTTGGGCAACTGCTCACCCTGTTCGCTTTTCTCCTGGGGTCACCGCTGCTCCGGCCGCTCGCGTGGGCCACCGCGGCGATGGCGTTGTATGCGATCTGGGACTATTCCCGCGCGGCATCGGTGGAAAAACAGGCGTTGTGACCGGAATGGGATACGAGCATGAGTGACGAGAAGAACCTGCGATATGCCGAGGTCGAGTGGGCCGGGGGGCTCCGATTCCGGGGCGGGGCACCGGGCGGGCCGAGCGTGGTGATCGATGCGGACCGGGGCCAGCAGGGTCCCGGGCCGATGGTGACGCTGCTGCTCGCGGCGGCGGCCTGCAGCGGCGCCGACATCGTGAGCATCCTGGAGAAGATGCAGGTGAGCCTGCGCGAGTTCACCATCCGGGTCACCGGCCGGCGGGCGCCCGACCATCCCCGCCGCTATCTCACCATCCACTTTGCCTACCGGTTCCGCGGCGAGGATCTCGACGAGGCGAAAGCGCGCCGGGCGATCGACCTCTCCCACCAGAAGTACTGCTCGGTGCTCCAGTCGCTGAATCCCGACCTCGCCGTGAGCTACGAGCTCGACCTCGGGTGACCGGTGGCGCGGCAGGCGGGTTAGGCAGCGTTCTCCTCGCCCTGGCCGCGGCCTGCGTCCCGCCCGCCCTCGCCGCCCAGGCGGCCCCGGGCGGTGCCCAGCTGATTCTGGAGTGGGGCGGGCACGGGACGCTCACCATCGCCGACAGCACCCAGCTGGGATTCGTCGGGGGCCCCCGGCTGGCGATCCGGACCCTGGGCGGCACGCGGGGAGCGGTGTCCGCCGGCGTGGGCGTGTTAGGCGATTCGCTGAGCGCCCGGTTCGAGGGCGCGCTCGAGTATCAATTGGCGCCCCGTGCCGCGGGCCGGGTGGGGGTCTATTTCGGGGGGGGACTGGCCGGGGTGGTCGGCCGGGGCCGCGGGAGCTACCTGCTGCTCTACGCGGGCCTGGAACAGAGCCCGGGCCGGGGCGGCGGCTGGGCGGTGGAGGCCGGGTTAGGCGGCGGCTTTCGGTTCCGCGCGGCCTATCACTGGCGCCGGTTCCCGCGCGGCTGGACCTCGCGCTAGCGCGAGCCGGCGACCTCGACCCGGGGGCGAACCGGCTGGCTGAACCGCTCCCCTAACACGCGCACCTGCGCCAGCTCCTGCTCGCTCAGCCCGGCATAGCGCTCGGCGAGATACTGCATCGTGTCGTCCATCCACTCCTTCTGATGGGCCGGCTCGGCTTCGGTGACCCCGCAGCGCAGGATCTGGCTGAACAGCTCATCGCGAGCCTGCTCGAGCAGCGATGGTCCGGGGGACCGGCCGGGCTTCTTTCGGCTCGTCATGCACCTTCCTTTCCGAGGGGTTCCTACTGGACACGGATCGGCGTAAGCCGTTGTTGAGACGCAATATAATCACTCTCCCCGAGGACGGACAAAGGACGCGGCGAATCCGGACTTCGATTACATTCCGGCCCGGTACTGCGCGGGGCTCGGCGCCTGGCACTCGGCGCTCGGCCCGCGCGCTACTTACGCTATGTCGGGGAACCACGAAGAGGTTTACGGTCAGGCGCGCATCGAGGCGCTCCGGCGCATGCTCCGCGTGCTGGCCGAGCGGATTCTCGAGCTGGATCGGTCGGATCGCGTCTTGCAGCATGTACCGGAGCTGCTCCGGAGGCTGGGCGACCTCCGCTCCGAGCTGTTTCACTACGAGGTACGCTCGACCTACGACACCCCGGAGGTTGCCGAGCACCGGCGGCTGGTGGAAGAAGCCAAGCGGCAGACCGATGTCCTGAGCCCCGATTCCGAGGACGACGAGCCATGGCGCAACAAGCCAGATCTGGAATGAGGCGCTTCTATCTCGTGTTGGGAGGCCTCGCGGTGGCTGGTGCCGCGTTGCTCGTGTGGCTGGTCGGCCGGGGAAGGGATGTCAGCATCCCGGTCGGCGTTCCCATCGAGATCACCGATACCTCCGGGTTCCGCGGCTATCTGCTGGGCTCCGATTCCGCGCCGGTCGAGATTACCGAATACGCCGACTTCCAGTGTCCCGCCTGTCGCGATTTCGAAGTCGTGCAGTTCCCGGCGGTCCGGCGGCAGCTCATTGAAACCGGACAGGTCCGGTGGCGCTATCGGGACTATCCGCTCGACCATCTCCACCAGTATGCCCGCCTGGCCGCGCACGCGGCCGCCTGTGCCGACGACCAGGGCCGTTACTGGCAGTTCCACGAGATGATCTACCGACAACAGGATGACTGGGCCAGCGGGAGTGCCACCGGCAAGTTCCGGAACATGGCCCGTTCGCTCGGACTCGATCTGGCGCAGTACGACGCATGCATAAGAAGCGAACCAACGAAATACGCCGGCCGGATCCAGGCCAGTTTGAATGAAGGGAACCAGCTCGGGGTGCCGGCGACGCCCACCTTTCTGATCGGGGGCCGGCTCTATCCCGGCGTGCTGGTGTCCGATTCGATTCGCGCACTGGTGCAGTCGCTCTTGCCCGCTTCAGGATCGCCACCGAAACCGTGAGCCGTGCTCGCATGGGCGCGGCCCTGCTGAGTCTCGCAGGGTTCTTCGTCGCGGCCTATCTCTACCTCTACAAGATCGGGAAGATCGGGACCATCGCGTGCGGGACCGGCGGATGTGAGACCGTGCAGCTCTCGGCCCAAAGCCGGTTTCTCGGGATCGAGGTGGCCCTGATCGGGGTGATCGGCTATCTCGTGCTGCTCGGCCTGGCGTTGTTGACGCTGCAACCGAAGTTTGCCGGAGCGGGGTGGCCGTCGCGGCTCCTGGCGTGGCTCTCCGGCGGCGCGGTGGGGTTCACCGTCTATCTCACCTATGTCGAGCTGTTCGTGATCCAGGCCATTTGCTGGTACTGTGTCGCCTCGGCGGTGATCGTCACGGTGATCTGTCTCCTGGCAATCACTGACCTCCGCAAGAGCCGTCGGCTCGCGGCATGAGCGATCCTCCGAACGCCGAGCGCCGAACGCCGAGCGCGGAGCCACCGAATACCGAGCCTCCCGCGGTCCATCCCCAGCCATCGGGCGCACGGCTCCGCCATCTCACCCTGCTCGCGCTGGGCGTAGTGTACGGGGACATCGGGACCAGCCCGCTGTACGCGATCCAGCAGACCTTCTACGGTGACCATCGCGTTGCGATCTCGGAGGCCAACGTCCTCGGGATTCTTTCGCTGGTGTTCTGGTCCCTGGTGATCGTGATCTCGATCAAATACCTGACCTACATCGTCCGAATGGACAACCGGGGCGAAGGCGGGATCCTTTCCCTGATGGCGTTGGTGCGGGGCGCGATGCGGCGCCGCGCGGGATTGTGGCTGGTCATCACCCTGGGCCTCTTCGGGGCGTGCTTGCTGTATGCCGACGGCATTCTCACGCCGGCGATTTCGGTGTTGGGCGCAGTGGAAGGTCTCGGAGTCGCAGCGCCCAAGCTGGCACCCTATATCGTGCCGATTTCCGGCGCCATCCTGCTTGGGCTCTTCCTCCTCCAGCGGCGCGGGACTGCTGGCGTGGGGGCGCTGTTCGGGCCAGTCGTGCTGGTGTGGTTCACGACCATCGCGGTGCTGGGGATCCGCGGCATCATGATGCACCCCGGCGTGCTCGAGGCCGTGCTTCCCTGGCATGCGGTTCGATTCTTCCAGGTGAATGGATTTGCCGGGTTCCTGGTGCTGGGTGCCGTCTTCCTGGTCGTAACCGGTGGCGAAGCGCTTTATGCCGACTTGGGCCATTTCGGGCGCCGGCCGATCCAGCTTGGGTGGTTTGCGGTTGCTGCCCCGGCGCTCCTGCTCAACTACTTGGGCCAGGGGGCGCTGGTCCTTACCGACCCCGAGACTGCCCACAACCCATTCTACCGGCTGGCGCCAGAATGGTTCCTCTATCCGCTCCTGGTGATCGCGACGTGCGCCGCCATCATAGCCTCGCAAGCCATCATCTCGGGTTCTTTCTCGCTTACCCGCCAGGCGGTGCAACTCGGATACCTGCCACGCTCCCGCATCACCCACACGTCGGCTCATGAAATCGGCCAGATCTATGTGCCGGTGGTGAACTGGGCCTTGATGGTGGGCGTGTTAGGGGTGGTATTCGGGTTTCGCTCGGCCGGAGGCCTTGCCAATGCCTACGGCGTGGCGCTGACTACGACGATGGTCATCACGACTCTGCTCGCGACG
The DNA here is from genome assembly GCA_052389555.1 of Gemmatimonadales bacterium. Classification (GTDB taxonomy): domain Bacteria; phylum Gemmatimonadota; class Gemmatimonadetes; order Gemmatimonadales; family GWC2-71-9; genus JABFSM01. The sequence goes on along the minus strand of JBQTHV010000070.1, from coordinate 17,336 downwards.
TTCGTCTCCCGTCGGCTCTGGGGGTGGAGCCGCTGGCTCGCCACCGCCGTCACGGCGGCCTTTCTGGTGCCGGACCTGGCCTTCTTCGGATCAAACTTCATCAAGATCACGGCGGGAGGCTGGTTCCCGCTGCTGGTCGCCCTCGTGTTCTACATCGTGATGACCACCTGGAAGCGGGGCCGCGGCATCGTGGTCACGACCATGCGGGAGGCCGCCGTGCCGCTCGATGCGTTCATTCGGGACTTCCCGAGCCGGCTCCCGCGGGTCCCGGGCACTGCGGTCATCATGACCTCGGACGCCACGATTGCCCCGCCGGTACTGATGCACCATCTCAAGCACAACAAGGTGGTGCACCAGCGGGTGATCCTCCTGTCGGTGGTGACGAAGGAAGTCCCCCACGTAACCGATTCGGAGCGGGTGAAACTCACGGCGCTGGGGCATGGGTTCTATGTGCTGGTGGCGGCCTACGGATTCATGGAGTCGCCCCACGTGCCCCAGCTGCTCGCCTCCCTCGAATCGCAAGGCCTCGAGATCAAGCTCATGGAGACGACGTTCTACCTCGGCCGGGAAACCCTGATCCCGACCCACGCCACTCGTCCCAAGCGAGCCGCGCTCCGGGCCAAGGGGCTCTGGATGGCGATGTGGCGCAAGAAGCTCTTCGTGGTGATGACCAACAACGCCCGCTCCGCGACGGCGTTCTTCCATCTCCCCGCGAACCGCGTCGTCGAGCTGGGAGCCCAAGTCCAGATCTGATTCTGGTTTGCCGGCACCCTTGACTTGTCAGCCGCCGCGGCGCAATGTGTCGCGCAGCTTGCGTCGGCCGGCCACGCCGGCGGCTCCGACAGCCGGGCTCCCAAACTCGGCTTCCCGGTGGAGGTGGACGATGGCGGGTGAACAGGAGACCCAGGTCTCCGAGGCAGAGATCGCGGTCCACTGGCGCGAGGAGGAGTACTACCATCCTCCCGCCACTTTTGTCGCCCAGGCCAATGGCGCCGACCCGGACCTCTTCGAGCGATTCAGCGAGGAGCACTTCCCCGAGTGCTTCAAGCAGTACGCCGACCTGCTCAGCTGGGATGCCTACTGGCACACCACCCTGGACACCAGCAACCCACCCTTCTGGAAGTGGTTCGTGGGAGGCCGGCTCAATGCCTCCTATAACTGCGTCGATCGCCACCTGAAGACCAGCCGAAACAAAGCAGCGCTCATCTGGGTCCCCGAACCTGAGCAAGAGGAGACCCAGGCAATCACCTACCAGGAGCTGTACCGGCGGGTTAACGAGTTCGCCGCGCTGCTGCGTGACTTCGTTGGGATGAAGACTGGTGACCGGGTGACCTTCCACCTCCCGATGGTCCCGGAGCTGCCCGTCGCCATGCTGGCGTGCGCCCGACTGGGCGTGATCCACTCGCAGGTGTTCGGCGGGTTCAGCGGCACGGCCTGCGGGGAGCGGATCGCCGATTCGGGAAGCCACGTCCTGGTGACGATGGACGGCTACTATCGCAATGGGCAGCTCCTCGACCACAAGATCAAGGCCGACGAGGCGGTCGTGAAGGCCCGAGCGCTGGGCGTCGAGGTCGATAAGGTGCTGGTATGGCGGCGGCACCGGGGCCAGTACGCCTCGAAGAGCCCCATGATCAAAGGCCGCGATTTCTTCGTGGACGAGATCATGGGTGACTATCGGGGGCGGATCGTGGAGCCGGTCTCCCTGCCCGCTGAAGCGCCGCTCTTCCTCATGTACACGAGCGGGACCACCGCGCGGCCCAAGGGTTGCCAGCACAGTACCGGCGGCTACCTCGCCTATGTGGCCGGCACTTCGAAGTACTACCAGGATATCCATCCCGAGGACACCTATTGGTGCTTCGCCGACATCGGGTGGATCACCGGCCACTCCTACATCGTCTACGGCCCGCTCGCGCTCGGCACGACGAGCGTGATCTACGAGGGCGTGCCGACGTATCCGGATCCCGGACGGCCGTGGCGAATCGCCGAGCGGCTCGGTGTCACGATCTTCCATACCGCTCCCACTACGATCCGCATGCTCCGCAAGCTCGGCCCCAACGAGCCGGCCAAGTACAACTACCGCTTCAAGCACATGACCACGGTGGGCGAACCGATCGAGCCGGACGTCTGGCGGTGGTACCACGACGTGGTGGGGAAGGGGGCCGCCGTCATCGTGGATACCTGGTGGCAGACCGAGAATGGCGGCTTTCTGTGCAGCACCCTGCCCGCCCTGCACCCGATGAAACCCGGGAGCGCCGGTCCGGGAGTGCTCGGGATCTACCCCGTGATCTACGACGAGAACGGCATGGTCGTCGAAGCCGGCAGCGGGCGGGCCGGCAATATCTGCATCCGTAACCCGTGGCCCGGCATCTTCCAGACGATCTGGGGCCAACCCGAGCGGTTCGTGGAGATCTACTACCAGAAGTACTGCCGCGACCCGAAGAGCCAAGACTGGCGCGACTGGCCCTATTTCGCGGGCGACGGCGCGGTCAAAGCCGGCGATGGGTACTTTCGAATCCTCGGCCGGGTGGATGACGTCATCAACGTGGCCGGGCACCGGCTGGGCACCAAGGAGCTCGAGTCGGCGACCATCACGGTGGAGGAAATCGCGGAAGCGGCGGCGGTGCCGGTGCTCGACGAGCTGCGCGGCCGCATGGTGGAGATCTATGTATCGCTGAAGCCCGGAATTCTCCCGCGACCGGAGATCGAGGAGAAGGTGGCCAAGGCGATCGAGACCGAGATCGGCAAGATGGCGCGGCCCAAGAATGTCTGGATCGTCCCCGACATGCCCAAGACCCGGTCGGGAAAGATCATGCGCCGGGTTATCGCCGGGATTTCCAACTTCACCGACGTGGGCGACACGACTACGCTGGCGAACCCCGAGGTGGTCGAGGACATCCGGCACCATGTTCAGGCAGCGAAGCTCGCCCGCGGCCAGGTCCCGCGCGAGCTAACGCCTCAAGAGCTGGAAGAGATCAAGGCGTTCGGTCGGGCCGAGTGATGCTGATCGCAGCAGTGAGCGCGATGCGCGATGTGCGTTGCGCTTGCAGATCAACACGAGTTGTCGCGGAGTGCGGTGTGAGCGAGCTAGCAACCGCAAGAGCAGGCGGGAGATAAGTGGTTCGGCGCATGCGAGTTGGTACCCATGGCACCGGACTCGCCCTCCCCCACGCGCATGGTGGAGATGGAACCCGGCGCGCGCTCGATCACTGCGCCCGACGACCTGGGTTTGGAGACCCGCGCATCTTTTCGCGAAGCCGCCTTCGCGGCGTTGGCCCGGCTTCCGGACGGCGGCGTCCTGCGGGTTGACCTGGGCGCCACCCGACGGGTCGATTCCGCCGGCCTCTCGGCGCTCATGCTGGTCCAGCGCCGGGCCGCCGATCGAAGCCAGCGAGTCGTCCTGCACGCGGCGAGCGACGAGTTCCGCTACCTCCTCACCCTGACCCAATTGGCCGACCTCTTCGAGTTGGAGCCGGGAACGCCGTAGCACCACGCTGTCTATATTGGGGCGCGTGGCCACCCCCACCGCCCCTCCTTCCCGTGCCACAGTCCTTATCGCTCGCAATCTGGAGCGCCGGTTCGGCGCCGCCATGGCGCTCCGGGACGTCTCCCTGGAAGCCGGGCCCGGGGAGTGCCACCTGGTGGTGGGACCCAACGGGGCCGGGAAGACCACCCTGCTCCGCTTGCTGGCGGGATTGGCGCGGCCCACCGCAGGGACCATCCTCATCGGTGACGCGCCCCTAACCCGGGAGCCCGCAGCGCGCCGGTCCATCGGCCTGCTCGGGCACCAGAGCCAACTCTACAATGACCTCACCGCGATCGAGAACCTGGCCTTCACCGCCCGGCTCTATGGGATCGCGGATCCGGAAGGCGTGGCGCGCACCGCCCTCGAGGCGGTTGGACTGATCCATCGGGGCAACGAGCGAGTGCGGGCGCTCTCCCGCGGGATGGTCCAGCGCGTCGCCATCGCGCGCACCTTATTGCACGAGCCGCAGCTTTTGCTGCTGGACGAGCCCTTTACCGGACTCGATCCCCGCTCGGGCGACCAGGTGGCGCGCTTGCTGGCCGCCGAGCGCACGGGGGGCCGGGTCCTGATTCTGGTGAGCCACGACGTGCACGAGTCGTGGGATCTCGCGACCCACGTGCACCTCCTGGTCTCCGGGAGCTGGATGCTGACCGGCCCGCGGGTGGACAGCCTGGACACGTTCCTGCGACGCTACCGGGACGCGCTCGGTGGGTGACTTCCTTCGGGCGACCCTCGCCCTCGCCGCGAAGGACCTTCGGGTCGAGCGCCGCAGCAAGACCGCCCTCGTCGCGGCCATTGCGTTCGCGGCGCTGGTGCTGGTCATCTTCAACTTCGCGCGCGACGCCGCAGCGGTCTCCCGCGAGGCGCTCGCCCCGAGCGTGTTATGGATCACCTTCACCTTTTCGGCGGTCATCGCGCTCAACCGGTCGTTTGCGCTGGAGCAGGAGAACGCGGCGCTCGATGGTCTCTTACTCGCGCCGGTGTCCCGGAGCGCTCTGTTCCTGGGGAAGTACCTGGCCAACCTCGCGTTCGTGTTCGTGGTGCTGGCCGTCGCGCTGCCGCTCTTCGTGCTGTTTTTCGGGGTCGATCTCCGCGGCACGCTTGGCTGGATCGGGGTGACGGCGGCGCTTGCCACCCTGGGTTTCGTTGCGGTCGGGACGGTGTTCGCGGCGATGACCGTGCGGACCCGTTTCGCCGAGCTCATGCTACCGCTCTTGCTCCTGCCGTTCCTGCTTCCGCCGGTGATCGGTGCGGTCCAGGTGACGGCGAGGTTGCTTGGGGGGCGCCCGGCGAGCGAGATTGGCGGCTGGCTCGCGATCCTGGGATGCTACGACCTGGTCTTCGTGACCCTGTGCCTGCTCCTTTTTCCCGCGCTCATGGATGAGTGATCTCGAACGGCTGGCGGTGCGAAGGGTGATTCGCCGGGGACTCGGGCTCACCGGCCTCGGGCTCCTGGGCCTCGCCGCGGTCTACCTGATGGCCCTGGAGTTCACCCCGGTCGAGCGGTTCCAGGGGCTGCCGCAGAAGATCTTCTATGTGCACGTCCCGGCGGCGTGGAGCGCGCTGCTCGCGTTCACCGTGGTCGGCGTCGCCAGCATTCTCTATCTCTGGCTGCGGGACCCGCGCCTCGACCTGTTCGCGGAATCGTCCGCCGAAGCCGGGCTGGTGATGAGCCTGGTGATGCTGACGACGGGACCGCTCTGGGGGAAGCCGGTGTGGGGGACCTGGTGGACCTGGGACGCCCGGCTCACCTTCACCCTGATCCTGTTCTTTCTCTTCCTGGGGTATCGGGCGCTCCGGGGCGCGATCGCCGATCCCGGGGAGCGGGCCCGGTTCAGCGCCGTGTTAGGAATCCTGGGGATGGTGCTGGTGCCGTTCGTCCATCTCACCGTCTATCTCTTCCGGACCCTGCACCCCCAGCCGATCGTGCTCAAGCCGAGCGCGCCTTCGCTGCCCGGCACCATGCTGCGGACCCTGCTCATTTCGCTCGGGGCCTTCACCATCCTGCTCGTGGGGTTCGTGATGACCCGCTACGGGCTCGGCAAGCGGGCCCGGCTGGTGGGGGAGGGAGGGTCCGATGCCGGCTGATCCGACGGCCAACGCGGGCTACCTGATCGCGGCGTACCTCGTGACGGCGCTGATTCTGGCCGGGTACGCGGTCTCGCTGTGGCGGAAAGCCAGACGGGAGTCGGGAATCGGGAATCGGGAGTCGGGGTGATCAGGCAGTTCCCGACTCCCGACTCCCGACTCCCGATACCCGTTTAGGCTACCTCACCGTCCTAAACAGCAAGCTGGCATTAATACCGCCAAACCCAAACGAATTGCTCATCAAGTACTCCGACTCGGCATCTTCGCCGTTGCCGCGCACGTAATCGAGCTCGCAGGCCGGATCGGGGTCGTGGAGGTTGACGCTGGGCGGCAGCCAGCCGCGCCGGCTGGCGAGGGCGCAAATGGCGGCCTCGATCGCCCCGCTCGCCCCCAGCGCGTGCCCGTAGTACCCCTTGGTGCCGCTTACCCTAACCCGGTCGGCGTGGCGGCCTAACACGGTCCGGATAGCGAGCGCCTCAGTGGGATCGTTGAGCGGCGTCGAGGAGCCGTGGGCGTTGACGTACTCGACCGCTTCGGGAGGGACCTCGGCGACTGCGAGGGCATGCTGCATCGCCCGGGCGGCCTGGCGGCCGTCGGGGCGCGGGGCGGTCATGTGATGGGCGTCGTTGGTGAGGCCATACCCTATGAGCTCGGCGTAGATCGGAGCGCCCCGGGCCCGGGCGCGCTCCCACTCCTCCAGCACCAGGACCGCCGCCCCCTCCGCCATGACGAAGCCGTCCCGGTTGCGGTCGAAGGGCCGGCTGGCGGTCGCGGGGTCGTCGTTCCGGGTCGACATCGCGCGGATAATCGCGAAGGCGCCGTAGGTGAGGGGGGAGAGCGGCGCTTCGGCTCCCCCCGCGAGCATCAGGTCCGCTTCGCCTCGCCCGATGGTGCGGCCGGCCTCGCCGATGGCGATCGCTCCCGAGGCGCAGCTCATCCCGTTGGTGATATTCGGCCCGGAGATGCCGAGCTCGATCGCGAGGTTGCAGCTCGAGGCGCCCACGAACACCGTGAGCGCCAGCCCGGGCTCCACGGCGCGCAAGCCACCGCTCAAGTACTTGCCGTGCTCCTGCTCGGCGTATGCAACACCGCCCAGGGCGGTGCCCATCATTGCGCCGACCCGATCGGGGTCTTCCCGCTCGAGCTCGATCCCCGCATCAGCGAGGGCGAGCTGCGCCGCGCCCAGCGAAAAGAGCGAGCAGCGATCGAGCCGCTTGGCCCGCTTGGGATCAACCCAGTCGGTCGGTTCGAAGCCGTCGACCTCGGCGGCGGCCTGACTGCGGAAGGGACTCGGATCGAAGCGGGTGACCCGGCGCACCGCCGACCGCGCCGAGCGCAATCCCTGCCAGAAGGACTCGACCCCGATACCGATCGGAGTAACCGGACCAACCCCGGTAATGGCCACCCGGCGATTAGGCATCGGTTTCTTCTCGCTCGGCCGCCCGGGCAATCCCCGCCAGGGTGCGCGAGGCGATTCCGCGTACGAACACCGGTCCGATGACCCAGGCAGCCGCGGGCCGCCGGATGAGGGGCCAGGCGGGGCCCTCCCACTCGTGGACGATGATGGCCCGGGCGCCGCCCCGCTCCGGCACGACGCTCCACTGCACGTTCATGCCGCGGGTTATGCCGTCAATGTGCCGGTAGTGGACTTCGCGGTGATCGGGCCGGACCCACATCTCGGAGACCCACCAGGTGGGCCAGCGGAGCAGCCCGAAGGGACGCCAGGCCGCCATCTCCACGATCCGGTCCGCCGGACCTAACTCGTGGGCAACCCGACTTCCTGCGCCTGGTGCGCCGGCGGGACGGTGGCTGAGGACCTTGACCCAGCGGTAGTGAGAGAGGATCGCGGGCCAGCGCTCGACCTCGGCGGCGTGCCGGAAGACCCGCTCCGGCGAAGCGCCAATCCAGTGCGTATCGATGGTGCGCATCACGACTGAGGGGAATGGGGAATCGGCAGTGGGGAATGGGTACGGAGGCCGGCAACCAGACCTCCATTCCCCATTCCCCATTCCCCATTCCCGACTATTGCGACCGTTACGAGTCGCGCGCCCGGTCTGCGCCTAACCCGCGCTGCCAGACCTGCCTGGGCCAGCAGGGTTTCCAGGCCGCGCACGGTGAATCCCCGGCGGAGGGAGGTGATCCCGTCGCGCACGGTATGCGGGTCGAAGGCCAGCAGGCGGCTCGCCACCGCGAACCCCAGCGCGGCAGCCCGGGATCGCCGCAGGTCGGCGACGATAACCGCGCGGCGTGCCACCCGGGCGCATTCCTTCAGCAAGTGCACCACCCCGGCCGGCGCGAAGTGATGCGCGACCTGGCTCAACAGGACGAGGTCGATGCTGGCGTCCCGGAACGGGAGGAGCGCCCCATCGCCCACGATCGCCCGGAGGCCGCCGTCCCGGGCCGCGGCCGCCGCGCTGGCGTGCCGCTCCAGTCCGATCGGGCGCAGGGTGATCCCGCGCCGGGCTGCCCACGCCGCTGCCATGCGAGGCAAATCGCCCAGGCCGGTGCCGACGTCCAACAGGGTGAGCGGTCCTGGCGGGTTAGGCCCGCTCGCGGGAAACAGGCGCCGCAGGCCGTAGCGCACCGCCGCCGCACCGCCGAGCCAGCGGTTGGCGCGGGCAATGTGGCGGAGCGATTGCCGCACCAGAACCGGGGCGGCGTTCCGGTCATCCAGCAGCTCGGACCCGTACGGGGCAGCCTCCAGCCGGTTCACAGGGTGACGTACCCGCCGCGGTAGTACAGCAGCGGCCGTCCTCCGGCGGCGACCGAGCCGCCGATCACCCGGCCCACGAAAATGGTGTGATCCCCAGCCTCGAACCGCGAGTGAGGCACGCACAGGATCGCGGCGATCACCCCGTCGAGGAGGATGAACCCGCGGTCGTCCACCCGATAGCCGACCCCGTCGAACCGCTGGGGGATCACCGCGGCGAATCGCCGGGAGAGCGCCTCCTGGTCCGCGCCGAGCAGGTTGATCACATAGCCTTCGGTCTTCTGCATGACCGGGTAGAAGTCGGCCGCGTGATCCACGTTGACGGAGACGAGCGGGGGATGGAGCGACACCGAGGCGAAACTGTTCGCCGTCATGCCGGCGGGCACGCCCTGGTCCCCCGGGGCCGTGAGGATCACGACGCCGGTGGCGAAATGGCCGCAGAGCTGCCGGAACTGCGCCGAATCCACATCGTGGTAGCGCATCACCAGATCACCTGGGAAAGAAAGATCGGATTGAGCACGGCGCGGGCCGGGACGAAGTCACCGGTCACGCCGATGAGCGTGTGCGCCAGTCCCCGGCGCTCCAGTCGTTCCACGGCACGATCGAACCGGGCTGGGGCCAGCATGGCGTACCCAATGAGCCGCTCGAGCATCCACTTGCCCAGGAAGGTGCGCCGCCGGGCCCGCCGGTAGCGGCGGAGGTCGGGCCGGCCGGGTGGTCGGCCCGCGAGGAGAGGCTCGCGCAACGTTTGTTCGACCAGCTCCGCGCCGCGCAGGGCGGCCCAGATGCCTTCGCCGGTAAACGGATCGAAGAAATCCGCGGCGTCGCCCAGGAGCAGCGCCCCGGGGACCGTAACCGGCACGGTCCGGACCGCAAAGGGTCCGGTCACCATAACCCGCTGCATGAGACCGGCCAACCTAACCCGCCCGCGCACCCATGGAAACTGCTCCAGGTGGTCGAACCAGAACCGTTCGAGCCCGTCCGGGCCCGTGCCGGCCGGCATCCGGCTCCGGGGGAGGACCAGCGCCACGTTGGCGAGGCCGTTGCCCAGCGGATTGAGACCGACATAGCCGGAGTCGCCCACGTGGAGTTCCGCGGTCTCTCCCAGGTCCGCGACCCCGGCCACATGGGCGACCAGCCCGTACCGGCGAAGCGGCCCCCCGCGGCGCCGGCCCATCGCGCGGGCCACGACGGACCGCAGCCCGTCGGCGCCAATGGTCAGCCGGGCCCGGATGGCACCTAACCCGCGAGACGCCTCCTCCACCAGCAGGCCGCTGACCGGCCCGGCGGGGTGCCGCACCACCGACCGCACCGTAGCGCGCTCGTGAATGGTCGCTCCCGAGGCTCGGGCCGCTTCGACCAGCACCTGGTCGAGGATCCGCCGGGGGACCGACAGACCGGTTTCCCGATACGGCGGCACGGCGGCGCGGGCAAACAGCCCAGTCAACGTCGCACCCCGCGGAGCGTGGACCGTGGTTCCGCGGATCCGCTGGCCGCCGCGCCGCTCGATCTCGGCGAGCACGCCGAGCTCGGCGAGCTGGCGAACCCCTTCGGGACTCAGGTACTCCGAGCAGGGCTTCTCCCGGGGAAACGTCGCGCGATCGACCGCGATCACCCGAAGTCCCGCCCGGGCCAGTCGCAGTGCGGCTGCGGCGCCCCCCGGCCCGGCGCCGGCGATCGCAACGTCGTACGCCTTCACTGCAAGGACTCCTCGATTTCGGTGGCCGACGCCTGGATCATCATTCTGTCTGGTTCCCTAAAAAGACACCCACAGATTACCCGGATTACCCAGATTCCACCGGTGAAAGGGATCCTTCTCCTGCCGAGGAATAATCCGTGTAATCCGTGTAATCTGTGGGCCTTCTTTTCAATGACTTCAACTACATGACTATCCGGCCTCGGCAACCGGAGGTCGCCTCTCCGATCGAGGAACTTACCATGCAGGGCGCCCTAGAGTGAGACGCTGCACCCGGTAGCGGTCGGCACCGGTGCTCGGAGTGTGGCGGCGCGACAGTCGACCCGCTATGTTGTCGCGGCGTGAGCTCCCCGGCGGGCAGCCTGCACCCGTTGATCCCTCAGAGCCTCCTGGAGGCCATCCGTAACCTCGACACCCCGCTCGACGACGGGCTCACCGATCTCGCGGGTGAAATGACCGCCAAGCGGCTTGGACTGAGTCACACGGTGGCGCAGCAAATCGAGCGATACGAGGAGAGCGCCCACCGGAAGCAGGTGGTGCCGACCGAAGAGGTGATCCTCATTTTTCGGCTGGTGGGACGCCGTCCCGATGCGGCGCTGGTCTTTGCCGATGCGGGCCGGCGGGCAGCCCGGTATGCGGTGCGCCAGGCGCGCGCGGCGACCCGGCTGGGGCTCCGGCTCACCCCGAAGGCGTTGCGCCCGCGACTCGGCCCGCGGGCGGCGGCGCGCATCGCCCGCGAGCTGTTGCGCATGGAGCTCACGCTCACCCCGTCGCGGTCCGGCGAGACGGTCAGCGGCTTCGGTGCATCAGCCCGGGTGGCCGAGTCCCTCGCGACCCTTGCCGGATACCCGGGAACCGGCTGCGCGTTCTACAGCGCGGGCCTCGCAGAACTCTTGCGGGTGACGAGCGGGTTCGAAGGGGCGATGGTCCACGAACAATGCCGCGGCCACGGCCATCCCTCCTGTGCGTGGCGCGCGGCGGAAGCGGGAGGATACGGATGAACCGGTTGACCGCGGAGGACCGCGAAGCGCTGGGTGCCGCGCTCGCCGCCTGCGGGGCGGACGGCTGGCTGGTCTTCGACTTCCAGGGCCACAATCCCATCGCCGGCCGCCTGCTCAACCTCGGCGGGTTAGGGTCGCGGCGGCTGTTTGTGTGGCTCACCCCAGTCGGCGATCCGGTCGCGGTGGCCCACAAGATCGAGCTCGGCCCGCTGGCCGGCTTTCCGGGACGAGTCCTTCCCTACGCCCGCCGCGAGGAGCTGGCCGAGGCGTTGCGCGAAGTCGTGGCGGGGAAGACGGTGGCCATGGAGGTCTCCGAGCGCGATGGGGTGCCCTACCTGGACCGGGTTCCCCATGGCGTCGTCGAACTGGTCGAGTCCCTGGGCGGGCGGGTGGTGTCGAGCGCGCCGCTGGTCACCCGGTTCGTTTCCCGGTGGAGCGAGACCGAAGCAGCCCAGCACAGCAAGGCCGCGGAGGCACTCGCGCGGATCGCGAAGGAGGCGCTGGTGTTTGGGGTGGGCCGGCCGGGCAGCGGGCTCCGCGAGTCGGCCCTGCAGGCCCGGGTGATGGCCGCGATGGAGCAGGAAGGGATCGTCCCCGACCATCCGCCGATCGTGGGGTTCGGCCCCAATTCGGCCAACCCGCATTACGAGCCGGCGGAGGGCAAGGATCGCGTGTTAGGGCCGGACGAGGTCGTCCTGGTGGACCTGTTCGGGCGCTACCCGGGGGCGATTTCGGCGGACCAGACCTGGATGGGCTGGAGCGGGCCGCGGCCTTCGGAGCGGGTTAGGACGGTGTGGACCGCGGTGCGCGACGCGCGGGATGCGGCGCTGGCGCTGATCCGGCAGGCGGCCCGGCAGGGCGAGCAGCTGGCGGGATACCAGGTCGATCGCGCGGCGCGGGAGGTCATCGAGCGGGCCGGCTTCGGCAATTACTTCGTGCACCGCACCGGCCACTCGATCGACCGCGACCTGCACGGCTCCGGACCGCACCTGGACGACTACGAAACCCGCGACGACCGGCTCATCCTGCCGGGCTGCGGGTTTTCGGTGGAACCGGGGGTCTATTTGCCCGGCGAATTTGGAATCCGAAGCGAAGTCAACGTGTATTGGTCGCCGGGGGGGCCAATCGTCACTCCGTCGGAGATTCAGAGCGAGTTGATTACCGCCTAGAGGGAGTGGGGAATAGGGGGTAGGGGGTAGGAATAGGCCCGGTTGACTCCCAGTTGAAGTGCGGTCTTCAGATTTCCACGCGTGGCTTCGTTAAGGCGATCAGGTCGCGAAGCAGCTGGGGAATGGGGAGTGGGGAGTGGGGGCCATATCTGGCGGGAATCGGCGTGCCATATAGCTTAGCGAATGGTTTTCTTGCGCCCCCATTCCCCACTCCCCATTCCCCACTCCCGATGACGGAACCCCGCGACCCATACGGCGAGCGCCTGCCCCGCACCATCGGCCTCTTCGCCGCGATCATGGTGCTCATCGGGATCACGATCGGGAGCGGGATCTTCCGGGTCCCGGCGCAGGTGGCCCAATCGCTCCCCGAGCCGGGTCCATTCGTTCTGGTGTGGGTTCTGGGGGGCGTGATGGCGCTCTGTGGTGCCCTCACCCTCGCCGAGCTCGCGGCCCTCTTCCCCCGGAGCGGCGGCATCCTCGCGTTTCTCCAAGAAGGCTTTGGTCCGCTTCCGGCCTTTCTCTTCGGCTGGTCCCAGCTGGTCGTGATCCGCGCCTCGGCCCTCGGCGCGATCGCAACAATCTTCGCGGAGTATTTCGGGCGATTCGTGCCATTGACCCCGCCCCAGATCCACTGGGTCGCCGCTGCGCTCATCATCCTCATCGGACTCCTGAACTGGATCGGGGTGCAGCGGGCCGCGGTGGTGAACAACCTCGCCACCGCCGTGAAGTACGGGGCGCTCGTGGCGCTCGTGCTGTTCGCCTTCACCGCACCGACCGGTTCGGCCGAGTATTTCAGTCCGATGTGGGTGGGAGCGATTTCGGTATCCGCGCTCGCCACCGCGCTGGTGCCGGTGATGTGGGCCTACGACGGGTGGGGCGATCTCTCGTTCATGAGCGGCGAGGTACGGGATCCCGGCCGCAACCTGCCCCGCGCGCTGATCCTGGGCAACCTGGCCATCATCGCGATTTATCTCCTGGTCAACCTCGCCTACATCTATCTGGTGCCCCTTCCGGAGATGGCTGAGGCTACCCTCATTGCCTCGACGGCGGCGGAACGCATCCCGGCGCTGGGAGGAATGGGGGCACGGTTCATCGCGGCGGTGGTCATGATCTCCACCTTCAGCAGCGTGAACGGCACCATGATGGCGAGCCCGCGGATCTTCTTCGGCATGGCGGACCGGGGACTCTTCTTTCGGGGAATCGCCCGGGTGTCGCCCCGGTTCCGGAGCCCCTCGACCGCAATCTTCCTGGCAACCGGGCTGGGCGTGTTGTACGTGATGTTCAACGAGTTTGCGGAGCTCACCCAGAAGTTCGTGCTCGGGATCTTTCCGTTCTATGTGCTCTCGGTCCTTGCGGTGTTTGTCCTGCGCCGACGCCAGCCGGAGCTGCCCCGGCCCTACCGGGTGGCGGGCTATCCGGTGGTGCCGGTTCTGTTCCTCCTCGGCGCGATAGGGATGATCCTGAACGCGCTGCTCACCGAAACCGTGGATACGGCGATCACGTTCGGGATCATTCTGGCGGGGATTCCGGTCTATTACCTAGCCCGGGCCACTGGGAAGATCACGCCTTCGTAACAGTTCGCCCGTCGGGCCTCCGGTCGGCTTGATTTGTCCGCCGGGAGGGGTAACTTAGGGCCGTTCGGAGGCGGCCCTGCCTCCGTCGTCCTGCATTCTCCCGTTCTATCGATGATTTCCTCTTGCGGAGGCCGATCATGAAGAGGTGGCTAGCTGCCTGTTCATTCGTGGCGCTGGCGGGGCTCCTGCTGAGTCCCGCGCTGCTGGCCCAGGGAGTCACCACGGGCGCCCTGACTGCCAGGGTGTTCAATCCCGACGGCGCCCCCGTCGCCGGCGCCCGAGTGACTGCGGTTCACGTACCGTCCGGCACGAGCTACACCGGCAGTACTCGCGCCGACGGGCGGGCCCCGCTGGCCGGCATGCGGGTGGGGGGACCCTACCGGGTGACCGCGGCTGCGATCGGCTTCGAGGCCCAGACCCGAGAGGACGTGTACGTGGCGCTCGGGGTCACCGAGGCAGTCGAGTTCTCGCTCCGGCAGGCGGTCGTGACGCTGGAGGAGGTGACCGTGACCGCCACCGGCGAAACGGTGTTCAGCTCGCAGCGCACCGGTGCGGCGACGACCGTCCCGCGAGAAGCACTGACGACGCTGCCAACCGTGACCGGGCAGCTCGGCGACTTCACGCGGCTGACGCCCCAGGTGCGGGGGAGGTCCTTCGCAGGTCAGGACGACCGGCTCAACAACATTACGGTGGACGGCTCGTACTTCAATAACGGGTTCGGGCTCGGTGGGGCACCCGGTGAGCGGACCGGGGTCACCCCGATCTCGATCGCGGCACTTCAGGAGGTCCAGGTCAACATCGCGCCCTATGATGTCCGGCAGGGCCACTTCATCGGTGCCAATGTCAACACCGTAACCCGCAGCGGCACCAACGAGTTCACGGGGATGCTTCAGTACACCTTCCGCCAGTGCACGGTGGACAGCACCGGGGCCTGTGAGAAGAAATTCGGCCTGGCCCGAATGAACGGGAACAAGGCGGGAGACAATACCGTTTCGATCGGCGATTTCGATTTCGAGCGTTACGGGGGCTATGTCGGTGGGCCGATCATCAAGAACAAGCTGTTCTTTTTCGCGAGCTACGAACACGATGGGTTGACCAGTCCCGCCACGACCTTCCGCGCCAATGAGGGCGGCGAGACGGTAGGTGGATCAATCACCCGCGTGTTGAGGTCAGATCTCGACCAGCTGAGCGACTTCCTCACGACCAACTTCAATTACGATCCCGGACTCTACCAGTTATACAACTTCGACAACCCGGCCACCCGGTTCATCGGCAAGCTGGACTACAACCTCAACGATCGCAACAAGCTCAGCGTCCGCTACAATCACCTCGACTCGTTCACCGACGTCCTGGTTTCCAATTCGTCCTCGCTCGGCGTGAACGGAAACCGGCGCACCAACACCACGGCCCTCAACTTCCAGAGCTCGAACTACCAGATCGTTGAGGATATCCGATCGGTCGTGGCCGAGTGGAATTCCGCTATCGGATCGCGGTTCCACAACAACTTGATCGTGGGATATAGCCACAGCGACGAGAGCCGGGCCACGGCCAAGTCGCCCTTCAACGTGGCCGACGCGAGCACCTGGTTCCCCTTGGTGGATATTCTGCAAGACGGACAAACCTATACGTCGTTCGGGATGGAACCATTCACCCCGAACAACGAGCTCCGCTACGGCACCTGGCAGCTGCAGAACAATTTCACCGTCTTCGGCGACAAGCACGACTGGACGTTTGGGGTGAGTGGGGAGCGGTTCCGCTCGTTCAACGTTTTCTTCCAGGGCGCCCAGAGCGTCTATAACTACAACTCGCTCGCGGACTGGTACACCGACGCGAACGACTACTTGGCGAACCCCGACCGGACCAGCTCACCGGTAACGCTCCGGCGGTTCCAGGTCGCCTGGGTCAACCTGCCCGATCCCAGCTGCGACGGGACCAACTGTCCAGTCGGGACCTCGTTGTCCAAACCGGTCCAGCCCCTCACCGCCTGGTACCTCGGTGCCTATGCGCAGGACGAGTGGCGCGTGAACCGCAGGCTCCGCCTCACCCTGGGGCTCCGGATCGATGTGCCGTTCTTCGACAGCACGGGGTTCGTCAATCCGGTGGCCAATGCCATGACCTTCCGGGATGAGAATGGGGAGCAGGTGAAGCTCCAGACCCAGAAGCTGCCGGATCCCAACCTCCAATTCTCGCCGCGATTCGGGTTCAACTGGGACGTCGATGGACGGCGGAACACGCAGATCCGCGGCGGGACGGGAATCATGAGCGGTCCGCCGCTCTACGTCTGGATCTCCAACCAGGTCGGCAACAACGGCTTGCTCACGGGGTTCCAGCAGCTCGACAATACCACCGCCCGGCCGTTCCATCCGGACCCCGCCCATTACAAGCCGGCTACCGTGTCCGGCGCGTCGGCATCCAGCTTCGCGCTGGCGTTCACCGAACCGGATTTCCGGTTCCCGCAGGTCTGGCGCACCAACGTCGCGATCGATAAGCGGCTGCCCTGGAACATCGTGGGAACGGCCGAGTTCATTTACAACCGGGACGTCAACGGGATCTACTACATCAACGCCAACCTGCATGCGCCGCAGTCCCGGTATGCCGGTATCGATACCCGGCCCCGCTGGTTTGGGAGCTGCCCGACGTCGGGCGGCGGCACCGGCAACTGCACCCGGATCAATAATGCCGCGACCAGCGCCATTGTGCTGAAGAACCAGAGTGTGGGCCGGGCCTGGAACATCGGCGGTTCGCTGGAGCGGCGGTGGCAGAGCGGGTTCTTCGCCAAGGTCGCCTACGACTACGGCGAGGCCAAGAACACCGTCGATCCGGGGTCGATCGCACTCGGCTCATGGCAGAACATTGCGATCGTCGAGGACCCGAACAATCCTGGACTGGGTAACTCGTTCAACTGGCCGGGTCACCGGTTCTTTGCGACGGCTGCCTACGGACGGGATTGGCTCAAGTTCGGGCGGACCACCGTTGCCGCGTTCTTCAATGCGCAGACGATCGGCAACAACAGTTATCTGTTCAGCGGCGACGCCAACGGTGACGGCAATGCGAACAACGATCTCCTCTACATCCCGAGGAACCAGGACGAGATGAATTTCCAGGCGTTCACCGCGAACGCCGTGCGAAATGCTGCGGGGGACACGATCACCCGACGCCGGGTCATTACTTCGGAAGAGCAGCGGGCGGCCTGGGACGCCTACATCGAACAGGATTCCTACCTGAGCAAGCACCGGGGCGAGTATGCCAGGCGAAACGCCGTGATCCTGCCCCTGGTCAAACGGGTGGATTTCCAGATCACCCAGGATCTCCACACGCTGGTCGGCGGCAAGCGCAATGCGCTCCAGCTCCGGCTGGACTTCTTGAACTTCGGCAACCTGCTTAACAGTGATTGGGGCGTCAGCCAACGGTTCGTGAACAACCAGCCGCTGCTGGCCTCGACCAGCAATGCCGGAACCGTGATTGGATGCGCCGGTTCCTTTACGGGGCTGGCCGACGCGTGCGGCCGGCTGCAGTATCGGCTCCGGACCTTCCAGGATCCGGATCCGGACGGCTCGGGCAAGAACCGCTATGTC
>JBQTHV010000069.1:0-18086 GCA_052389555.1 Gemmatimonadales bacterium | reverse complement strand
AGCCCGGTGCGGGAGCGGGTGCCTTCGGCAAATACCACCGCGGAGAGGCCGCTCTGGATCAGCTTGGCGGCTTCATCGTACGCGGAGAAAGCGAGCGATTTCACCTGCCGCTTGATCGGGATGTGCTTGGCCCGCCGCATCGCGAGCCCCATCAGGGGAATCCAGTTCATGCCCTTCTTGTAGACGAAGCGCACCGATCCCGGCAGCTCGGCGAGCAGCGCCCAGATGTCGATCTGGGACGCATGATTCGAGATGTACACCACCGGCGTGTCCGGAATCCGCTCGCGGCCCTCCACCCTAACCCGGATCCGGCACCAGCGCAGCATGCCCTTCCCCCACTGCCGTCCCGAACGATCGTAGATGCCCCCGGGCCGGTGCTTCACGCCCAGGAGCGCTGCCAGCACCACGCGGGTGCCCCACCATCCCATGTAGAGGATCCAGGCTGTGACGTAGCGGAGGAACCCGATCATGCGAAGTGGTCGTAGCTGGCGAGAGCCACGGACCGGCTCTCGAGCTCCAGGATCACCTCGCCCGGCGGGCCCTCCTCGACCTGGCCGATGCGGGTTAGGGTGATACCCAGCGGCGCTCCGCCGGCAAAACTCGCCGGCAGCGCGGCCAACAGCTCGTAGTCCTCCCCGCCCTTCGCGGCGAACACCGGGGCAGGCTCCTGGGCTGCTCGGGCCGCAGGGATGACGCCGGAGTGACACGGGATGCGCTCGAGCGCGACTCGGACCCTAACCCGCGAGGCCGCGGCCAGATGACCGGCATCGCCCGCGAGCCCGTCGCTCAGATCGAGCATCGCGGTAGCCCCTTGCTCGGCCAGCCAGCGGCCCGCCGTAATGCGCGGCTCCGGGTGTGCAAAGCGGGCCCGGACAGTCGAAGGCGGCTCCCCTCCTGCGGCCCACGCAGCGAGCGCAGCCCTTGCCCCGCCGAGCGTGCCGGTCACCCAGAGTCCGTCGCCGGGACGCGCCCCGCTCCGGCGCATCGGCCGAGTGGTTGAGCCGACGCAGGTCACCGCGATCGAGATGGACTCTCCCCGCGAAAGGTCGCCGCCCAGGAGCACGGCGTCGACCGACGCCGCCGCGTCGCCGGCGCCGGACATGAGCGAGACGAACGCGGACTCCGGCTCGCCCGGCGGCATCGTGAGCGCCACCAGAACCCCGATCGGCTCGGCGGCTGCGGCCGCGAGATCCGACAGCGAACCAGCCACCGCGCGCCAGCCGATCTCCTCCAGCGTGAGCCACTCCCGCCGGAAGTGGACCCGTTCGACGCTCACGTCAGTGGTCAACGCGAGGGTCCTTCCGCCTTCCCAGGGAACCAATGCGCAATCATTGCCGAGCTCCGGCGCGCGTGGTCCCAGCGCGGCGGCGATCGCGCGAATGTGGTCGAACTCCTTGCCTTTGCCGAGCCGGATGGTCACCGGGGTCAGACCCGGAGCGGAGCCGGGAGTTCGTGCACGATCGGCGGCCGCGGCGGAGGCGGCATCCGCCGCACCAGGTCGAGCCGGCGCCAGACTGCGGGGAGCGCCTGGAGCACGTCCATCGGCCGCATCGAGCGGGCGCTCATCCGCCGGGCGGCGAGATCGGCGGCCTCCCCTAACACGCAAGCCGCTGCCGCGGCGGCCAGCGCGAGGTCGATGCCCTGCGCGGCGAAGGTGGCGGTGAGCCCACTCAGGGTATCTCCGCTGCCCCCGGTGGCGAGCCCTGGATTCCCCGCCGCGACCGTGAGAAGTCGGTCACCGCCGGCGACTACGGTGGGCACGCCCTTGAGGAGGACGACCGCGCCGACCCGCCGCGCGGCGCTCTGCGCGGCGCCCCAGGGGTCGACGTCCATGTGCGGCGCGAGGTCCGGAAAGAGGGCCCGGAATTCTCCCGCATGCGGCGTGAGCACTGCCTGGCGATTGCGCAACCCGTCGCGCAGCCGCTCGATTTGCCCTGCAAATGCCATGAGCCCGTCGGCATCGAGCAGGATACGGGCCGAGGGCTGGAGTACCGCGATTACCTCTAGGATGAAGTCCGCTCGGGCTGGCGCCCGACCGAGGCCGGGACCGATGACTACCCCGTCGCACCGGCCAAGGAGCGCCGCCGCGCGTGCGGACGGGCGGGCCTCAAGCGACTGCGCCAGCGTCTGGAGGTCTGGCTCCGCGCTGGCAGCGGTCGCCACCGACGCAGCAGGAGCTACCAGGTGCACGAGACCGGCGCCTACCCCAAAGGCGGCCCGTGCCGCCATTCGTGCCGCGCCCACCATCCCCTCGTCACCGCCGACGATGCTGACGCGACCGCGCTTTCCCTTGTGGGTGTCGGCAGCGAACGGCTGAATGGTCTCGGCGAGCACGCTCTCGGTAAGGAGCGTGGGCCAGGCGGGGTCGGGCGCCGGAAGGCCGATATCTATGACGACCACGTCCCCGACCTCATCGCGAGCCAGGAGATGGCCTCGCCGGTAGCCACCGAACGTCACGGTGAGCGTGGCGCGCAGCGGGCCGTGCTGCACGCCGTCTCCCAGATCCAATCCGCTCGGCCCATCGATGGCGACGATGGGCAGGGCCGCGTCGGCGAGTCGCTGGATCAAGGCCAGGGCATCACCTCGGGGCGCGCCCCGAACCCCGGTCCCCAGTACCGCATCGACGAGAAGACCCGGGTTAGGCCATGGACCGTCGGGAGCGATCTCCCGAACGCCGGATTCCCGCCCCAGCTTGGCGACCGCGCGAGGCAGATCGCCCCGCGGGGGCAGGGCGGCTGCCCACACCGGCACCCCCGCGGTGTGCAACGCGCGGGCAACCACCCAGCCATCGCCGCCGTTATTGCCGGGCCCGCAGGCGACCAGGACGCCGAGCCGAAGCCGCTCGGGAAACCGGGCCGCGAGTACGGCAGCCGCGCCTCGCCCCGCCGACTCCATCAGTGCGCGCACCGGAATGCCGGCCTGCTCGGCGCGGCGGTCCCACTCGGCGGACTGTTGCGGGGAGATGACGGGGAGGAGCATCTGGGGCTATTGGCTATTGGCTATTGGCCATTGGTCAACAGCCTTGCCATGGGGCTATGGTGCACGCGGGAAACTTGGACAACCAATAGCCAATAGCCAATAGCTTCACTTATGACTCTGCTGAATGGCCCGCCCGAAGCTGACCTCCCCGTTGTCAATGCGAAGATTGAATCCGCACTCCGGATTGGTGCAGACCCACGCCTTGTAGGTGATGGGCGCGCCGTCCCGCCCATAATCCGACAGCGGAATCAGCATTCCGTTCCCGCACTTCTGACACCGCGGCCATTCCATGATCGGGCTTGTCATACCAGCCTCCTCCCCTCCCCCTAGTCCCTCGCTCTCTAACTCCCTAGCTCCCTAGCTCCCTAGCGCCTCCCCACGGGTATCCGTCGTCGAACACCCGCTCAAAGGAATAGACGTTTTCGAAGTCCTCGATTCGGTCACCAGGCTGGGTGACCAACAACCCGACATCCACGAGCGCATACACGATCCGTCCGAAGTCAGCGGTCTCGCGGATTCCCCAATGATCCAGCACCTCGCGAGCGAGGAGCCCGAATTGTTCCATGGCAAACTCCCGGCAGGCCTGGGCCAGCTCGGCCCCGGTCACGTGGCGGCGCTCTGGGAGCCGGGACTGCAGGTATTCGATCCCCGCCAGCACGAACACGAAAGCCCGCTCGTCATAGGCCAGCCGGCGGCGGCGCAGCTTGGCCGCGACATCGGGAGGAAGCTGGAAATCGTTCATTCGGCGTCGGCAAGCGCGGGAATTGGTTCCCGCTCGTACAGCGGGAAGCCCGCCACCAGGTCGTCGACCTCGTTCCTAACCCGCTCGATTGTGGCGTCATCCCGGCGGGTCAGGACGTCGTCGATGAGCTCGGCGATGCGGTCCATCTCGGGGAGCCCCATGCCGCGGGTGGTCACGGCCGGCGTCCCGATCCGAATGCCGCTGGTCACGAAAGGCGACTGCGGGTCGTCGGGGATCGTATTCTTGTTCACGGTGATCCCGGCGCGGACCAGCAGCTCATCGGCCACCTTTCCGGTCAGTTCTCTGGGGCGGAGATCGACGAGAAACAGGTGGGTATCGGTCCCGCCCGATACGATCAGAAATCCCCGCTCGATGAGCGCCTCGGCCAGCCGCTGCGCATTGGCGACGGTGCGCCGGGAATAGTCCTTGAACTCCTCCGTCATCGCTTCCCCAAAGGCCACCGCCTTGGCCGCGATGATATGCATCAGCGGCCCGCCCTGGGTTCCCGGGAAGACCGACCGGTCGACGGCCTTGGCGATTTCGGCACCGCACAGGACGAAGCCGCCGCGTGGTCCGCGCAGCGTCTTGTGGGTCGTCGAGGTGACGATGTGGGCATGGGGGATCGGGGAGGGGTGCACGCCGCCGGCCACCAGACCCGCGAAGTGGGCCATGTCGGCCACGAAGGTCGCCCCGATTTCGTCGGCGATCGATCGAAACGCGGCGAAGTCGATGATCCGTGAATACGCGCTGCCGCCGGCTACGATCAGCCGGGGCCGACGGGCCCGGGCCAGCTGCCTAACCCGGTCGTAATCGATCCGTCCCGTCGCCAGGTTGACCCCGTAGTGCTCCGCCCGCCAGACCACCCCGCTGTGGTTCACGGCATGGCCGTGGGACAGGTGGCCCCCGTGAGGCAGCGCCATGGCCAGCAGCAGCTCGCCGGGGCGAGCCACCGCCATGAACGCCGCGAAATTCGCCTGGGCGCCGGCATGCGGCTGCACGTTGGCGTGCTCGGCGCCGAAGAGGCGCTTGGCGCGCTCGATGGCCAGCCGCTCGACCACATCCACCACCTCATTGCCGCCATAGTACCGGCGACCGGGGTAGCCTTCGGCGTACTTGTTGGTGAGCGGGGTCCCCATCGCATCGATCACAGCTCGTGACGCGAAATTCTCGCTCGCGATCAGCTCGATCCCGCTCCGCTGCCGGACCAGCTCGCGGTTAACGAGCCGCGCCACTTCGGGATCGGCGATCCGCAAGGGAGCGTTGTGGTCAGCCATGCGAACCAGTTTCCTCGATGCGGGCGATCCGCCGTTCGTGGCGGCCTCCCTCAAAGGGGGTGCGTAGCCACTCCTGGAGAATCGCCACCGCCGTGTTTTCATCGAGAAAGCGAGCCGGCAGGACCAGGATATTGGCGTTCCCGTGCGACCGGGCCAGGTGCGCGATCTCCGGTGACCAGGCAACCGCGGCGCGCACTCCGTGATAGCGGTTGGCGGTGTAGCTCATCCCAAGGCCGGTCCCACAGAGCAGCACGCCGCGGGCGTTTTCCCCCCGCGCCACCCGCTCGGCCACGCGATGGGCGTAGATCGGATAGTCCGTGGACTCGGGTGAATCGGTGCCGACGTCGAGAGGCTCGAAGCCTTGCGCAGCAAGCTCCTGCACCAGCCGCTCCTTGAGCTCGAAGCCGGCGTGATCGGCACCGACCGGGATGACTTCGGGCATTTACTAAACGTCAACCGTCATCAGTCAACAGTCAACCGCTCGCGTAGGATGGCCAGGCAGAAGAAGACATGGACCACTGGAGCGGCCTCGACGAAATCAGTGACCGTACGCCTCAAGCTGTGAGCCGCCGCTCGGCCAATCGCTCGGCCGCTTCCGCGGATGCAATCCTCTCGGCATGCGCCAGCGCGAACACTTCCAGGATGGTGTCGTAGATCCCCGCGGCCTTCTGCCGGACCGCCTCGTCGGTCCACCCCTTGAGCTCGCCGAAGACGCTCACCAATCCGCCGCCGTTGATGACATAGTCGGGGCAGTACAGCATGCCTCGCGCTTCCACTTCGGCGCCGTGTCTGGCTTCGGCAAGCTGATTGTTGGCGGCGCCCGCGATGATCTCGACCCGCAGCCGGTCCAGCGTCTCGCTGTTGACGGTCCCGCCGAGAGCACAGGGGGCGAACACCTCCCCCGGCTCGTCGTAGATCCGCTCGGGCACCACCGCCCGCGCGCCGTAGTCATTCACCATGCGTTGCGCCTTTTCGGGTGAGACATCGGCTACGACGAGCCGGGCCCCCTCGCGATGGAGGTGCTCGCCCAGGGCGTACGCCACTTTCCCGGCGCCCTGGATCAGGACCGTCCGTTCCGCCAGACGGGAGCTGCCCCAGCGGTGCTGGGCGGCCGCCTGCATTCCGCGAAACACGCCGAACCCCGTCGTGGCTGAGGGATCGCGGGCGAGGCCGGTAACGAATGCGGTTTCGTGCTGAATCCACCGGAGATCCGCCGGGGTGGTGCCGATATCGACCGACGTGATGTACCGTCCTCCCAGCGATTGGATGAACCGGCCATGCGCCCGGAAGATCGCTGCTCGATCGGCGGGTGGACCGTCACCCAGGATGACGGCCTTCCCGCCCCCGAGCTCGACCCCCAGCACCGCCGCTTTATAGGTCATCGCGCGCGACAGGCGCAGGACGTCGTCCAGGGCCTCCCTCGTCGTCGGGTAGTCCCAATAGCGGGTGCCGCCCAGGGCAGGCCCCCGCCGGGTACTATGGATCGCGATGATGCCGTGGTAGCCGGAGGCGGCGTCCTGCGAGAACACGACTTGCTCGTGGCCACGGGCGGCCATCTCGTGCAGGAGGTCCATCAGTACCGGTAGAAACCCTTGCCCGTCTTCCGGCCCAGTTCACCTGCCGCGACCATGCGGCGCAACAAGGGGCAGGGCCGATACTTGGGATCCCCTAACCCGCGGTGCATCACCTCGAGAATCGCCAGGCAGACGTCGAGCCCAATCAGGTCGGCCAGCGCCAGGGGGCCCATCGGGTGGCCCATCCCCAGCTTCATCACGGTGTCCACCGCCTCCGGGGTCGCGACCCCTTCCATCACGGCGTAGACGGCCTCGTTGATCATCGGGAGCAACACCCGGTTCGCGACGAAACCGGGGTAATCGTTCACCTCCACCGGCGTCTTCCCCAGCGCCTTCGCGACCTCCATGGTCCGGCGAGCGGTGGCATCGCTGGTGGCCTGCCCTCGGATCACTTCGACGAGCTGCAGCACCGGCACCGGGTTCATGAAGTGCATGCCGATGACGTCGCCGGGCCGCCGGGTCTGCGCGGCGATCTCGGTAATCGAGATCGAGCTGGTATTGGTCGCGAGGACGACGCCCGGCGCCACGACCTGGTCGAGGTTCCGGAAGATCGCGACCTTGAGCTCGGCGCGCTCGCTAGCCGCCTCCACGACGAACTCGGCTTCCCAAGCCGCACTGAGCGAACCGCTCGGGAGGATCCGGCCTAACACGCTCGGCACCGCGTCCGCGGGCAGGGTGCCCTTCTTCACCTGGCGATCCAGGTTGATCCGGATGGTGGCGAGGGCCTTGTCAAGCGCCTCGGGCGAGACGTCGATCAGGAGCACGTCCCATTCGTGCTGGGCGAACACGTGGGCGATTCCGTTGCCCATGGTACCCGCGCCGATCACCGCCACCTTGCTCATGCCGCCTCCCTCCCATCGCCTTTCCGGCCCCGGCGAATCGCGAGCACCGATCCGCCCACCAGGCACAGCGATGCCAGCACGCCGCCCTCCGGTCCGAAGCTCCCGCCGGTGAGCCAGGCCGGACCGCCGGTGGAATAGTCGAGCCACGGCATCGCCAGCGGTATGCCGCTGACCGGCGCCGCCAACCCGGCCAGCGTGAGGTTCCAGCCGAGATGCGCGCCCGTGGAGGTCCAGAGCCCACCGGGCGTGAAAAACATGAGACCGAGGAACACCCCGGCCAGCGCGATATTGGCCAGGGCCAGAGAGCCGGCCTCCGGGTTTGCGAAGTGGGCCGACCCGAACAGGATCGCGAGCACCACCAGGGCCGGGGTCCGGCCGAACGCCCGCGACAGCGCGATGAGCGGCACCCCCCGGAACGCGAGCTCCTCCGCCGCGGCCGCCGGGACCAGCACCAGGCTGGTGAGTCCCAAGGCTCCCAGCCACTGGAGCGCCGTCCCCCCGTCCTCACGCCATTCCGCCTGGCCCAGGACCACCGCCGCGCCCATGGCCAGCGCGGCAAGGCCGGCGCCGATCAGCACTCCGGAGCCTAACCCGCGACCCCTTGGTGACCGTCGGGCCAGCGGCCGCTCGAAGTCGGCGCGCGAAAGCTGGAGCACCTTCCCGCCGATGAGCCAAGTCAGCACCCCGTAGGCGGCGAGCATGCCGGCGGACTGCATCCCGGTGAGCTCCACCCAGGAGAGCTGGGCGGATGCCAGGAGCGGCGCGGCGAGGAGGAAGAACACGAGGGTAAGGACATACCCCCCGACCAGAAAGACCAGCGAGAAGGCCGCGGCCCTAACCCGCTCTCGTCCGGTCAAAGCAGCTCGACCGCGAGCGCCACCGCGTTGCCGCCCCCGAGACAGAGCGTCGCGAGGCCGGTCCGGCCACCGCGGTCCTGGAGGGCATGCAGCAAGGTGGTCAGCACTCGGGCGCCGCTCGCCCCGATGGGATGACCGAGCGCAATCGCCCCGCCCCGCACGTTCACCCGGTCCCAGTCCCACCCCAGCGCGCGGCCGTCCGCAATCGCCTGGACCGCGAAGGCCTCGTTCGCCTCGATCAGGTCAAACTCCGAGATCGGCTTGTGCTCGAGCCGGAGCAGATTCGTCACCGCGACGATCGGAGCGAAGAAGAGGTCTCGCGGCTCGCCTCCGCCGGTGGCGTAGGAGGTAATCCGCGCGAGCGGTTTGAGGCCATGGGTCTTGGCAAACGTCAGCGAGCTCACGACCAGCGCGCTGGCGCCGTCGTTGAGCCCCGGCGCGTTTCCCGGCGTCACGGTACCGTCCTTCTGGAACGCCGGCTTGAGCTTGCTCAGCGCCTCGACCGAGGTGTCCTTGCGCGGACCCTCGTCGGTCTCCACCCGGGTCGGACCCCCTTTGCCCGGAATCTCCACGGGAACAATCTCGGCCTTGAATTCACACTTCTCGATCGCCGCCACTGCCTTGCGATGGCTGTGATAGGCGAACTCGTCCTGCTCCTGGCGGGTTATGCCGGCCTTCTGGGCGGTGTACTCCGCGTAGCTCCCCATGTGGGCCGTGCCGAATGAGTCCCAGAGCCCGTCGTGGATCATTCCATCCACCAGGGTCTGATTGCCGGCCTTCACGCCGGCCCGCAGGCCGAAGAGGTAGTGGGGCGAGGCGGACATCCCCTCCATGCCGCCGGCCACGATGCACTGGGCGTCACCCGCCTTGATCGCCTGGGCCGCCAGCATCACCGCCTTGAGGCCGGAGCCGCAGACCTTGTTGACGGTGAGGGCCGGAATCGTCGCGGGGAGACCGGCATGAATCGCGGCCTGGCGGGCGGGGGCTTGCCCCGCCCCGCCCTGCAACACGTGGCCCAGGATGACTTCATCAATGGCGGCAGGATCCACCCCGGCGCGTTTCACCGCCTCCCGGACGACGATCGCGCCGAGCTGTGGCGCTGCGAAGCTCGAGAGCCCGCCCAGGTACTTCCCGATCGGAGTGCGGCAGGCGGAGAGGATGACTGGAGTCGTCGCGTCAGACATACCAGAAACTTAGTCGGGAGTCGGGAGTCGGGAGTCGGGGCTCGGCGCTCGGGGCTCGGCACTCGGGGCTCGGCGCTCGGCTCTACAGGGCCAGGGTCCGCTGCCGGGCGCGATCCAGCACTCGAGCTTCGAGATCCCCGAGTGATACGATCTCCTGCTTCGACTCCGCCCCCCTAACCCGCAAGGCCGCCGTGCCGGCTGCCGCCTCCCGCTGGCCGATCACCGCCACGTAGGGCACCTTCATCAGCTCGGCGTTCCGGATCCGGTAGCTCAGCGTCTCGTTGGAGGCGTCGAGCACCGCCCGGACTCCTGCCTGTCGCAGTCGCGCGACGGCCTGCCCGGCCACCGCGGCTTGATGATCCGAGACCGGAAGCACCCGGACCTGTTCGGGCGCGAGCCAGACCGGAAACGCGCCGGCGAGGTGCTCGATCAGGAGACCCATGAACCGTTCGAGCGTCCCGTAGATGGCTCGATGAATCATCACCGGCTGATGCGGCTGGTTATCCGGACCCGTGTATTCGAGCCGGAACCGCTCGGGAAGCTGGAAGTCGAGCTGGATCGTAGGCCCCTGCCACAACCGCCCGATGGCATCCCTGAACTTGATGTCGATCTTGGGGCCGTAGAACGCGCCTCCCCCGGCGGCGACCCGATACCTAATCCCCTTCCGGTTGAGGGCGCCCTGGAGGATGGCCTCGGCCCGGTCCCAGGCAGTGTCGTCGCCCAGCTTCTCGGCGGGACGGGTGGAGACCTCGAAGTCCATCTCGAACCCGAAGGGCTGACGCACCAGTCGCTCCACCTGGTCGAGACACAGGAAGATCTCGTCCTCGGCCTGATCGAGGGTGCAGAAGATGTGGGCGTCGTCCATGCACAGCCCCCTAACCCGCAGCAGCCCGTGCAGCGTGCCCGACTTCTCGTTGCGGTAGAGGTTGGCCACCTCGGACAGCCGGAGCGGCAGGTCGCGGTAACTCCGCTGCTGGCTCCGATAGATCAGGCAGTGCATCGGGCAATTCATCGGCTTGACCCGATACCGGACCTCTTCTGCCTCACCCGCCCCCGCGGCCATGGGCGGATACTGGTTCGCCTCATAGAGCGGCAGATGCCCCGAGATGCGGAACAGCTCCTCCCGGCTGATGTTGGGGGTCGAGACGAGATCGTAACCCGCCGCCAGATTGTCGTCTTCCACCGCCCGAACCAGCTGCCACTTGATCAACGCACCGCGAGGGTGCCAGAAGATCAGACCCGGTCCCACGACCTCCTGGATCGAGAAGAGATCGAGCTGCTTGCCAAGCACCCGGTGGTCCCGCCGACGGGCTTCTTCGAGCCGCTGGAGGTAGCGGTCGAGATCCTCCGGCTTGAACCAGGCGGTACCGTAGATCCGCTGGAGCATCTGGCGGCGCTCGTCGCCCCGCCAGTACGCACCCGCGGCGCTCAGCAGCTTGAAGTGCCGGATCCGGCCGGTACTCGGGATATGGGGGCCCCGGCAGAGATCGGTGAACGGCCCGTCGGTGTAGATGGTGATGGTCTCGTCGGGCCCGAGCTCGGCGATGCGCTCCAGCTTGAGCGGATCATCCGCGAACCGCCGGTTGGCGTCTTCGCGGCTCACCACCTCGCGCTCGAACCGATAGTCGGCCGCGGTGACCTCGCGCATCTTGGCCTCGATCCGCTCGAGATCCTCGGGAGTGAACGGCCTCGGAACCTCGAAGTCGTAGTAGAACCCGTCCTCGATCGGCGGGCCGAACGCAATACCGGCGCGGGGGAACAACTCCCGCACCGCGGTAGCCAGCACATGGGCGGTGGAATGGCGGAGCACTTCCAGGGCCGCCTCGTCGCGTTCGGTGAGAATCTCAGCCGTGGCGTCGGTCTCGATCGGCCGGGCCAGATCCCGCACCTCGCCATTCACCCGAATGGCCAGCGCGGCTCGCGCGAGGCCAGCCCCAATCTGCTGCGCGAGATCCTGCCCGGTCGTGCCGCGAGGGACCTCACGCACGCTGCGGTCGGGAAGAGTGAGCCGGATCACGGGCCGGCGTCCGCGGCGGCAGGGACGACCAGCGGCGCTGCCCTTGGCGAGAGCGCGAGAAACAGGCCGATACCGGCGAGAATCAGCGCGCTGAGCAGAACGAGTCGCAGGATCGGAAGTCGCCGCATGGGTTCGTGGTTCACCGGGTCATGCAAAACGTATTAACTTAACCCGATGGCACTGGCAGTCGTTCGGGAGCGGCGGGTCGGAGAGGTCATCGCCTGGGCGCTGTGCGGCGTGTTGGCCGGGGTCGCCGCGGGATTCGTGGTGAGCGAGCTCGTGGGGGCCAATGCGCACCACCGGCTCGGCCGGCTGGTGCGTTACCGCAAGCCCGCCCACCACACCCCGCGGGGCCGCCTCGAGCTGATGGCGAAAGTACTCGACGCCATCGCCGCCGAACCCGCCCTGAGCGAGCAAGCGATCGAGGTGCGCTCGCGGGGAAGCCGGGGACTCGAGCTCAGGGGCTGGGTCCAGAGCCGGGGAGCCCGCACGCTTGCCTACCGGCTGGCTCGGGCAGCATCCGGTGGCGTCGAGATCGCCAATCGATTGCTGGTACGCGGCGAGGACGATCACGCGGAACGGCCCGCGCCGGAAGAGACTCCGCGGACCGCATGAGTCGAGGCAAGCTCTCCCAGCGTTCAACTCTCCCTCCGCAATACGATCCCACCGGAATCGAGAGTGCGCTCTACGCGGAGTGGGAGCGCGAGGGACTCTTCCGTCCGGCATCCGACCGCCGAGCCGCCGAGCGCCGAGTGCCGAGTGCCGAGCACCGAGCGCCGAGTGCCGAGCCACGCCCGTACGTGATCATGATGCCCCCGCCCAACGTGACCGCCGAGCTCCACATGGGTCACGGGCTCAACAATGCGGTGCAGGACGTGCTGATCCGGTTCGAGCGGATGAGGGGACGCGACGTGCTGTGGCTGCCGGGCACCGACCACGCCGGAATTGCCACCCAGAACGTGGTCGAGCGGATGCTCGCGGAAGAGGGGAAGACTCGATTCGAGCTGGGGCGGGAAGCCTTCGTCCGGCGGGTATGGAACCACGTCGACGCTACCGGCTCCCGCATTCTCGACCAGCTTCGCGCCCTCGGCGCGAGCTGTGACTGGCAGCGTACCTATTTCACGCTCGACGATGATCTCTCGCGGGCGGTGCGCGAGGTGTTCGTTACGCTCTATGAGAAGGGACTCATCTATCGCGGCAAGTACATCATCAACTGGTGTCCGCGTTGCCTTACCGCGCTCTCCAACGAGGAAGTCGAGAAAGAGGAGACCGAGGGCAAGCTCTGGCACCTGCGTTACCCACTCGCTGACGGCGATGAGTATCTGATCGTCGCGACGACGCGGCCCGAAACGATGCTGGGTGACACCGCAGTTGCCGTTCACCCGAATGATGCGCGATACCGGCATCTGATCGGGCGGGAGGTTCGGCTACCGCTCACCGATCGCACGATTCCGGTGATCGCGGACTCAGCCGTCGATCCGGACTTCGGCACCGGAGCGGTCAAGGTGACGCCGGCGCATGACCCGCTCGACTTCGAGATCGCCCAGCGGCACAACTTGCCGGCCATCGACGTGATGACCGACCATGCCGTGATGAGCGACGCGGCACCCGCCGCCTATAGCGGCCTCGACCGCTTCGAGGCGCGGCGGCGCGTGGTCGAGGACCTCACCGCCCAAGGTCTCGTGGAGAAGGTAGAACGCCATCGCCATGCGGTAGGGCGCTGTTACCGATGCGACACGATCGTCGAGCCGCGGCTCTCGGACCAGTGGTTCGTGCGGATGAAGCCGCTGGCCGAGCCGGCGCTTCGAGCCTATCACAACCGGCGGGTGAAGTTCATCCCCGAGCATCGGGGCGCCGAGTATGCCCAGTGGATGGAGAACATCCGCGACTGGTGTATCTCCCGGCAGCTCTGGTGGGGCCATCGGATCCCGGTCTGGTACTGCGACGGCTGCGCCACGGTCGTCGCGAGCCGAATCGACCTAACCCGTTGTCCCGCCTGTGCCGGCCCAGTGCGCCAGGACGAGGACGTGCTCGATACCTGGTTCTCCTCCCAGCTGGTGCCGTTCTCGAGCCTGGGCTGGCCCGAGCGCAGGCCGGATCTGGCGCGCTTCTATCCGGGGGATGTGCTGGTCACTGCACCGGAGATTCTGTTCTTCTGGGTGGCCCGGATGATCATCGCCGGCCTCGAGTTCATGGGCGAAATCCCGTTCCATACCGTGTATCTCCACGGTACCGTGCGGGACACCCAGCACCGCAAGATGTCGAAGTCGCTCGGCAACGGGATCGATCCCCTGGCGGTGATCGCGCACTACGGTGCCGACGCGCTGCGCTACACCGTGGTGTCCGGCCTCTCGGTGGGGACCGATCTGATTCTCGACCCGGGCGACCTCGAAGGCTCGTTCGCGTCCGGCCGCAACTTCGCCAACAAGCTCTGGAACCTGGGCCGGTTCATTCTCTCGCATCTCGATGGACCGGTGCGGCCACTCAGCGGCACGGATGAGGGTGTGGTTCGGCACGACCAGCTCGCCCTCGCGGACCGCTGGATCCTGGCCCGCTGCGAGGAGACGGTGCGCGAGGCCACCGAGGCCTACGAGCGGTTCCGGCTGAACGACGCGGCGCTGGCCCTGCACCGGTTCCTCTGGAGTGATCTGGCCGACTGGTACCTCGAGACCATCAAGCCGCGCCTCCTCGGCGAGCAGCCCGGCGGCGATGTGGCCCGCGCGGTGGTGACGCAGGTGTTTCAGGTCGCGCTGCGGCTGCTCCAGCCGATCATGCCGTTTATCACCGAGCAACTCTGGCAGTCACTCCACGCCGCACTGATTTCGGCCGAGCCGCCGAGCCGCCGAGGCGCCGAGCCGCCGAGCGCCGGGCCGCGGAGTGCCGAGCGGCGAGTGCCGAGCCGCCTCATGGTAGTTCCGTGGCCTCGGACTGACCCCCGCGCCCGCGACCCCGAGGCCCTTCGCCGGTTCGCGATCCTGCAGGAGATGGTGACTGCCCTGCGGTCGATCCGGGCCGAGTACAATGTACCGCCCGGCCAGCCGGTGCGAGCGACCGCGAGCAATCCGGGCTCCGCTCTTCGCAGCGTGCTTGGTACCGATCGGCCGACGATCAGCCGCCTCGCCAAGGTCTCGAGTCTCACCCTGCGGGATGGCGCGGGGGGCGGATCGGAGGATGGAACGGCCAGCGCGGTGCTCTCGGACGGGTCGGCCATCAGCATCCCGCTGGGCGATCTGGTCGATGTCGAGAAGGAATGCGGCCGGCTCCGAACCGAGCTGGAGCGACTGACGAGCCTAACCCGCGGCCAGGAGGCCAAGCTTGCCAACCCGGCCTTTCTGGCCAAGGCTCCGGCCCCGGTCGTGGCGCGGGAGCGGGAAAAACTTGCCGCGTGGCGCGAGCAGGCCGAGGCACTCGCCGAACGCCGGCGGCGGCTCGGCTGCGCCGAAAGGTGAGAGGTGAAAGAAAGGTGAGAGGTGAGAAGTGAGAGGTGAGAGGGAGACAATGGCCGTAACGGGCAGCCGGCCCGCCGTTGCTGGCCGCTCCTCACCTCTCACCTCTTACCTCTCACCTCTCACCTCTCACCTCTTACCTCTCACTTTACTGGTCGCCTGTGCAAGGGTGCAGCCCCCTCCCGGCGGCCCGGAGGATCGCGCCCCTCCGGAGATCGTCGCGACTTCGCCTGATACGCTCGCCGCCATTCCCGGGTTCGACGGCGAAGTCTCGTTCCAGTTCAACGAGGTCATCTCGGAGGGCGGCTCTCCCAACTTCGGACTCGGCACCGGCGATCTGGAGAAGCTGGTCATCCTGTCTCCCACCAG
The DNA here is from genome assembly GCA_052389555.1 of Gemmatimonadales bacterium. Taxonomy (GTDB): domain Bacteria; phylum Gemmatimonadota; class Gemmatimonadetes; order Gemmatimonadales; family GWC2-71-9; genus JABFSM01. Next base: position 2,802 of record JBQTHV010000069.1, on the reverse strand, counting down.
CGCCGTGCCGCAGGTCCGCTGGCGGCGAACTCGGATCACCGCGCGACCTCGCGAGGACTGGCAGCCGAATCGGGCCTATCGAGTGGAATTGCTGCCGGGGGTGGCGGATCTCTCGGGCAACCGGAGTGAGGGCCGCGCCGTCGTAACTTTCACGACCGGTGGGCCGCTGCCGGACTGGACCCTGCGTGGACGGGTGGTCTCCTGGGCCAATCAGCGCCCAGTCGCGGTGAACGGCCTGGTCGAAGCGGTGCTGCTGCCCGACAGCCTTGCCTACCGAACCATGGCAGACTCGGCGGGCTGGTTTGCGCTGGGACCGATTCCGCGAGGCGAGTATCTGGTGTTCGGCGCGATCGATCAGAACCGTGATCTGCGCTGGGACCCGCGCGAGGATTTCGACAGCGTGCGGGTCGCCGCCGGCCGGGACAGCGTCGGCGAAATCTGGGCCTTCCGGCACGACACGATTCCCGCCCGCATCGCCGGCACGCAAGTTCGCGACTCGCTCTCCATCGGCATCACGTTCTCCCAGTCGCTCAATCCATACCAGCGTCTGCCCACAGACTCGGTTCGGGTGCTGCTCCTGCCCGACTCCGTGCCGCTGCCGGTCGAACGAATTCTGCCGCCTGCCGAGTTCGACACGCTTTTTCGGCCCCAGCCAGTCATTGATACGACTCCAGGGGGGCGCGCCCGGGCCGACAGTATTCGGGCCGACTCCATCGCGCGGGCTCGCGCCGATAGCATTCGGGCCGACTCCATCGCCCGCGCGCGTCGTGCCGCCGAGATCCGGATTCCCGGCGCGGAACGCCAGCAACCCGTGGGGGCGGACACCGCGGGAAGAGCACCGCTCCGAACCAAGCCCGCGCTGTTCGATCGCCTGGTGATCCGTCTGGGAGAGCCCCTGATTCCCGGACGTACCTATGCGGTTGTGGTGCAAGGGGTGGAGAATGTCTCCCGGGTGGCCGGGGTGGCCCTGGGCGGCTTCACGGTGCCGGAACGGGCCCGGCCCGACACCACTGCCGCCCGGCCTCCGCCCGACTCCGGGCGGGTTAGGAGACCTCCGGGTTAGGAACGAACGATGGCCGATCCCCGCCGCGCCCTGCCCTCAGTCAACCGGCTGCTCGAGGATCCGGGCATCCAGGCGCTGCTCGCGACCGCGCCCCGGAACCTCGTCGTGGCGGCAGTCAGGGAGGCAGTAGCGTCGGCCCGGGACGGCGGTCCCATTCCCGACGATTGGACCGTGGACGTGGCCGAGCGGGTCGAACGGCACACCGCGCCGTCCTTGCACACCGTCTTCAACGCAACGGGTGTGGTCCTCCACACCAACCTCGGTCGGGCTCCCTTGGCTCGCACCGCGCTGGACGCGATCCGCGCGGTGGCCGAGGGGTACAGCACGCTCGAGCTGGACACCGCCACCGGCACCCGGGGAAGCCGAGCCGATCATTGTGCCGGCCTGCTGGCGTCGCTCACCGCGACCGAGGATGCTTTGGTCGTCAACAACGCGGCGGGCGCGCTGCTCCTGGCGCTGAATGTTGTTGCGGCCGGGAAAGAGGTGCTGATCTCCCGCGGCGAGCTGATCGAGATCGGCGGATCATTTCGGATTCCAGAGATTCTCGAGAAGAGCGGCGCCACGCTCCGGGAAGTGGGCACCACAAACCGAACTCACCTTGCGGACTACCGTACCGCCATTGGACCGCAACTCGGCGCGGTACTCACCGTTCATCGCTCGAACTTCCAGCAGACGGGATTCGTGGTCACGCCGCCACCCTCGGAGCTCGCTCGCCTCGCGCAGGCGGCGGGCGTGCCTTACCTCTACGACATTGGCAGCGGGTTACTGATCGACCTGTCGCGCTTCGGCCTTGCCAGCGAGCCGAGGGTAGCGGATGCCGTCGCGGCGGGAGCCGATCTCATCTGCTTCAGTGGAGACAAGCTGCTCGGCGGACCGCAGGCCGGGTGCCTCGTTGGCAAGACGGAGCTGATCGCGCATGCCAAGCGTAACCCACTCGCGCGAGCTCTTCGGGCCGACAAGATGACGCTGGCGGGGCTCGAAGCGACTCTCGCTCTCTATCACGATCCCGAGCGGGCTCTCCGCGATATTCCGGTCCTGCGCATGCTCACGATGAGCCAGGAGGAGATCCAAGATCGCGCCGCACGTCTCCAGCAAGCAATCGAATCAACTGCCGAGAGCCGAGCGCCGAGTGCCGACCGCCGAGCCGCCGAGCCGCCGAGCCACCGAGCCGTCTTGCGTCCTGGCACCTCAGCTGTCGGCGGCGGCTCCTTCCCCGAGGCCAAGCTCCCGACGATGCTGGTCGCGATCGATCCCGGCCCGCTCGGCGCCGCGGGACTCGCGCTCCGGCTTCGCCTGGGCAAGCCGCCGGTCATCGCCCGGATCGAGAACGAACTAGTGGTGCTTGATCCGCGAACGATCCCGGATGGGGCGCTGGGGACGATAGCGAAGGCTGTGAGCCTGGCCCTCGAGCAGTCCTGAACGAAGGCCCCCACTACCAGCGCCCGCAGCCACGAATCCATCCGGCATGATGTTATTGCCCTGGGTGGTGAGCTGTTGCAGGTTGCTCCCGTCCAGATTCATCGAAAAGATCTGGAACGCGCCGGCCCGATTGCTCGCGAACAGGATCTGGTCCCCCAGGATCGCCGGCTCCTGATCGGCGGCGGGGTGGTTGGTCAGGTTGACGGGATTCGTCCCATCGGCGTTCATGATGTAGATCTCGAAGTTGGGGAGGCCCTGTATCAAGTCGTCCGCATTCGCGAAGTGGAAGACGATCTTCGAGCCGTCCTGGGTAAAGATCG
>JBQTHV010000068.1:0-32524 GCA_052389555.1 Gemmatimonadales bacterium | reverse complement strand
CGGGCCACCACGGCCTGCAAGGCCCGGTGCACCGCGGGATCGAGCACGCTGCCGACCAGGTCGCGGAGCCGCTCGACGGCCAGCTCGGGCACCATCTTCTCCTGGTAGGAGCGCGAGGTGGTGAGGGCGTCGTAGATCTCCACCGCCCCGATGATCCGGGCGCCGATCGGGATCGTTTCGCCCTTGAGACCGTCGGGATAGCCCCTCCCGTCCCACCGCTCGTGATGGTTCCGCACGAATTGGATGACGGGACCGAGATAGGTGAGAGGGGCCAGAATCTCGGCGCCGACCGTCGTATGCCGCTTGACCTCTTCGAACTCCTGGTCCGTGAGCGGGCCTTGCTTGGTCAGGATCTCTTCGCGCACGCCGATCTTGCCAATGTCGTGCAGCCGGCCGCCGGTGCGGACCCCGTCGATCTGGTCGTCGGAGAGCCCCAGTTCCTTGGCGACCGTCGCCGCCATGTCGGCCACCCTGGCGCTGTGGCCCCGGAGATAAGGGTCCTTCGCCTCGAGCGCATTCACGAGCGCTTCGAGCGTCGCGATGGCGGTTTGCTGGAGGTGGGTCTCGAGGTTCATTGGCGAGCGGAAAAGTAGCCGTGAGAGGTGAGAAGTGAGAGGTGAGAGTGAGAGGGAGCTGGTTGGGCGGCCCTCTCACCTCTCACCTCTTAGCGCTTCCCTCTCACCTCCTATCCAACGAACTCGACCTTAACCGGCCGGGGAATGACCCCCGCCTCCACCCCCCGGTCCAGGAAGAGCTGCACCGCGCGACGCCCCTCGGCCCCATAATCCACGGTCCACCGGTTCACATACATGCCCACGAACTCGTCGGTGGCTTCTTCCGAAAGGCCCCGGCTGAACTGCCGGGCATGGGCGAGCGCGGGCCCGCGATGAGCGAGGGCGTACTCGATGCTGGCGCGGAGATCACGAGCGACCTGTGCGATGACCTCGGGCCCCAGATCTCGCCGAACCACATTGCCGCCAAGAGGGAGGGGGAGACCGGTCTCCTCCTTCCACCAGGCGCCAAGGTCCTGCCAGAGTTGGAGGCCTTCCTCGGCGAACGTCAGCTGGCCTTCGTGAATCACCAGGCCGGCGTGAGCGGCGCCTCGTAACACCGTTTCGCCGATCTGATCGAAGGGAACGACGAGCGGCGTGATCTGCGGCTGATACAGCTTGAGAGCGAGATAGGCAGACGTGCGAAGTCCCGGTACCGCAACCGTGAGGTCCTGGAGCCGGCGGCGCGGGTCGTTCGGAGCCGGCTCCCGGGCGATCAGCCGGGGGCCATAACCATCACCCATCGAAGCACCGCTCGAGAGCAGGGCATAGCGATCGGCGAGATAGGCGTAGGCATGGATCGAGACGGCGGACACCTCGAGCTCGCCGGCCAGGGCGCGCTGGTTGAGCGTTTCGATATCGGCAAGCTCGTGGAGATAGCGGATGGCCCCGGTGTCGAGCAGCCCCTCCGCGAGCGGATAGAACATGAACGCGTCGTCGGAGTCGGGGCTGTGCGCGATCCTTATCGTTCGCATCGGCCTCCTCTTCGCTATTTCCTGATTCCTGCGGCCGCCCGCGTGCGGAAATCTTCGAGCAGCGGTCGGTGACCCTCGTACTCTGGCCGTCCCAGTTTCACCTCGGCATCGTAGCGCGCCAGAAACTCGCGATAGTTCTGCTCGAGCACGTCGAGTCGATTTTGACGGTCGGCCGCCTCACCGCGAATCACGTAGCCAAAGAGATGTCCGGGCGACTCGGCCAGGATTGTATCGGCCAGGGCCAGCGCATCGGCGAAGTCCGCGATCGCGAGCCGGATCAGCGCGGCGTGAAAGCGCTGATCGGCGTTCGCCGCGGGAAGCTGGTCATAGGCCCCTAGGGCCATCGGCGAAAACTGTCTGACCGTTGCAGTGTCACTGGCGTCGGCGGCCCGAATCACCCGGTTCCAGAGCCGGTCGAACCGCTCCTCGGGCGACATCTGGCTGATGTCGGGGGCGCTCCCGGCCAGGCTGGCCGAAGCTGCTCCGCTGCCCGGATTGGCCATCTCTGGTGGCGGCGCCGGCCGGAACGTTCCGCCGCGCCACAGGAGGACCAGCAGGAGCGCCGCCGTGGCGATCCCCGCGGTAATCCACGCCTTTCGCTCCCGGCTGGCCGACGCGGCTCTCCTGACGCGCTTGCCGCACTGATGACAAAAGCGAGCTCCGGGAGCGAGGTCCGCTCCGCAGGAAGGGCAGGGGCCAAGCTGGGTCGGGGCGCCGCAATGAGCGCAGAACCGACCCGTGACGGGTGCACCACACGCCGCACAGAGCGGCTGCGACGGCGAAGCTCCGGGAATTGCTTGATCCATGCAGCCTGGAAAGCTAGCACGGGTGCCCCCACCCCCTCACCCCTTCCGCCCGATGCCGCCGGGCAGTACTCATTCATCTCGGATGACCTCCTCTCCGCTGGAGCTGCCCGAACACCCTGGTGCGCGCCACTTGGGCGATCTCGCCCGGGGGGAGAACTCCTGGCGGGTGTTCCTGGAGACTCGCCCGGGCGATCAGCCGGTACGGGGCCGGATTCATTTTGTGTCCAAGGGCGGAGAAACGCGCTCGACGGGTTGGATTTTCGTGGAGCCAAGCGAACAGGAGCTGGTTCGCCGGTTCCACGGATTCAGCGCGGTCGAGCTGTGGAAGCTTCTCGAAAGCCTCGAGTAGTTCGTCCCGGAAGTCTTCGTTCGCTATGATGGCCGGCCGTTTCGTCGCGGCGCTTCTCGCGTTCCAGCCAGAGGCGTTGGCTCAGGACTCGGTCCGCTCACCGGTCACGGACAGCAGTCTGATCATTCGCGCCGTCGAAGTGCACCGGCTGAACGTGTTTTCCCCCTCCGAGGCGCGGAGCTTTCTCCCCCGTCTTGCCAACAGCCTGCATTACACGACGCGGGCGTGGGTTGTCGAGCGGGAGCTGCTCTTCGCTCCGGGCGATCGATACGATCCCGGCCGGGCCGCGGAAACGGCGCGCAACCTGCGCGGGGTGGGCGTGTTCCGAAACGTGAGCGTCGATTCGGTGCGCACCGACTCCGGACTCATCATGCGGGTGACTACGGCCGATGGCTGGACCACCCGTCCCGACTTCCGGTTCGGGAGCTCGGGATCGAGCATCACCTACACCCTGGCGCTCGAAGAGCTCAACTTCCTCGGGACCGCGACCGCGATCGGGTTGCGCTACCGGAAGAGTCCGGATCGCTCGAGTATCATCACCACGTTCCGCCAGTCCCGTCTCATCGGGCGGACCATCGGCCTCACGCTGCAATACTATGACTTGAGCGATGGGGGTCTGGTGCTCGGCGCACTCTCCCGGCCCTTCTTCTCGTTCTCGGACCGGATGGCGTGGACCCTGGGCGGCGATGTTCGCGATCACCGGGTACTTCGGTTTTACGACGGGGAAGATGTAGCCCGGGACTCCTTGCAGCGGCGGTTTGCGCTTGGCTACGGAGTCCTGTCCCGGGCCCTCCGAGGCGACCCTGCGGGTTATGTCCGGGCCGGCCTCACGGCGCAGGTCCGCCGGGAGGACTACGCGGCCGAAGCCCGCCCGGATACCCTGGGGAGGACGGTCACCGGCTCGGTAGGAGGGTTCCTCCAATGGCGCCGGGCCCGGTTTCTCCTCTCCCGCGGTTTCACAGCCTTCGGGCGGGAGGAAGACATCGACATCGGCACCTCGATCGCGTTCGGACTCAACTTCACCCCGAAGGCTTTTGGATACTCGGACGACGGGATCGTGCCGAGCCTCTTCTTCTTCACGGGTTTCGGAGACGACCGACGGTTCGTGCACCTCTTCGCCACGGGGGACCTCCGGCTCACGTCTGCCGGGGTGGACTCGGGCTCGGTGCAACTTGCGGCTACCGGGTTTCTGGTTCCCGCCGCACGCCATCTGGCTGTGCTGCACGCTTCGACTGGGTGGATGGAGAACCCGGCGCCGGGCGCCGAGTTCGACCTGGGCCTCGGGATCGGGCCCCGGGCGTTTCGGCAGCATGCGTTCACGGGCGACCGGGCGTTTCTGACTTCTGCCGAGTATCGGTTTACCCTGACTGATGAGGCCTTCAAGCTCGCTGCGGTTGGCCTGGGGGCTTTCGTTGATTATGGGGGTGCCTGGTGGGACGGGTCGCCCCGGCGGACCGGCTGGGATTTCGGTTTGGGGCTCCGGTTTGGGCCTACCCGAGCCACGAACGTCAGGAGCACGCGGCTGGACCTGGCCTACCGGGTAGGCAACGATGCCCAGCCCGGGGGGTGGGTCCTGGTGGTCGGGGCAGGGTTCGCTTTCTTGCCGAGTTATCGGCTGGCACCTTAGGCGGGGCGAACAGGGCGAACAGGGCGAACAGGGCGAACAGGGCGAACAGGGCGGCCTAGGGATCAGCCGAGGGCCGAGGTGCCGAGTCGCCCCGCCGGGCGACCTGTCCGTCTGCCCGTCTGTCCGTCTGTCCGTCTGACCGTCTGACCGTCTGACCGTCTCCGTCAGGCCGCCTCGCCGTGGATCGTCTCCATTGGCGGAGCCGGGGCGGACGGCATAGATTTCTTAAGGTGGAGGCCGCCTGGCTGGCTGCTCCGCCTTCCGGCGCCGTAGCCAAGTGGTAAGGCAGAGGTCTGCAAAACCTCCATTCGTCGGTTCGATTCCGACCGGCGCCTCTGCCCCCTGTTGAGGTGGTGGGCAGCTATGCTGCACTCCCAAATGCGTTGGCTCTCCTCGTTGATTCCGGTGGTGGTCCTGAGTGCGCCGGGCCTTGCAGCCCAGGCGCTGGGCAGCATCATCGGGTCGGTGCGCACCTTCGGTGAGGGAGCGGTCATCGAGGGCGCCCGGATCGAGCTCGTCGGCACCAAACACGCTACAATGACGAGCTCGAAGGGCGAGTTCAGCCTGCGCAATCTCACGCCTGGCAAGTACGTGATTCAGGCCAGCGCCATCGGGTTCACCAAGCTGAGCGCGGAGGTCGAGATCCGCGAGGGGGAGATCCTGGAAGTGGCGTTTGAGGCACAGGTCGAGGCGGTCCGGCTGCCTGAGCTGGCGGTGAGTGAGTCGCCGCGGCTGCCGCCCGAGTTCATGCGCCGGAGCACTGAAGGGGGCGGCCGGTACATGAGCCGCGCCCAAATCGAGCGGCGCCCCGGGGCCGCGACCGTGGCCGACCTGCTGCGCCAATTTCCCGGAGTGCGGCTCAACTGCCGGCGCTATCCGTGCACGGCGGAATTCACCCGCACTACACGCTCTTGTCCGCCCGCGTTCTTCCTGGACGGCATCCAGACCGAGTCTGCCAACATCATGATGCAACCGGCCCGGGAGGTGGATGGCATCGAGGTCTATTCGGGTCTGGCCGAGACCCCGCCCGAGCTCAAGGGTCGGAATAACTGCGGCGCGTTCGTAGTGTGGACGCGCATTCCCCCTGATGCGCGGAAAAGGAAGTCCTAACTCCTAGCAAGTACGTCCGCCTTCCGGTCAATGGCCGCGAGCAGTTGGCGGTACGACGCCGCGAACTTCTCCACTCCTTCGTATTCAAGTTCGCGGGTTATGGTGGCCAGGTCGATGTCGCGCCGGGCCAGGGCCTCCAGTTGTTCAGGTGCGCGCTCCATCGCCTCGCCGATCCGGAGCTCGGGCCGGCCGTGGTCGCGGTAGGCATCCATCGTATCCGGCGGCATGGTATTGACGGTCTGGTCGGCGACCAGCGCTTCGACATAGTACGTGTCGGGATAGCGGGGATCCTTGGTACTGGTCGACGCCCAGAGCGGCCGCTGGGGCCGCGCTCCCCGGGCGGCCAGTGCTCTCCAGCGGGGCGACTCGAGCCGGTGCTGGAAGGTGCGATAGGCTATCGCCGCATTGGCAATGGCGATGGTTCCCCGCAACGGGTCCCCGCCTTGGCGCGCTCGGTCCAGGAGCGGGTCCACTTTGCCGTCCACCCGGCTCACGAAGAACGAGGCTACCGAGGCGATCCGGTCGATGGGCAGCCCGGCGGCGCGGCGGCGCTCCAGGCCGATGAGGAAGGCCTCGATCACCTGCTCGTAGCGATCCACCGAAAACAGCAGCGTCACGTTCACGTTGAGGCCGGCGGCAAGGGACTCCGTGATCGCACCTAACCCGGCGGCGGTGCCCGGGATCTTCACCATCACGTTGGGGCGTTCGACGGCGTGCCAGAGTCGGGCCGCCTCGGCAATCGTGGCCTCGGTATCGTGGGCCAGCTCGGGGTTGACCTCGATGGAGACCAAGCCGTCCCGCCCCTCCAGTCGGTCGTAGAGCGGGCGGAACTGGTCACCCGCCGCCTGGACATCGGCGATCGACAGCGCATCCAAGATCTCGACCGGGGTGCGGCCCCCGGCCAGGAGCTCCCGGATGTGCTCATCGTAGGCCGGACTCCCGGTAATGGCCTTCTCGAAGATGGTGGGATTCGACGTCATGCCCCGCAGGCCGTCGGTCTCGATCATCCGGGTCAGGTCGCCCGACGTGAGCAGGTCGCGGGTTATGTAGTCCAGCCAGGGGCTCTGGCCCAGCTCGCCCAGCCGTACCAGCGGATTGGTCATGATGGTATGTCCCCGACGACCCGGCGGACTGCCGCCATGGCCGCCTCCGGGGTGAATCCCAGCTCCCGGAGAATGCGGTCTCCGGGTGCCGAGGCGCCGAAGCGATCCAGGGCGATCACCGCGCCGGCATCGGTGATCCATTCGCGCCAGCCGAGCGAGGCGCCCGCCTCGATCGCGACGCGGGCCCCCACCGCAGGCGGCAATACCTCGTCGCGGTAGCTCTGGGGCGCTTGCCGGAACAGTTCCCACGACGGGAACGAGACCACCCGGGTGCGGACCGGTGCGCCGCCGTCGCCCCGGGCCAGCCGCTGGGCCGCTTCCAGCGCCACCCGGACTTCCGACCCGGTGGCCAGCAGGATTGCCTGGGGCGGCCCCCCGCCGGGCTCGAGCAGGACGTAGCCGCCGCGGGTTAGGCCGCCGGCCGACCCCAGCGAACCGGCCGCCCGGTCGGGCACGGGGAGCTTCTGGCGGGTCAGGATGATCGCGGTGGGGCCGTTCTGCCGCTCCAGCGCCACCCGCCAGGCGTGAGCGGTCTCCGCGGCGTCCGCCGGCCGGATCACCACCAGGTTGGGAATCGCCCGCAGGCTCGCGAGATGCTCCACCGGCTGGTGGGTCGGGCCGTCCTCGCCCAAGCCGATTGAATCATGGGTGAACAGGTAGATCACCGGGACCTGCATGAGCGCGGCGAGCCGGATCGACGGGCGCATGTAGTCGGAAAAGATCAGGAAGGTCCCCCCGTAGGGACGCATCCCCCCGTGCAGCGCCATTCCGCTCATCATCGTGCCCATCGCATGCTCCCGCACACCCCACGCGAGACTGCGGCCCGGCTTGCCCGGCTCGAAGAGCGGCGATGCTTTGAGGCTGGTGCCGGTGCTGGTCGCAAGGTCGGCTGATCCTCCTACTAGAGTCGGGACGAGCGGGATCAGCTTCTCGAGCACCTGGGCCGAAGCCTGCCGGGTCGCGAGATCGGTCCCCGGAGAGAAGCTGGGCAGCACGCTGTCCCAGTCCACCGAAATAGTGCCGGCTAGCATCGCATCGAATTCCTTCCCGAGCTCCGGCTGGGTTCGGCGATACTCGGCCATCCGCTCCTCCCACTCGCGGCGGAGCTTGGCGCCGCGCGCCCGGATGGGGGGAGCTTCTTCCGCTACCTCGGCCGGGATCAGGAAGGTCTCGTCGGGCGGCCAGCCCAGCAGCTCCTTGGTTTTGCGTACCTCCTCCTTGCCGAGCGGCTCCCCGTGGGCCTTTGCCGTGTTCTGCCGAGTCGGTGCGGGATACCCGATGACGGTGGGAAGAATGATCAGAGTGGGTCGCTCGGTCTCCTCCGCCGCATCGGTGAGGGCTCGGTCGATCGCCCGAAGGTCGTTGCCGTCGGGGACTCTGAGGACCTTCCATCCATACGCTTCGAACCGCTTGCCGACGTCCTCCGAGAAACAGCGGGCCGTCTCGCCATCGATGGTGATGCGGTTGTCGTCGTAAATGACCTTGAGCTTGCCGAGTTTCAGGTGACCGGCCAGTGAGGCGACCTCGCTGCTCACCCCCTCCATCATGTCGCCGTCGCTGGCGATGACCCAGGTGCGATGATCCACGATTTCCAGGCCGGGACGATTGAACCGGCTGGCCAGCAGCTGCTCCGCGACCGCCATTCCGATCGCGTTCCCGATGCCCTGCCCGAGCGGTCCGGTGGTCGTCTCGACGCCGACGGTGTGGCCATGCTCGGGGTGCCCGGGTGTGCGGGATTCCCATTGCCGGAAGTTCCTGATCTCTTCGAGCGGCAGATCGTACCCGGTGAGGTGAAGGAGACCATACAGCAGCATCGATGCGTGACCGGCGGACAGCACGAACCGATCCCGATCCGGCCAGTCCGGCCCGGCGGGATCGTGCTTCAGATGCCGGGTCCAGAGCAGCCAACCGACCGGCGCCAGGGCCATGGGCGTGCCCGGATGGCCGCTCTGGGCCTGCTCCACAGCGTCCATGGCGAGGACGCGGATTGTATTGATGCAGCGCCAGGTGAGCTGGGTCTCGACGGCCGATCTGGGCTCGCTACGCACGGAGGTCCGAGTTTGGGTCATGGTCGAATGGTCTTAGATTACCTGGGTGCCTCGGAAGAAGCGACGCTCAACTCCCCGAACACCAGTCCCTGCCACCTCGAAAACACTTCGCCGGACCGGATCTTACCAGGCCCACCGCGACTGGCTCCTGGCGCAGCACGGACCGGTGTGCGCGTACTGCGGGGTGACGACCACTCCCGAGTCCATCACTCTGGACCACGTGCGGCCCCGACGAGGCCAGATGGCGTACGACCGGCCGGACAACCTGGTGCTGGCGTGTGCGGCCTGCAACGCGGCCAAAGCCGATATGCCGTTTCTCGCTTTTCTCCTCGCGAGACGGAGCCGGGGAGTGTACCTGCTGCACTACGGGGACCACCTGTCATCCGGCATCAAAGAGATCGTCCGCCAGGTGACCGAGCGGCCCCTCCTGCCGCCCGACTAACCCGCACCGACTGCTTCCGCAACGATCCGGGCCTGTTCGGCGGCATGGGCGTCCGGATAGCCTTCCGCCGGGCTTGCCCGCTCCGGACGCCCCCCGTAGCGCAGCTCGGCACTGCCGGGCAGGAGCGCGCCGAGCCGGGGCCCGACGAAGGCCCAGGCGCCCATGTTGCGCGGCTCTTCCTGGGTCCATACGAATTCCGCCGCAGCGGGATAGCGCGAGATCACTTCCCGGATGGGCGCTTCGAGGAAGCTGTGCAGTCCCTCGATCCGGATGATCGCCGGGCGCTGCTCGCCCCGTTTGGCGGCCTCCGGCAACAGTTCATAGTAGAACTTGCCGGTACAGAACACGATCCGCCTAACCCGCGCACGATTGACCCCGATTTGCGGATCGGGATCGTCCAGCACGGGCTGAAAGGTACCGCTGGTGAGATCGGGAAGCCGGGAGGCGGCCTGCGGGAGGCGCAACAGGCTCTTCGGGGTAAAGATCACCAGGGGGCGTACCCGGTTCCGCTTGGCCTGGCGGCGCAGCAGGTGGAAGTACTGCGCCGGCGTGGTGCAGTTCGCCACCCGGAAGTTGCCCTCGGCCGCCAGCTGGAGGAACCGCTCCATCCGGGCGCTCGAGTGCTCCGGGCCGGCGCCCTCGTACCCGTGGGGGAGGAGGAGGGTAAGCCGGTTGGTCACGCCCCACTTCGAGAGCCCGGCCGCGATAAACTGGTCGACGATTACCTGCGCGCCATTGATGAAGTCGCCGTATTGCGCCTCCCAGATCACCAGCGAGTCGGACGCGGCGGTGGCATAGCCATACTCGAAGCCAAGGGTGGCGAGCTCGGAGAGCGGGCTGTTGTAGACCTCGCATGGGGCGAGTGCGCCGGGAAGCCGGGCGATCGGTGTGCACGTCGCTCCGGTCTCCGAATCGTGGAACACCAGGTGGCGCTGGCTGAAGGTCCCCCGTTCGGTATCCTGTCCGGTCAGCCGCACCGCCACTCCCTCGGTGATGAGCGAGGCCATCGCGAGGGCTTCGGCGTGGCCCCAGTCGATGGAGGTTTCCTCGGTGAGAGTCCCGCGGTGCCGCTCGAGCTGCCGTTTGAGTTTCGGATTGACGGTGAATCCCGGCGGCACAGCCAGCAGTTGCTGGTTGAGCGCGACGAGTCGCTCGGCGGGGACCGCGGTGGTCACCATCTCACCGGGAACCAGCCGAGCCGGAGCCGGCTCGGGCGGCTTGGCCTTGGCGGCGCTGGCCCGGAACCCCTGCTGGATGTCGATCAGTCGCTGGTATGCCGCGTGGGAGCGCTGCTCCCCTTCCTCGGCGGTTAGCAGGCCTTCGCCGACCAGGGCGGCGGCATAACGCTCGCGAACCGGCGGGTGATTCCGGACCCGCTCGTACATGATCGGCTGGGTGTAGGCCGGCTCATCCGCCTCGTTGTGTCCCCAGCGCCGATAGCCCACCAGATCGATCAGCACATCGCGGCGGAACTTCTTCCGGTACATGACCGCGAGGCGCATCGCGGCCAGACAGCCTTCCGGATCGTCGGCGTTCACATGAATGATGGGGATATCGAATCCCTTGGCGAGATCGCTCGCGTGCCGGGTGGAGCGGGCATCGCGCATGTCGGTCGTGAAGCCGATCTGGTTGTTGAGGATGAGATGAATCGTGCCGCCCACCCCGTAGCCACGGAGCGCGTTCAGGTTGAGCGTCTCGGCGACGATGCCCTGACCCGCAAATGCGGCATCGCCGTGGATGAGTACCGGAACGGCGATCGACGGATCGTGGTGGGCATCGCGGCCGCGGCGCTGCACCTGGCGGGCCCGCGCATTCCCGTTGACCACCGGATTGACCGCCTCGAGATGGCTCGGATTGTTGATCAGGGCAATGGTGATCGACTTGCCCGACCGGGTTAGGTATGCTCCCTCCGCGCCCAGATGGTACTTCACGTCTCCAGTGCCGTCATCCTCCGACCCGACGGTCCCCTTCTTGCCCTCGAATTCCGCGAAGATCGCTGCATAGGGCCGCCCGACGTTGTGGACCAGCACATTGAGCCGGCCCCGGTGGGCCATTCCCATGACGACCTCGCGGGTGCCCTGCTCGGCGGAAAGATCGAAGAGCAGGTCGAGCATCGGGACCATGAGGTCCACCCCCTCGATCGAGAAGCGCTTCTGGCCGAGGTAGGATTTGTGCAGGAACTGCTCGAAGGCCTCGATGGCAATCAGCCGGTCGAGCAGGGAGAGCTTCTCCTCCTTCTCCAGGGACTGCCGGTGCGCTCCCGACTCGATCACCTTGCGGAGCCAGGCGCGCTGCTCGTGGTCGCTGACGTGCTCGACCTCGTAGGCGATGGTCCCGCAGTAGGTGGCCTCGAGATTCGGAAGTGCGTCGGCGAGCGTGTCGCCGGGCACCGCGACCCGTAACACGCTGGCCGGGATCTGCGCCATGGTCTCGGGGGTGAGCGCCGCTGCCCGGGGATCGAGCGAGGGATCGCCAAGAGGCTCGGTCCCGAGGGGGTCGACCCGCGCCGCGAGGTGGCCGTGGGTGCGGTAGGCATCCACCAGGGCCATCGCAGCGGCGACGTGCTCGAGATCGGTGGCCGGCCGGCCGGTTGGCAGGACGGCAGGTGGCTCGGCGCTCGGCCCTCGGCGCTCGGCGCTCGGCGGGGCAACGACCACTGCCGGGTCCCGAGGGCCGAGTCCCGAGTCCCGAAAGATCTGCTCGTAAAAACCGTCCTCACCCGCCAGCAACCGCTCGACGGTCCGCAGGAATTCACCCGACTCGGCACCCTGGATGACCCGGTGATCGTAGGTGCTGGAGAGCATCATGACCTTGGACAGGCCAAGCTGATCGCGGATCTCCCGCGGCGTCGTGGCGAATTCGGACGAATGCCGGATCGCGCCAACCGCGATGATGGAGCCCTGTCCTGCCATGAGCCGCGGTACCGAGGCAACGGTCCCGATGCCGCCCGGGTTGGTCAGGGTGATCGTGCCGCCGGCGAGATCGTCTGGCATCAGCCGGTTAGCGCGGGCCTTCTCGATCAGCGCATCGTACGCTTCATGAAATCCGGCGTAGCTCAAGCGCTCCGCGTGCTTGATCACGGGCACGACGAGGCCGCGCGACCCGTCCTTGCGCTCGACATCGACGGCAAGACCGAGATGAATGCCGTCGGGAGTGACCCGGTGAGGAACGCCATCGGCCATCATGAAGGTGTGGCCCATGACGGGATGCCGCTTGACCGCCTGCACCAGCGCCCACGCAATGAAGTGGGTGAACGACGCCTTGCGCCCGCCGGCTGCGTTGAACCGCGCGCGAGCCGTTTCGAGGGTGCGAACCGGAATCTCGCGGAACGAAGTTGCCGTCGGGACCGTGAGACTCTCGGCCATGTTCTGGACGAGGCGGGCGGCAGGGCCCTTTATCGGTTGGGCGGTTGGGCGGGTGGGTGGTTGGACGGTTGGCTCGGCACTCGGCACTCGGCGCTCGGCGACTCGTGGCTCGGCGCTCGGTGCTCCGCCCTCGGCCCTCGGCACCGCCACTCCCGAGTCCCGAGTCCCGATTCCCGACCCGCGCCCGTTTCCAGTCGGCGCCTCACCCACCCGTCCGCTTTCAAACAGCTCACGCCATTCCGGCGCTACAGTGGCCGGATCGCGGAGATAGTCCTCGTAAATGGCCTGGGCGAAACCCGCGTTAGCGGTCTCGAAGACGTTGGGATCCCGGGATGGCTTCATCTCCCGAAAAATAGCCGGAGACCAGGTCGGTGATCTTCGCTTTGGCGCTCGCCCCCCGATCGCTGGTCTCCGTGCTCAGACGGACCCGGCGTTCCAGGATGTCTTCGGCGGTCCGGGCGAATTCTCGTTCGAGCGCGAACACGACCTGCGCAGCAATGGACGGGTGGGATTCATGGAGCGGCTCACGCAACTCGGGCCGCTCGCTGCAGAGGGCGTAGATCACGGACGTCTCGGCGCCGTAGTGACGGATCAGGTAGTCCACGGTTTCGTTGGGCAAGCTGAGGTTGGCCCCCGGGGCGCGGAGCGCCAGTCCAATCCCACCGGCGGCCCCCGGCAACTGTTCCTCACGACCGGGATACTCCCTGGGGGCCGGAATGCCCAGCTCTTCGCTGGCCCGATCGACCACTCGCTCCGCCACGAGGCGGAAGGTGGTGAGCTTCCCACCCGCAACGGTCAGCATGCCGTACGGCCCCCGCACGATCCGGTGGTCGCGGGGCACCCGCGGCGCCGGCGTGTGAGGGTCCGCCGCAACGAGCGGCCGCACCCCGGCCCAACTCGCCGTCACATCCTCGAGACCGAGGTGGGCCTTGGGGAAAAGCCAGTTGGCGGAGCGGAGCAGATAGACGATCTCCTCTTGCTCGACGCGGACCTGCTCGGGCGGGTCGCTGGTGTCCGTCTCGGTAGTGCCGATATAGGTCCAGTTCCCCCAAGGGAGCACGAACATTGGGCGGCGGTCGATCGGGCTGGTGAAGAGGATGGCGTGATGGTTGCCGATCCGGGACTGCGCTACCTGGACGTGGGATCCCCGGGTGAGGCGGAGCAGTGGCTTCGCGGTGGGGTCTTCCATCCGGCGGACGGAGTCGACCCAGGGACCCGCTGCATTGATCACGACCCGGGCGGACACCTCGGTCTCTTCGCCGGTGAGCTCGTCGCGCAAGCGCACTCCCACGACCCGGCCTCCGTCCCGAACCAGCTCGGTCGCCCGAACGTAGTTGGCCACCTTGGCTCCGGCTTTGGCCGCCGCCCGGATGACGGCCACCGTGAGGCGGGCATCGTCGCACTGCGCATCGAAATAGCGGGCGGCGCCGGTGAGCCCGCGGTCCTTGAGGAGCGGCTCCTGTTCCTGCACCTCTCGCTTGCTCAGGTTCTCGTGGCGGCGCACATTACCCGTCCCGGCGAGCCGGTCGTAGAGCGCCAGGCCCAGGCGGACCTTCCACCGGGGTACTCGGTCGCCATGGTAGAAGGGGAGAATGAACTCGATGGGCCGAACCAGATGGGGGGCCAGGCGGAGCAGGTGGCCGCGCTCCCGCAACGATTCGCGCACCAGACTGAACTGGCGCGCTTCGAGATACCTGAGCCCCCCGTGGATGAGCCGACTCGAACGAGAACTGGTCCCGGAGCCGAAATCGCCCGCTTCGACCAGCGCGACCCCTAGCCCGCGCAGCGCCGCATCGCGTGCGATGCCCGCCCCGGTAATCCCCCCGCCGATGACCAGGAGATCATGGCGGCCGGAGCCGAGGTCGGTAAGGGTGGCGCGGGCCCAAGGAGACATGTGCTAGGAGTTTACTCGGACTCGTCGGATGCCACCGAGGTGGCCCGGCCCAGCAGTTGGTTCGTCTGGCACGCCCGCCGGATCCGTCCCGGCGCTCGCGTGCTCGATCTGGCCTGCGGTACCGGCCGCCATGCCCTCGCCGCAGCGGCACTCGGCGCGCGGGTTACGGCGATCGACCGGGATCCGGCCCGGCTGGAAATTGGCCGGAACGAAGCACGGGTCCGGGGGGTCGAGGTCGACTGGCGCCAGCTGGATCTCGAGGGGACTTGGCCCGATCTCGGCAGGTTCGACGCGGTGCTCGTGTTCAACTACCTGGACCGCGAGCGAATGCCACAAATCATCGAGCGCGTGGGACCGGATGGCGTCCTGATCTTGGAAACCTTTCTCGAAGCCCAGCGCGAATTCGGCTGGGGCCCGACCAGCGATGCCCACCTCCTGAAGTCGGGTGAGCTCGCGCGTCTGGTCGCGCCGCTCGTCGTGTTGCACGGGCGCGAAGTCATCGAGCCGCTCGACAATGCCCGCTGGATAGCTTTGGGGTCGG
The DNA here is from genome assembly GCA_052389555.1 of Gemmatimonadales bacterium. Classification (GTDB taxonomy): domain Bacteria; phylum Gemmatimonadota; class Gemmatimonadetes; order Gemmatimonadales; family GWC2-71-9; genus JABFSM01. The sequence goes on along the minus strand of JBQTHV010000068.1, from coordinate 17,714 downwards.
TTCTGGCCCAACGCCGTTGACCCTCGATCTCTTTTCCGGGGCACGCCGGCGGCCGGTGGTGATCGCCGGCCTCCGCACCCCGTTCGCCCGGAGCGGCACCGTCTTCCACGACGTCCCGGCGGTGGAGCTGGCTCGATTCGTGGCGCGGGAGCTCTGGTATCGCACCGGGCTCGACGGCCGGGAGCTCGACGAAGTGATCTTCGGGCAGGTCATCCCCTCCGTGCTGGTACCCAATGTCGCCCGGGAAATCTCGCTCCTCCCCCAGTTCCCGCGCACGGTACCCGCCTACAGCCTGAACCGCGCCTGCGCCTCGGCGGGTCAGGCCATCACCAGCGCCCACGACCAGATCCTGCTGGGTCACGCCGAAGTGATCCTGGCCGGCGGGGTCGAATCGCTGTCCGACATTCCGATCCTCCACTCGCGCAAGATGAGCGGGGTGCTGGTGGGGGCGAGCAAGGCCAGGTCTTTGGGAGAGCGGGTTAGGCTTTTCGCCACCCTTCGACCCCGCGACCTGGTGCCGGTCTCTCCCGCGATCGCCGAACCCTCCACCGGCGAAACCATGGGACAGTCGGCGGAGAAGATGGCCAAGGAGAACGGGATCGCACGCGAGGACCAGGACCGCTACGCGTTGCTGAGCCATCAGCGTGCTGCAGCCGCCACCGCCGACGGCCGGTTCACCGCCGAGATTGCCCCGTGGTTCGGCGGGCTGGAGCTGGATCAGGTGACGACCACCGACAACGGGATCCGCACCGACACCAGTCTCGAGGCGCTGGCTCAACTCCGGCCGGTGTTCGACCGGCGCTACGGCTCGGTGACCGCCGGTAACTCCTCGCCGCTCACCGACGGAGCCGCCGCGGTGCTGCTGATGGAGGAAGCCAAGGCGCGCGCGCTTGGCCTCAAGCCACTGGTGGCGATTCGCAGCTATGCCGTGGCCGCGGTGGATCCTGGCTGGCAGCTGCTCATGGGGCCAGCCTGGGCGGTCCCGCTCGCGCTCGATCGGGCCAGAATCGGCTGGAAGGACGTTGGACTCTTCGAGATTCACGAAGCGTTCGCGGCCCAGGTGCTCTCCAACGCCCAGGCCTGGGCATCGAAAGCGTGGGCGGAGAAGATCGGGCGCTCCGAGCCGCTCGGCGATGTCGATTGGGAGCGGGCCAACGTGAGGGGCGGGTCGATCGCGATCGGCCATCCTTTCGGGGCCACCGGGGCGAGGCTTACGACGACGCTGGCCAACGAGCTGGTTCGGCGCGGGGTCGAGTTCGGGCTGATCTCGATCTGCGCCCAGGGCGGGATGGGCATGGCGATGGTGCTGGAAAACGTAACTCGCTAACTGAACCACGGATTCCACAGATGACGCAGATTGAAAACATCGCCCACAGATTACCCGGATTACTCGGATTCGAACGAGAACGGTTGGGGTTCGTCGTCCGAGTCCGTGTAATCCGGGTAATCTGTGGGAAAGCTTTTTCCTCTGTGGCATGGACGTGTTCGCCCGGCTCACTGGGACACAGATGGCTGCATTCTCGCTGAGCGTCACTGACAACGTTGCGATTCTCACGCTCGACGTGCCGGGCGAGCCGGTGAACGTGCTCGGCAGCGGGGTGATCGGAGAGCTCGAGGGGCTGCTGGCGCGGGTTAGGGACGATCCAGCGCTCCGGGCCGTGGTCGTCCGCTCGGGCAAGCCTGACAATTTCGTCGCCGGGGCGGACATCAACGAGTTCGTCCGAATCAAGACCGCCGAGGAAGCCACCGCGCTTGCCCGGACCGGCCAGGAGATGCTCGACCGGCTGGCGGCATTTCCCAAGCCGATCGTGACCGCGATTCACGGCGCGTGCGTGGGCCTGGGATGCGAGCTCGCGCTGGCGTGTCACTACCGGGTCGCGAGCGATTCGCCCAAGACCGTCATCGGTCTCCCCGAGATCCAGCTCGGGATTATCCCGGCGGCCGGCGGGTGCCAGCGGCTTCCCCGGACCATCGGAACCAGCGCGGCCCTCGACATCATCCTCGCCGGGCGGACCGAGCACGCCGGCAAGGCACTCAAGCTGGGCCTGGTCGATGAGCTCGTTCCTCCCAGCATTCTGGATTCTGTTGCGGTTCGGGCGGCCCAACGGCTGGCCACTCGGGGTGTGCCGAAGCGTCGGCGGGGCGGGAGCCTCTGGCTCGACCGCAATCCGATCGGCCGCCGGGTGAGCTATGCGATGGCCCGCCGGCAGGTGCTGAAGAAGACCGGCGGGCATTATCCGGCGCCGCTCGCGGCACTCGACGCGATTCGCACCGGCATGGAGCGCGGCATGAAAGCGGGGCTGCGCCGGGAGGCGGAGCACTTCGGCGGACTCGCGGTGGGTGAAGTCTCCCGCAACCTGGTGCAGATCTTCTTTGCCACGACCGCGCTCAAGAAGGACGACGGCGTCCCACCCGGCTCGGCCCGGCCCCGCAAGGTGCGCGTGTTAGGGATCGTAGGGTCGGGATTCATGGGATCGGGCATTGCCGGAACCGCGGTGGCGCAAGCCGGCGTTGAAGTCCGGCTCAAGGACGCCGATCTGCCCCGGGTGGGCCGGGGGCTCAACGCGGCGCTCGGCATCCTCCGGGGCCAGCTCGAGCGGCGCCGGATCACCCGCACCGAGTTTCGCAGCAAGGCCGCCCGGCTCACGGGCTCGGGCGACTGGCGCGGCTTCGAGCGGGCCGATCTCCTGATCGAGGCAGTCTTCGAGGATCTCGCGGTCAAGCGGCAGGTCTTTACGGAGGCCGAGCAGGCGCTCTCACCCCACGCGGTCCTCGCCAGCAACACCTCCACGATTCCCATCGCCCAGATCGCCGAAGGGACCAGCCATCCGGAGCGGATTCTCGGGATGCACTTCTTCTCGCCGGTTGATCGAATGCCGTTGCTCGAAGTGATCCCCGCGAGCGAGACCGGGTCCGATGCGATTGCCACCGCCGTGAAGTTCGGCCGGCAAATGGGTAAGACCGTGATCGTGGTGGCCGACCGGCCGGGCTTCTGGGTCAACCGGATCCTGTTTCCCTATCTCAACGAGGCTGGCTTTCTGCTCGCGGAAGGAGCGCCCATCGAGGTAATCGACCGGGCCATGACCCGATTCGGGTTTCCCGTGGGTCCGATCACCCTGCTCGACGAGGTCGGGATGGATGTCGGCCTCAAGGCCAGCGAGGTGATGCACACCGCGTTTGGTGAGCGGATGCGCCCGGGACCCGGAGTCGCCAAGATGGTTGAAGCGGGACGGCTCGGGAGAAAATCCGGGAAGGGATTCTACCTGTATCACGCTGGCCACAAGACCGATCCTGATCCCGCCGCCTATCGGCTGCTGGGCGTCACTCCGCTGGCCAATGTGGATCTCGAACGGCTCGAGCAGCGGCTGGTCTATGTGCTCCTCAATGAGACGGCCCTCGCACTGTCGGAGGGAGTGGTCCGCGCTCCCCGCGACGGCGACATCGGGGCCATCTTCGGAATCGGCTATCCCGGGTTCCGCGGGGGACCGCTCCGCTACATCGATTCGCTTGGCGCCGGCCGGGTGGTCAGCACTCTGGAAGAGCTGGCGGCCCAGTATGGTCCCCGCTTTGCTCCCGCGCCGGCCCTGGTCGAAATGGCGAAGGCGGACCGGCGATATTACGGGGTAGCGAGTAGCGAGTAGCGAGTAGTGAATAGCTGATAGCTGATTACACCAACAACCCGGAACCATCTATGCGTCTAACTGCCATTCTCATCCTGGCGACCGCCGGCACCGCTACCGCCCAATCGTTCCCCACCGATGATGCTGTCCTTCGCCGCGTTTGGGCCGAGGGCATGACCAACTCCCAGGCGATGAGCCTGATCCAGGTGCTGACCGATTCCATCGGGCCCCGCCTCACTGCTACCCCCGGCATGGCAGCGGGGCAGGCCTGGCTTCAGGCGATGTACGGCACGTGGGGGATCCCCGCGCGAGCCGAGCGCTACGGAACCTGGATGGGCTGGAAGCGCGGGGTAAGTCAGGTGGATCTCGTTGCCCCCCGAGTGCGATCGCTCGAAGGCATGATGCTGGCCTGGAGTCCCGGCACCAGAGGCAAAGCCGTCGAGGGCGGCACCATCGTCCTCAGCGATACCCGCGATACGGCTGCCTTCGCGGCCTGGCTTCCGCAAGTGAAGGGCAAGTTCGTCCTTGCTTCGATGCCACAGTTCACTTGCCGGCCCGACTCGAGCTACATCCGTTGGTCCGGCCAGCCCTTGGACTCGCTCGAGAAGGTTCGCAGCCCCATCCGGGAACAGTGGCGGGCTCGGCTCCTTCCAAGGACAGTTGCCCAGCGCCTAGAGGATGCCGGCGCGCTCGGCATCATCACGAGCAACTGGACCGGCGGTTGGGGCGCGATTCGCGTGTTCTATGCCCTAACCCGGAAGGTTCCCACGGTCGGCCTGAGCTGCGAGGACTACGGCCTGGTCTTCCGGCTCACCGAGCGAAACCAGGCGCCGGTGCTGCGGGTTACGGCCGAATCGGAGTTCCAGGGCGAGATCTCGGTCTTCAACGTGATCGCCGAGATCCGGGGCAGCGAGAAGCCGAATGAGTACGTGATGCTGTCGGCTCACTTCGATTCGTGGGACGGCAGCTCGGGCGCCACCGACAACGGCACCGGCAGCATCACCATGCTCGAGGCGATGCGGATTCTCAAGACCGCGTATCCGCAACCCAAGCGTACCATCCTGGTGGGCCACTGGAGCGGCGAGGAGCAAGGACTGGTCGGCTCACGGGCCTTCGCCGAAGATCACCCCGAGGTCGTGCAGGGATTGCAAGCCCTGCTCAACCAGGACAACGGCACCGGCCGGGTGGTGAATCTCAGCGCGGCCGGCTTGATCGATGCCGGGGCGAACATCTCGCGGTGGGTGAGCCGGCTCCCGGCTGAGCTGGGCCAGGGACTCAACCTGGGTTTCCCGGGCAGTCCCGCGGGCGGCGGCTCCGATAACGCGTCGTTTGCATGTCATGGCGCGCCGGGATTCGGCTTGGGTTCCGAATCGGCGGACTACGGTACCTATACCTGGCACACGACGCGGGATACCTACGACAAAGTGATCGAGCCCAATCTCAAGCGGAACGCGACCCTCACCGCGATGCTCGCCTATCTCGCTTCGGAAGATCCGGTCACGGTCCCGCGAGAGCGGCGAATCCCCGCGGCCGGCGGTGGACCTGGTGGAGGTGGCGGAGCGGGCCGGTGGCCGGCGTGCGTCTCCCCGGCTCGAAGCTGGGCGGTCTGGACTTCGAGGTAGGTGGTTCGAGAGCCTGAAGTCACCCTGGGCGGATATCTCGCCAAACACGAGCGGGCCCCCGCGTTCGGCGGCAGCGATGGTCAGGCCTACTCGGTGGCGGTCTGGGTAGATGAGACCCCCGATGGGCGGGGCCGCTACGGAGCGTCGCTCCTGTTCGTGCGGTGGAGTCCTGCGGGCGATCGGCCTCTCGGGACGGTCGAGACGCCCGTGCTGGTATGGGGCCGCTCGCCGGAAGAAGCGGAGGAGCGAGTCAAGACCCTCTCCCTCTACGACGTGAAAGAGGCGCTCGACGCCGCTATCGCCGCCCGGCCTGAGGGATGGTAGGTCTGGCGGGGCCCCGAACTGGGCGAGTCCTTTCGCGCGAGGGCAGCCGGTTCCGGGTGGAGACTGGTACCGGCGAGGCAACGGCGGTGCTTCGCGGCAAGGCGAGGCGCGACCGGCACGACCGCGTTGTAGTGGGCGACCGGGTGACCCTCGACGCGGGGCAGCTCGGCGTATTAGGCATCACGGGGGTGCTTCCCCGGCGCAATATCCTCGAGCGGCGCACTCCGACCGGCCGGGGCAATCGGCCCGTCGCCGCGAACCTCGATCACGTGTTCGTGGTAATTGCGGCGGCCGATCCCGCGCCGATTCCCCAGCTGATCGACCGGCTGCTCGCAATTGCCGAAGCCAACGAGCTTCCCGCCGCGGTCGTCATCAACAAGATCGATCTGGATGTGGCTGAGGAGCTCGCGGAGCGGTATGCGCGCGCGGGTTATGAGGTCTATCGGGTGAGCGTCCGGACCGGGGCGGGACTCCACCGGCTCTTCCAAGCGATCCCGGGCCGGGAATCCCTGCTCACCGGACCGTCGGGTGCTGGCAAATCGAGTCTCCTCAACCGGCTCCAGCCCGGCCTGGCGCTCCGGACCCGCGAAATCAGCGAGAAGATCCGGCGGGGCAAACAAACCACCGTAGCGGCGGTCATGGTTCCGCTCGATGCCGGGGGCTGGCTGGTGGATACGCCGGGCTTCAGCGAGGTCGGGCTCTGGGGGATCGAGCCGCGCGAGCTGGCGCGGTGCTTTCCGGAAATGCGGGTGCCGCTCGACCGCTGCAAGTTTCCCGACTGCACCCATCGCAGCGAGCCCGGCTGCGCGGTACGCGAAGCTGTCGCAGCCGGCGCCATTCATCCCGAGCGGTATGGGAGCTATCAGGTGCTGCTGGAGGAACTGCTGAGCGCGCCGAAAGAGTGGGAGTAGGAGGTGAGAGGTGAGAGGTGAGAGGTACGGCTCACCTCTCACTTTTCACCTTTCACCTTTCACCTTTCTTGTCCAGCGCTGCGCGTCGCGGGCCTCTACCTTCGCCATCATCCGGTCGAAGGCCTGATCGAGATCGATGCCTTCCCGGTTTGCGATGCAGATCAGCACGAACAGAATATCGGCAATCTCCTCGGCCAGGTCTCCTTCGGGCTCTCCGCTCTTCTTGGTCTTCTGCCCGAAGCGGTGGTTGATCTCCCGGGCAAGCTCGCCCACTTCCTCGCTAAGGCGGGCAAGGTTGGTGAGGGGATGGAAATACCCCTCCTCGAACTGGGAGATCCAGGCATCCACTCGGCGCTGGGCTTCGGTGAAAGACATGCGAAGGTGAGGGAGCTAGCGCGCCGAGGCCTGCATCCGCCGGAGCAGCTCACGGCCCCAGTTGTGCACGACCACGGCCTGAGCGTCCTGTTCGGTGGCCCGAAAGGCGATGAGGCTGCCGTCTTTCATGAGGTCGTAGTCGGCATGGATGCCGGTGAACGTGAACTCCCGTCCGGCAAGCGGTGTCCGCGAGCTGATTGTAAACGGCATAGTCGAGCCAACCGTGGCGGCAATGATCTCCCGCCCGGCGAGGTAGACGATCCGCGCTCCATCCGGAGACCAGATGGGGGTCGTGCCGCCAGCGAGCGAGACCTGATAGCGGGCAGCGAGCGACGGAAACGGCCGGACATAGATCTGGCTCACTCCCGATTCGCTGGATGCATAGACGACCCAATTTCCGTCGGGCGAGAACCGCCCGCCGACCTCTCCGTACGGGCCTGATCCCACCGGCCGTGAGGTGGTGTCGCCCTCGAGGGCGCGATACCAGAGTTCCCCGCGGCCGGTACGATCCAGTTGATACAACAGGTACCGCCCGTCAGGTGACACGGCCCCCTGGTCCACCCTGAGGTCGGGAAGGCTGAACAACTCCCTTGCCGCGCCCGCGCCGTCGACGGGTTGGATCCATAGCCCGTTGAGGCCTCCGCGGTTCGAGCGGTAGAGAATCGAGCGGCCATCGGCCATCCATTCGGGCCGGTCGTTGGTGGTTCCCTCCCGGGTTAGGCGCGTCAGGGGGCCGGCCGGAAGCTCGTAGATCCAGATATCGCTCCGGGCCGAGGAGGTCGCGGTGAGGGCAATGCGCTTCCCGTCGGGCGAGAGACGGGGCCAGCCAGCACCTTGAGGGCAACCAGCCGCTCGTGCTTCACGTCCCGCGCGAGGTAGACCGTGGCCATCCCGCCCCGGCCGATCTCCCGTTCGATGCTGTAGCGCTCGCTGAGCGCGTGCTTGAGCTGGAGGAGGACGGTCATTGAATCGGGGTGAAATGGGCAACCAAAGGTACTGAAACTTCGCCTTTCTACAAACGGGATTACGGGTTTTCCTGCTCCGGAGGCGCGGCGTGAGGAAGAATACGGAATCCAGCCGTATCTTTCCCATAGGCCCGGCGCGGATCATGGCTGATGCATCGTCGAGGGTTCATCGCTCTTACCGCTAGCACGCTGGTTCCTTTGATGGGCCTCGAGTGGCTGGGCCAGCGCCCACCCCGCCGGCGAATGCTCCAGCTCAACGGGTTCCCGACCTTGGCCGAGACGCCCCTCGAGCTGCTCACCGACTACCTGACTCCAAACGACCTGTTCTTCGTCCGGCACCACTGGCAGCCGACCATCCCGGAACCGGGGAGCTGGCGCCTGACAGTTGACGGCGCGGTACGCCGCCCCCTTGTGCTCGGCCTGTCCGAGCTCAAACGGCTGCCCCAAACGACGGTGACCTGCGTGCTCCAATGCGCCGGCAACGGGCGGAGCCTGCACACGCCCCCGGTGCCCGGGTTGCAATGGGGCCAGGGCGCGGTGGGCAACGCCCGGTGGACCGGAGTGCGGGTTAGGGATCTCCTGGATCGCGCTGGGCTGGACGCTTCGGCGCGCCACCTGCACACGTTCGGCACCGATACTCCACCTGCCCAGGTTCCGCCCTTCCACCGGAGCCTCCCGCTCGAGAAGGCGCTGGAAGACGGCGTGATCGCGTGGGAGATGAACGGCGAGCCGCTGCCCTCGCTACACGGCGGGCCCGCCCGGCTCGTGGTAGCTGGCTGGGCTGGACAGCATTGGATGAAGTGGCTGTCACGCGTGAGCGCGAGTCCGCTTCCCCAGACCGGCTTCTATATGGATATCGGTTACCGTTACCCGCGGCGCCCCGGCACTCCCGGAATCGCCCTGCGTCCGGACGAGATGGAACCGGTGACCGAGCTGTTCGTCAAGTCGGTCTTCACTGGCCCACCGGCGCAGGTCAGAGTGGGCCGATCGATCACCCTGCGCGGTTTCGCCTTCTCCGGCGCCCCCGATATCGCCAGGGTTGAGCTCAGCGATGATGACGGGGCGACCTGGCGGCCCACCGCGCTCGACGCGCGCCACGACCCCTACGCCTGGCGCCTCTGGCGCATCCGATGGACCCCGGAACGAACCGGCCGGGTTCGCTGGCTGCTCCGGGCGACGGACAGTCGTGGCGCGACTCAGCCCCGTGAGACGGTGTGGAATCAGAGCGGCTATCTCGCCAACGGCTGGGACCACGCGGAGCTCGACGTCGTAGAGCACGACCCGGCCGCCCCAGCCCCTGCTGAGGAGAGCCTCCCGCGAATCGGAGCGCGGATCGGTCCCTTGCCTGACGGCCCTGGGAAATCGCTCGCCGAGCGAGCCTGCCTCTCCTGTCACTCCGCCGATCTGTTGCGGCAGCAGCGGCTCACCGAGCGCCAGTGGACCGCAGCCGTCGCGAAAATGCGCGGCTGGGGCGCCCCGCTCTCCGAGAAAGATGGGGTTGACCTGGCTGGCTATCTTGCCCGGCACTTCGGGCCCGGGAGCCAACGTTTCGTGCCGGAAGCGACGCGGCCACTCGGCAGGTAGAATCGGCCGGCCGTGCTAGTCAGTCCTTAGCGCGGCGATGAGGGCCTTCGCGAAGTGGGGAAGATCAGCCGGGGTACGGCTGGTGATCATGTTGCCATCCACCACCACGGGCGCGTCCTCCCACTTCATTCCCGCGTTGACCAAGTCGTCCTTGATCGCTCCCACACTGGTGCCGCGGCGGCCTTTCACAATCCCGGCTGAGATGGGGACCCAGCCAGCATGGCAGATGAAGGCCACCGGCTTGCCGGCATCGAAGATCTCCCGGGTTAGGGCCAGAACTCGAGGCGAGCGGCGCAGGATATCCGGCGCGTAGCCGCCGGGGATGACCAGCGCATCGAAGTCGTTCGCATCAACCTCGTCCACCGTGACATCGGGAGTCACCGGGTAACCCTTCTTGCCCTGGTAAATCTTCTCGCCGAGGCCGGCCACGATGCAGGTCCAGCCTTCTTCCTCGAGCCGGATCTTGGGGTACCAGAGCTCCAGGTCTTCGTACAGCGGGGCGGCGAAGAAGAGGATGCGTTTGCTCATAGGGGCCAGGGGTCAGGGGCCAGGGGATGAAGATATGGTCAGGAACCGAGGATATCTTCCAAAGACAGTATTCTCCAGTTTACTCCAGCTCCCTGGCCCCTGGTCCCCGGCCCCTGGCCCCTCCTATGCGCCCTCGCGATCGCATCCTCGCCAATCTGGAATCGATCTACCGCGAAACGTACGAGCGGGCCAAAGAGGCCGCCGACGAGAAGCGCATGGCCGATCTCGACAATGCTTATATGCGGGACCAGCTCATGCTGGAGATCCTGCTGGATATCCGTGATCTCTTCGCGGTAACCCCCGCCGCGGCGGCCAAGGGCACCACCGCGATCGAGAAACTGGAGGCTCTCCGGCGCCTCGCCCGCTTCAGACCATGACATATTTCCCTAGCTCCCTGGCTCCCTAGCTCCCTAGCCGCTCAACCATGGCCACACGCCCCGCGCCTCGCACGCTGCCCAGCGCCAAGCTCGAGAAGAGCGATCTCCTCGAGATGTACCGGCTCATGCTGCTCTCGCGGCGGATCGATGACAAGGAGATCCAGCTCAAGCGGCAGAACAGGATCTTCTTCCAGATCTCGGGCGCCGGCCACGAGGCGGTGCTGGTGGCGGCGGCCAAGCTCCTGCGACCCGGCTACGACTGGTTCTACCTCTACTATCGCGACCGCGCGCTCTGTCTTGGTCTGGGCATGACGCCCACCGAGCAGCTGCTCTCCGCGGTGGCCGCGGCGGATGATCCCAATTCGGGCGGGCGCCAGATGCCGTCGCACTGGGGCCACCGGGAGCTCAACATCGTGTCGGGCTCGAGCCCCACCGGCACCCAGTTCCTTCAGGCGGTGGGCTGCGCCGAGGCGTGGCTTCGCTACTCGCGCAACGAGACCATCCCTGATCGCAGGGACCGGATTCACGGCGACGAAGTCGTGCTGGTCACCGGCGGAGAGGGAACCACCAGCGAGGGCGAGTTCTGGGAGTCGCTGAACACCGCGTGCACGCTCAAGCTGCCGATTGTGTATCTCATCGAGGACAATCGCTACGCGATCTCGCTGCCGGTCGAGGCGGGCACGGCGGGCGGGTCGATCTCCAAGCTGGTGGCCGGATTCCCGGGCTTGTTCATCCAGGAGGTGGATGGCTGCGACCTCCTGGCCTCATACGATGTGATGCGCCGGGCCATCGAGCAGGTGCGCGGGCGCAAGGGCCCTGCCTTCGTGCATGCGCACGTGATCCGGCCGTACAGTCACTCGCTCTCGGACGACGAAGTTCTCTACCGGCCGCCAGCCGAGCGGGCCGAAGATGCGGCTCGGGATCCGCTCACGACGTTCCCCCGCTACCTCACGGAGCAGGGGATCGCTACCGAGCCGGAGCTCGAGCGGATCAAGCAGGAGATTGAGGAGGAAGTGGAGGTAGCGGCCGACACCGCGCTCGCGTCGCCGCAGCCGGCGGCGGAGACGATTACCCGGTTCGTGTTCTCGCCCGACGTCGACCCGACCTCGGAGCAGTTCGACACCGAGGACGATCCCCGCTTCACCGGGGAACCCACCACGATGGTCGATCTGCTGAACATCTGTCTTCGGGACGAGATGGAGCGGGATCCCCGCATTCTGGTCTTCGGGGAGGACGTCGCGGACGTGGGCCGGGAGCAGTACTTGAGCCAGGTGAAAGGGAAGGGCGGGGTGTTCAAGGTGACTTGGGGACTCCAGAAGCGGTTCGGGGCCAACCGGGTCTATAACTCGCCGCTCGCCGAGGCGAACATCGTCGGCCGCGCGATCGGGCTAGCCACGCGGGGGCTCAAACCGGTGGTCGAGATCCAGTTCTTCGACTACATCTGGCCGGCCTACATGCAGCTCCGGAACGAGCTCGCGATCCTCCGATGGCGGTCCAATAACGCATTCAGCGCACCGGTGGTCGTGCGGGTTACCTACGGCGGCTATCTCAAGGGCGGCGCGCCGTATCACTCGCAGACCGGCGCCGGGGTGTTTACCTCGGTGCCGGGGCTCCGGGTGGTGTGCCCGGCCACCGCGCTCGACGCCAACGGGCTCTTGCGCACCGCGATCCGCTGCGACGACCCGGTGCTCTTCCTGGAGCACAAACACCTCTATCGCCAGACCTACAACAAGGCTCCTAACCCGGGCCCCAACTTCATGATCCCGTTCGGAAAGGCGAGAGTGGTCCGGGACGGGACGGCGCTCACGGTGGTGACCTACGGCGCGCTGGTGCAGCGGACCCTGGTGGCGGCGAAGGAGATCGAGGAGACCACCGGCGCCGGCGTCGAGGTGATCGATCTCCGATGTCTCAACCCGGTGGACTGGGAGACGATCGCCGCGTCGGTGCGGAAAACCAACCGGGTCATGGTGGTCTACGAGGATGGGCTGAGCTGGGGTTACGGCGCCGAGCTCGCCGCGAAGATCGCCGACGAGCTCTTCCCCTGGCTTGATGCGCCGGTCAAGCGGGTCGCTTCGACCGACACGTTCGTGGCCTACTCGCCCGAGCTCGAGGACCTCACCCTGCCCCAGAGCGGAAACGTCAGGGACGCCATCGCGGAGCTCCTGCGCTGGTAATCCGCCAGCTCACAGCGGACGACATCCCCGCCTATCTGGCACTCCGGCGTGAGGCGCTTGAGACCGTGCCGGAGGCTTTCGCCGCCTCGCCCTCCGACGACCGCGCGCTCGATCCCGACTACTTGCACCAGGCACTGGCCGAGGCCGATCAGGCGCTCCTCGGGGCGTTCGATCCGGAGCTCGCCGGCATCGTCGGACTGTATCGGGCCAAGGGCGAAAAGAGCGCGCACAAGAGCCATCTCTGGGGACTGTACGTCGCGCCGGCTCACCGGGGGAAGGGCCTGGGCCGGTTGCTGGTGGATGCGGCGATCGGCTTCGCAGAGACGCTTCCGGGAGTGAGTCAGGTCTGCCTCTGCGTATCGGAGGAGACGCCGGGCGCCGCGGCCCTTTACGAGAGCGCGGGGTTTGTCACCTGGGGAGTGGAGCCCGATGCGCTTCGGATCGGCGGCCGGCCGGTGGGCGACCGGCACATGGTGCTCGGGTTATAGGGCGGACAGACGGACAGACGGACAGACGGACAGACGGTCAGACGGTCAGACGGTCAGACGGTCAGGCAGTCGGTATCGGCGCTCGGCACTCGGCGCTGCCCTTCTGTCCCTCTGTCCATCTGTCCGTCTGTCCGTCTGTTACCGCTTCCGGCACACCATCAGCTCGGTGGTCGGGCTCTCCCTAACCCGCCTCACCAGCACCCGTTCCAGCGGGTAGAGGGCCGCCCCCAAGAGCCAACCCAGCGGCTCGGCCACCATGGCCGGCGCGGCCATCGCGCTCCAGGCCCACCGCCAGATGCCCCGCCTGGCGTCGGCGGGATAGTTCATGAGCACGAACATCGGGAGGCGCGCCACCGGCTCGAGTCCCGCCGCGTCGAGCAGGCGGAGGGTGAGCGAGAGAGGGCGGTTGGCCTGGTGCTCGACTCGCTCGGCCTCCCGGTGTACGAAGTTGTCGGACCAGAGAAAGCAGCCGCCTTGCCGCAACAGGGCGGCGATGTTGCGAAACGCCCGAGCATAACCCGCATCATCGGTGATGTGAAACAGCACGTCGAAGGCCGAGACCGCGTGAAACGACGCGGGCCGAAGCGGGACCCCGTCGAGCGGCTGGCCGATATCGGCGCGGAGGAAGCGGGCCCGCGCACCGGGAAACCGCTCGGCCAGTCCGTGCACCGCGACATCGGTGAGATCGAGTCCCACGACGTTGGTGCCGAGCCGGAGCCACCGGTCCACGTAGAATCCGGTGCCCGGGCCGATGTCGAGCACGTCGCGGCCGTACCAGTAGGCCACGGGCCGGACGGCTCGGCGGCTGGGCGGCTGGACGGCTGGGGTCCCCGTCCCCATTCCCCGTTCCCCACTCCCCATTCCCCACTCCCCACCCGCGATGCCGGCCACTACCCTGTCGAAGACCTCGCCCCGAACCCGGTACATCCACTCGTTGTAGCGGTGCCCCAGACGGAGGTAGCCGACCCCTGCCAGGCTGTAGTGCTCCCCCAGACGACCCTCCCAGTAGGTCCGATTATCGAATTGGGACACGGCGTTGCAGTCTCCAGTCTTCAGTGTTCAGTCTTCAGTCTCATCCCTGACCGGGGACGACTGGTGACTGATGACTGGCGACTTGAGCACGCTCATCCCATGGCTTCCCGGACTTCGCCCGCGGCGGCGATCGCGTGATCCACATCCCGTGAGATGGCCCGCGCCTGCTGCGTGGCGCTGGTAAGATCTCCTAACACGGCCCCAACGCCCGCCGACTTGAGCCGCAGCATGTCGAACCGCAGGTTCTGCATCGCCAGGACGCTCGACTCGAGCCGGGCCGCGATCCGGTTGCGGCGATCCATGAGCTCGATCGCGGTCTTGAGCTGGCGCTCCAGGATGGCGATCTGCCGCTCCCGCTCGGGGCCATCCGGCTGTTCCCGCGCCAGGTCCAGCCGCTGCCGAATCCGATCGGGAGTCTCGTCGCCGAAGGTGGTATCGATGTCGTGGAGGGCGCGGGCCAGGTCGGTCGCGCGCTGATACAGGTCCTCCACGGTCTCGGTGATCTCCGCTGGCAGCATCTTGCGGTCCGCCGCAGGCAGCTGCTGCATGAGCGAGAGGATCATCTTGCGGTCTTTGTACGCCGATTCGATCCGCTCGAAATGGGCTCCATACTCTTCGGGTCGGGGCGGACCGCCGACCTGCTTCCGGCCTTTCCCTGGCCCCACGACGGCGTCCGGTGCTCTGGGCGGATTGAGGACGTCCCGCCAGCTGTAGCCTGCCTGCCAGAGCCGCGAGTAATTGCGAAGCAGGCCGATCGCCATGCCCCCCGCCGGGAACAGGAACCACGGGGTGTCGAGTCCCGTGGCGATGTTGAGCAGGAACAATCCGCCGGTCGTTGCGGCCCAGCGCGCGAACTGGCCCCGAACCTTCTGGACAATCGCAGGCTCGCCGGTATCGGGGATGGGGACTTCGCCCGACTCGACCCGTACCCATTCACCACGCTCGTTCTTCCGCCACTCGCCCCGGCGAGCGGCCCTCCGTGCCGCTCGGTCTCCGCGGGCCACTTCCGCCGGTGGCCGCGGCACCGGGATCGGCGGCCGGCCGGCCGTACCCGGTCGAGATAGCGGAGGCCGCTCCAGTTCCGGGCGAGCGCGAAATCCGGCCGACGCACGCGAGCCCGCCCGGGTCGTTCCGGTGGGACGGTATCCCGTCACCGTCCGGCTCTCGAGCGAACGACGAAGGGAATCAGCGGTCGGCCAGCGATTGGTGGGATCCTTTTCGAGACAGCGCGCGACCGCGAGCGAGAGGTCTTCAGGAACGCTCCGTGCGATTTCGTGAAGCAGCGGAGCCGGCTCGGTAATCTGCTTCATCAAGATGCCCGCGACGGTCGGTGCATTGAACGGCACCTCGCCGCTCGCCATCTGAAAGGCGACCACCCCGAGCGAGTAGATGTCGGAGCGCCCGTCGATCTCCCGTTCGCCGGCGGCCTGCTCGGGACTCATGTACTGCGGCGTTCCGATCGCGACGCCGACGCCCGTCAGCGTCGCGGCCGAGGCCTGAGAAACCGCCTTCGCGATTCCGAAATCGGTCACCATAACCCGCCCCCGGGTACCCTCGAGCAGGATGTTGTCCGGCTTGATGTCGCGATGGATGATCGAGACGGCGTGGGCGGCGGAGAGTGCATCGGCGCACTCTTTCATGATCCGCCGCACCTCGTCGGGAGTGAGCTTGCCGCGCCGCTTGAGCCGGGCGCCTAAGGATTCACCCTCGACCAGACCCATGATGAAATAGACTACGCCGGCTCCCTCGCCCACGTCGTGAATCGGTACGATGTGGGGATGGGAGAGTCGCGCCGCCGTTTGGGCTTCCCGGGTGAACCGCTCGCGAATCTCTTTCTGAAAGGCGAGCTCGGGCGGGAGCACCTTGATGGCGACTCGCCGGTGCAGCCGCTCGTCGCGGGCCCGATACACGACACCCATACCCCCGCGGCCGATTTCGCCTTCGAGAGTGTACTCGCTCCCCAGAGCCTCTTTCAGGCGGTGGACGAGCGGTCGTTCGTCGCTATCGGCGGGAGGACCGGTCATTAGAGCCAGTAAAGATGTTCGAAATGCCGGGCTCGCAACAGGTTGCCAATTTGAGGGTCCGGAGGCGACGGGGCAACTGCAATCGGCCGTTTTGGCGGTCGCAATCCCACCGCCTTCGGCGTCTCCAATCAGGACAGAACGTGTAAGTTCAAGGGAGAGTTATCGATAAGGCTGGAAGCGCAGCCGGCATTGGGATGGCACTGGGCCTGCTCATTCCCTACTGAGTCCTCCTGGGTGACCGCTAATGGCAGCGGGCACCAGAGGAACGAGAAAGGAACCAGGAATGTCTGAACGACAAGTTCTCCCGGTGCTCCCGCTGCGCGAAGTGGTGCTGTTCCCGGGAGTCACGACTTCGATCGGGGCCGGGCGACCCGGCACGGTGCGAGCGATCGAAGCGGCCCTCGGCACGCCGGATCGGCTGGTTTTCGCTCTCTGCCAGCGAGAAAACACCGAGCAGGTTTCCACCGAAGGTCTCTACACCATCGGCACGATCGCGCGAGTGGGCCAGCTCCAGCGCGGACTGGCTGGTATGCAGTTGCTGCTCCACGGCGAGCGGCGCGGAATCGTCATGCACCTGTCGGAAAAGAATGGCTACCTCGAAGCCATCGTGCGCGAGGCAGAGGAGATGCAGCCGCTCAGTCCGGACGATCCGGCATTCGTGGCGCTCTATCGGGAGGTCCGGGAGCGCGCGGCTGAGCTGGGCCAGAAGTCGGGACTTCCCGAAGAAGTCGTGCAGCAGGTGCTGAGTGGGGTCAGCGACCCCGGCCGGTTTGCCGACCTGGTTGCGGGGTACATCGAGATCAGCGCGCCACCGCGGCAGGCCCTGCTCGAGACGCTCTCGGTGGAGGAGCGGCTCCGCCGGGTGCTGGTGCACGTGCAGCGGCAGATCTCGGTGCTGGAAGCCCAGGAGGACATCAAGTCACAGGTCCAGGAAGAGCTGGGTGAGCGACAGCGCGAGATGTTCCTGCGCGAGCAGCTCAAGCAGATCCGCAAGGAGTTGGGCGAGGGCGAGGAGGGCGACGAGCTCGAGGAACTTCGTCAGAAGCTCGCCGAGCTGAAGCTCCCGACCGAGGCGCGCAAAGAAGTGGATCGTGAGCTGGCTCGGCTGGAGCGGATTGGCCGCGAATCCAAGGAGACCCAGGTAAACCGCAACTATCTCGAGACGATCGCCGAGCTGCCCTGGAGCGAGCGCAGCGAAGAGCACCTCGATCTCAAGGCGGCCTCGGACATTCTCGAGGCGGATCACTACGCACTCGGCGACGTCAAGGACCGGGTGCTCGAATTCCTGGCCGTTCGGCAATTGAAGCAGAAGGAGGCGGGAGTCGGGAGTCGGGAATCGGGAATCGGGAAGCCGCACGGTGAGCCTGAGACAGTCGAATCTACGGAGCCGGGCACCGAAGGGCCGATCAGCCCGGAAACCCCGACCCCCGAGCCCCGAGTCCCGAGTCCCGAGAAGACGGATGCCGATGCGAAGCGCGAGGCCAAAGGCCCGATCCTGCTTTTCGTCGGTCCGCCCGGCGTCGGCAAGACCTCGGTTGCGAAGTCGATCGCTCGCGGGATGGGCCGCAGGTACGTGCGGATCTCGCTCGGCGGTGCGCGCGACGAGGCGGACATCCGCGGACACCGGCGCACCTACGTCGGGGCGATGCCGGGCCGCATCATCCAGGGGATGAAGCAGGCCGGCACCAAG
>JBQTHV010000067.1:0-1887 GCA_052389555.1 Gemmatimonadales bacterium | reverse complement strand
CTCGAGCGACGACTATCGCCTCGAGCGCGGGCGCGCGGTGCGCCGGCGCCGGGCGCCACTGACTCGGGGCTTGAACCCGAATCACAATCGGGTGGTGAAGGACGTGTTCAAGGGAGCCGCCACGGCGGCCACCGCGCGACCCGGTCCGCTCCAGGACTTCTATCGGGGGATGCTCGCTCGCGGCATGCGGGAGGAGCTCGCGCGGGTCACGCTCACCCGCAAGCTCGTGGCGCTCACGCTGCGGCGGTGGAGGAAAGGCGAACGCTACGATCCGACGCAACTGACGCGGCAAGCACATTAGGGCGGGAGCTCGCGGTCCTGGCGCGGGACGGTCCCTCGCCAGCGGCGCCCCAATCCCGGATCACGGTGCGGGGGGCAGTCTCAAGCAGGGCGTCAGCCCGGTCGCCAGTCTGCCGAGGCACTCGCCTAACGGTAGGCCCCCTCGCAAGACCCGAAGAAGCGTCAGGCCGGCCTTGGGCCGAGTCTCAGATAGAACTATGGTCTGCTGTCCGGGGACCCCAGTGCTTGCCAGAATCCAGTGGGATCGGGAGTCGAACCGAGGTGACCGATGCGGAAGCGGACTGAGCCGCGCACCCGAAAGCGCCAGCTGGCCTCGTCTCACCCGGGAAGTTCGGGGCTGATTGCCAGGGAAAAGAAGACCCCGCAGTCAGCGACGGCGGGGTGTACCCTTGACAATCGCTCTCATAGAACGCTCTGCATTTCAGCTGCGAGCGCCTGCCGAAGCCGCCGCGCATCCAAGCAACAAGAATATATCGCGCGGCGGCTGAGGCGCTGGGGCGCTCGTCAGCTGCAAATGCGGGTTAGGTGGCGCATCGCACGACCTCACAGGTCTCCTCGGGCTTGGCGCCATCGCTCAACGAGCTTGCGGACTGCCTCGGCCACGATCTCCGGTTGGTCGTGATGAACGAAGTGCCCGCTGCGCCCGCCAACAAGCAGCTCGCCGGCTGGCGACAAGGTGGCTAAGTCGGCTTGCAGCGCCTGGCGTAGCTCTTCGCGGCGCCGGCGCTGATCGGCGGTCCAGGCCGGAGGCATTTCATCGGCGGCGAGGGGCCGCCCGCGCGCCACCACGATGACCGGTACTGAGAGCGGGCGCCTCGAACCGGCGAGTTCCGCGAAGACCCCTTCGATGTCCATGCCCTCCGGACTGGGAGGACGCATGCCGGCTCCGGCCGCCCGCTGCTCTGGGGTGAGCAGCTCATCGATGGCAGCAAACTCGCCTTCATGGACTGCATCGACCAGCACGAGGCCCGCCACGTCGCTCGGATACGAGGCCGCGTAGAGGCGGACGAACGCGCCGCCGAGCGAGTGCCCAACGAGAAGATAGGGACCTGGTTCCGGGGCAACACGGAGCAGCACCTGCAGTTCCCGCACAACGTCATTGCCGTGGCGTGGCCGAACCTGAACCGGATCGCTTCGACCGCGGCCCGCGCGGTCGTAGCTGCAGACCCTCGTGAAGGTGGCGATCCGGGGTTGGACCTGCTCCCACGTGGCAGAAGATTCGGTATGCCCTGCCTCGAGGACGACGAGCGGCTGCCCAACCCCGGCGCACGCCAGCCATAGGGTGCGATTAGCGCCGATGTCGACAGGCCGAGCAGCCGCCGGTGGTTGCGCGACGGCACCAGTCAGCGCAAGGGCCTGAAGGACGGGCAGCACTCCTAGGGAACGTCGCATTGCGCTCATGGAAGGTTGCGCCACCTAACGCTAGGCATGAGCCGCGCGCTCACGCGCGCCGGCTCCACGCCTTTGTTAGGCCAAGTTCCGTTCGCCCCAGCCTGCATGGACGGGTGAGGAGAGCCGTGACGCCTTCATACGTGCCCTCACCCCCGCTGAATCTCGAGGGGAAACACGGGGTCCATGATGGACGCC
>JBQTHV010000066.1:0-3088 GCA_052389555.1 Gemmatimonadales bacterium | reverse complement strand
GGACCTTCGAAATATATCCGCCGCCGGTCCTTTTCATTCCTCCCGCATGACGTGCGCGGGATCGATCCGGCTTGCCCTCCGAGCGGGGAACCAGGCCGCGAGCACCGCGGCACCAACGAGAATGCCTGCCACTCCCAGGTAGATCGACAGGTCGAGCGGACTGACCTCGAATAGGGCGCGGCGGAGCACCCGGGAAAGACCCGCAGCGGCAGCAGTTCCGATCCCGAGCCCCGCAAGTATCAGCGGTAGAGTACTCCCGCCGACCAATCGCAGCACCCGCGCGGCATCCGCCCCCAGCGCCATCCGGATCCCGATTTCCCGGGTGCGCCGAGTGACCGAATAACTCACGACTCCGAAAATTCCTAACCCGGCGAGCCCGAGAGCGCTGGCCCCGAATCCGGTGAGCAGCCGGGTCAGCGCCCGGCTTCCTGCGGTGGCCCGGTCCATATACTCCTCCAGGGTCCGGATCTGATAGAAGGAGCCCCCCGGATCAAGATCACCGAGAGCCTTGCGGAAAGGGGCCTCAAGACTTCGCGGATTCCCCTCGGTTCGGAGGACGACCCGCATCGTCATCCCGGTGCGCTGGCCGGATTGGTCGAGCGGAACATACGCCTGAATCCGGGAAGGGCTCAACAGCTCGTAGTGCCGCAGGTTCTTGACGACCCCCACCACGGTGCGATAGACCGGACCCGGGGGATTTCCCTCGGTCTCTTCGAGCGTGATCCGCTTGCCGAGTGGGTCTTCGTCCGGCCAGAATCGCCGGCCCATGGTTTCATCGACGATCACGACCCGCAATCCGCCTTCCCGATCTGCCGCGGTAAAGGCGCGTCCGCGGAGGATCGGCAAGCCCATAGTCTCGAAGTACTCAGGGGAGACAACGTTGAAGAGGACCGATTGACCGGTGGCCCGCTCGACCGGAATCCCTTCCGGATGCACCCGGAGCTCCCAGGACCGGTTGGCCAAAGGGAGCAACAGGGTGGCCGCCGCGGAGCGGACCCCCGGCAAGGCCTGCATCCGCTCGCGAAGTTCCCGGTAGAACCCCCGCCATTGCTCCGGCGTAGCGACCTTTTCCGCCGTCGGGCTCACTGCTCCGGTCAACACGTTGCGGGCGTCAAATCCCTTGTCCACCTGAATGAGTTTCCCCAGGCTCTTGAGGGTGAGTCCGGCTCCGACCATGAGGATGAGGGCCAGCGCCATTTCGGCCACCACGAGAACGGCCCGGACGGCTCCTCTATCTTCGGTGGCGCTTCTCCCGCCGCCCATCGACGACGCCAGGTTCACTCGGGAGAATCGCACCGCGGGCAAGAGACCGAACACCAGTCCAGCCAGCAACGCGAGGGCGAGTCCCATCAGCAGTACGGTGGAATCCACCCCGATCTGGGACCGCACGATCAGCGGGATTTCGGCGGGCAACGCCGGAAGGATGGCTCGCACCGCGGCAAAGGCGAGACCGGTGCCGAGCGCGCCGCCCGCCACCGCGATGAGCATAGCTTCTCCCAGCAATAGCCCGACCAGACGGCTTCGTCCCGCGCCGAGAGCGGTCCGGACCGCGAGCTCGCGATGGCGCTCCTCGCCGCGAGCCAACAGCAGATTGCCGATGTTGGCGATCGCGATGAGGAGCACGAAACCGACCGCGCCCAGCAGGATCCAGAGCTGGGTGCGGGTGCCGGTCAGGTACCAGTCGGACAGCCGGACCGGCTCGATCGATGAGGCAGTCGGGCCGACGTCAGCTTTGATCTCGCGGCTAACCCGCACGAGGTCTTCGACCGTAGTGGCGAAGGAGGTTCCCGGCCGCAACCGGGCGATCGCGTCGGTGCCGAACCCGCTGTCGCGATCGTCCCAGGGGACGTTGTCGGTCAATGTGGCCAATGGGAAGTACACCTCGACTTCGGGGCTCGGAAAGCCCAGGCCGGCGGGAAGAACGCCGATCACCGTGTAATTCAGGCCGCCCAGGGTGAGGCTCTGGCCCACAATGCCGGAGTCCGCGCCGAAGCGATTCTCCCAATAGCTGTGACCCAGCACCACGACCGGCGCCCCACCGGGATGATCCGGCGTTTCATCCGGAGTGAATCCCCGCCCGAGGCTCGACTGAATGCCCAGGGTGCCGAACAGGTCGCCGTGCACTGCTCGCGCGTTGACGATCTCGGCGGGTCCGCGGCCGCTCAGCTTCACATTCCAGCCGGTGACACCGGTCAGGGAAGCCAGGCTTCGGGAACGGTTTCGCAGGTCCCGATAGTTCGGCATGGAAATCGAGATGAAGAACCCGGTGTTGGCTCGCACCCGAAGCAAGACCAACTGGTCCGGTGCTCCGAATGGGAGAGGACGGAGCAGCGCCCCGTTGACAATGCTGAAGACCACGGTTGTTGCGCCCAGGGCGAGTAGGGCGAACCCCGGACGGCGGGAAAGACTCCTGGCAGCGTATCTCCACCAATTCAGCCTGGCCACAGGACCGTCTCTGTGAGTAGTGGTGGTTAGATGCCTCCAGCGCGGACTAGTCCGCCAGGCGCAGTCCGAGGGCCGTAAAGCGCCCGAAGTCGGCCGGGTTCGCGGTCGCGAGCAGCGCCGAGCTCTCCATGGCGGTGGCGGCGATCATACAATCCACCAGGCTTCCCCGCCGCCGGCCGGAGGCATTGAACAGGTGCGCCGCCCGGGCTGCTTCGGCGGCGCCGAACGGAATCGGCTCATGCAGCAGCTCGAGGGCCGCCGCGATTCCATCGGGGGAGACCGGTCCGCAGAGAAACTCGGCCCAGGCGAGCGAGGGGATCCCAATCGCCTCCCCCTCGCGCAACCAGGTCCGGAGCCGCCCATCCTCCGGCGATCGGTGGACCAGGGCGCGGACCAGGAAGCTGGTATCGAGCAGGATCACCGGTTGCGAGGATTGACTCGCCGTTCGGCTCTGACTTGGCGCTCCCATCGCGCGGCGGCGGAGCGATCGAGGGCCGCGGCCTTCTGGAGCCGATCGAGCACGCCCAGGGTGGGATTCTTGCCGGAGGACGAGAGCGCGGAAGCCCGGATGGCTCGGCGCAGCGCTTCGGACTTGGAGACGCCCCAGCGGCGGGACACGCGCTCCAGGAGCTCGACCGTTTCC
>JBQTHV010000065.1:0-10231 GCA_052389555.1 Gemmatimonadales bacterium | reverse complement strand
CCCGCTTTTCACGTAGACGAAGGCGTTGGCAAGCATCCCTCCGGTGACCACCACCTGGGGATCGGTCGGCGCCGTGGTGTACTTCCCCTTGCAGGCCGCCTCCTCGCTCATGTCGATCGTAGGATTGGCGGGCGGAGTTCCCGAGAACTTGATCATCCCGGTAATGGTCGCCCCTCCGGCCGGGGCGGCGGTGGGGGCTCCCGCGGCGGGGGCGGTCGTGTCCGCTGCCGGCCTGGCTTCCTGGCCCTTGCCGCAGGCAGCGAGGATCAGAACCGCGCTCAGAATCGGGTATCGCATTATCCCTCCAGGTTGGAGCTTCCGACGCGGGGCTCGCGCCGTTGCGCTCGATAGATGACCAATATGCCGAGCCCCACCGTGAGCAATCCGGCCACAACCGGCTCCACATAGACTCTCACGGGGACCGGAACTTCAAGATAAATGCTGTACCAGGCGCTTACCGAGCCGCGCACTTCTCCCTCGCCGTTGGAGCCGTCCGCTGCGAAGAGAGCGATCGGGATCGCCTGCCCGGGGTGGAAGGCCGGCGCCGCCGAGCTGTCCGTCGGGACGAGCGGCCCTACGAGCTGGAGTTGCCACTCGCCATTCTCGAACCGCGCCGCGTGGATCCACCGGGAGCTCGCAGCCTGGGGAGTGAAATGACCCAGGCCCATGGCGACGCCCTCCTCCACCCGGTCGGAATCGCTGATCCAGCGAACCAGGTAGACCGGACGCCGCGCGCTGCCCTGGAGAAAATACGGTCGCTCCGCATCTTCTGACACCTGTTTGGGCATCTGCAGGACCAAGCGGTCCGGGCCCTGGATGGTCGGAATCGGTTCATCGGCGTCGGACGCGGTCTGGACGATTCGCCCCAGCCACTCGTCCCAGGCGGAATCCGGGCTCTGGGACGGATCGTGCCAGACCAGCCGCAGGGCAAGCCGGGTCCCGTCATGCAGCGCTTGCACCCAGACGGCGTCCACCGTCGGCAGGAACCAGCGAGGCTTCTGGATGATCTGACCGACCAGGGGAACGTAGGCTGGTTCGACCTGCGCCCACAGGCTGTCCCCCGGACCCGAGGGCAGCTTTCCTGGAATTAGCCGTGCCCGGATGACTTCTCGCCCTTCGGGAGGCTGCTCGGGCGACAGGCTGCGAACGTATTGGGCCAGCCGCCAGAGCTGCTCTTCGGTGACCACCTTCGCCTCGAGGGCATCGCTGAACGAGGGCATCGGAGTGCCGTCGAGGCCGGTGCGGAGTCGGGCGTAGATCTCCTCGACCGAAGACCCTCCGTTGAAATTCCAGCTCTTGGTGAGATCGGTCGCTCGGATTGGATGGCCCCAGTCGTCCTTCAGGGTCGGCGCCGAGGTGCCGTCGCCCCGGCCCCCCTGGCCGTGACACTTGAAGCACTC
The DNA here is from genome assembly GCA_052389555.1 of Gemmatimonadales bacterium. Taxonomy (GTDB): domain Bacteria; phylum Gemmatimonadota; class Gemmatimonadetes; order Gemmatimonadales; family GWC2-71-9; genus JABFSM01. Next base: position 8,831 of record JBQTHV010000065.1, on the reverse strand, counting down.
CAGCTTGCGGAACACCTCGCGTCCCTCCGCGATCCCCGCCTCGCTCCGGCCGGGCGGCTTCCCGAAGCCGAGGGCCTGGGGAGCGGCTCCTCCCTGGAAGAAGCGGGAAAAAGTCTTGAGGTACCCGATCACGTCGGCGCGTTCCTGCTCGGAGAGCCGCGACTTCCACTCCGGCATGGCGGTCCCCGGCATGCCCTCGTCCACCACTCTGCGGAGGTCGGAGTCGGTGGGGAGCTCGCCGCTTGCCGTAGTGCGGACCTGGAAGACCCCCCTGGTAAAATCGCGGGGTCGCGGCAGCATGAGCGCGGCGGCATAGCCGTCTCCGGCGCCGGTGTCGCCGTGACAGCCGGCGCACCACGTGTCGTAGATCGCTTTCCCGGGCGGCGCCTGAGCAGACAGAGTAAAGGAAGCCAGGGCCACCAGGGCGAGTCCGCCGCCGAGCCGCCGAGCCGCCGAGCGCCGAGCGCCGAGCCTCACTGCTTTTCGCCCCCCGCGGTTTCGAGCGCCCGCGGCTTCCAACCCGATTGCTCGTAGATGAAAATGATCACCGACCAGATCTCCTCTTCGGTGAGGAACTCGTCCCACACCGGCATCGCGGAATTCCACGGCGTTCCCTCGCGCGGCAGACCCGGCCCGCCCTTGGCGACTCGCCAGAACACGAAGCTCTCGCTGAGCTGCGCGATGGTGCCGGGGTCCGCAAAAGAGCCGGGTGTAGGATTGAAACCGTGGGCGAAGTGGCCCCGGCCATCGAGTAGGTCGCCGTGGCAGGGCAGGCAATTCTGGTAGTAGATCCGCTTCCCGGTCCGGAGATGCTCTTCCAGTGACCCACTCTTCCGAAGCGGGTTCTCGAGGGTCGCGAGGGTCAAGGTCTTGCCCCGCACCGTGATCTGGCTTGGGTTCGCGGGATGGATCGAGCGGAGCTGAATCGGCAGCGGGACTTTCGGCTTGGCCTGCCGGTAGGTGGCGAAGGCGACCAAAAGGGGGAAGACCACCAGGAACGAGCTGCGGATCCAGCGCTTATTCGGATCCACCAACGCCGCGCTGATCGGCTGCTTGAAGCGCTCCCAGCGCTGGGCGTCGCTGCTCAGGTAGATGAGAATACCGGCCGCGGCGATGAGCATGTACTGGACCAGGACGCTCCGCGGGACCGGCGCGCTCTTCATGCCAATCAGCGGTGGCAGGTACGCCAGCCCGTACTTGAATAGCAGGTACGAGCCGGCGAATAGGGCCACCGCCTGCCAGAACGGGTGCCGGAGCGCGGTGGTGAGCCTGCTCATTTGCGCCCCGCGAGGAACTGCACCAACACCTCGAGCTGGGCCGCGGAAAGCTGCTGGCCGAAAATCGGCGGCATGGTGCCGGCGAACTTCTCGTACCCTCTCGCGGTATCCGCGTTAGGAAAGAGAATCGAGCGACGGATATACTCGGCGTTGCGCCGCCGGCCGATTCCGTCGAACGGCGGTCCGATCGCCACCCCCTTGCCTTCGAGCACGTGACAGCCGAGGCAGCCCTTCTCGGCGAGCAGCGCGTTAGGATCGGTCGTCGCGGTGACGGCCGGGCCGGCCGGGACCGCCCCGGGCGTGGCCTTCGGGAGGTCCGCCGCCGTCACGGTGACTTCACCCCCCTGGGATTGTAGATAGGCCACCACTGCCCAGATCTGGTCCTCCGAGAGCTGGCGTCGCATGTCGGGCATGATGTTCTCGAACCCCGGCACCAGATACCCGGCCGGCGAGATCATCGATTCGTAGAGGTAGGCCTTGCAGTCTGTCCCCGGCTTGCGCGAGCCGCACCGCGCCCCGATCGGACCCTGACCGGCATGGTCGGTCAGCAGATTCGGCGCCCGGGTGCCCAACCCGTGGCAGGCGGTGCACCCGCCGGCTCCGTTGAACACCTTCTCTCCCGCCGCCACCAGAGCCTCCGCACTCGCGCCGCCGGAGAGATCGAGCTCTTCCGGCACTTCCGAGGGGAGCTGGGGGATAACGTGGGCCACCCCGGTGTAGAACCCGATCACCACCACCGCGACGAGCAGGACCTTGAGGTTCGTCTTCCACATGGTGGCTCAGTCCTTCGCCTGGGGCACCGGAGCAGGTTGGAGCCCGCCACCCGCCCGCGCGGTCTTGGCGATCGCCTGCTCGGCCAAGCCGCCCAGCCAGAAGATGAAGGCCACCAGGCCGAGGAACACCACCACGCAGGTACTGATCATGTTGGCCGCGGCCCCGAGCCCAGGGGTTGCCGCCTGGGCGCTGCTGTCGCGCATGACTTCATAGACGTGCCAGTGCTGCCGGATCCCGCTCCGAGCAAAGCCCATGAGCCCCATCAGCCAGGTGAAGGTGACCGCGAGAATGAACAGGGCGTACTGGGAGCGCTCCGGCATCTGGCCCCAACGGATCTCGCCTCGCGATTCAGCCCCCCGGCCCAGGAAGATGTCAATGACGGTGACTCCCAGGATGCAGGCCAGCACCGCCAGCACCTGGTAAACGCTGAAGCCGATCCGGACCACCGCCTCCACGAAGTAGCCGTAGATCCCGTAGAACACCACCACCGCGGTCGAGAGGATGAACATCGCCGCCTGGGCCCAGGTTCCCGCTTGAGCCCAGGGAACGGTGGGCCGCTTGTTGGCCCGGCGGTACAGCAGGAAGGAGAGGAAGGTGGTCAGGATCATGAGGTTCACCGCCGTGTTCTTGGCACTCATGACCCCCAGCACATTGAGGAACGGGTGGTGCGACCCGCCCATTGCGGCCAGCTCTTCCCGGCTCGCGATGATGGTGTGGGGGGTGGACCACACGATCCAGCCGACCAGGAGAATGATCAGCATCCACTTCACGTACGGCCGGAACCGCTCCGCCCCCGGAATCCGGGCCATCCCCACCCAGAGGTAGTAGTTGGCCGAGAGGAAGAGCACCCCGATCAGCACGGCCTGGACGATCCAGAGCCAGCTCATGAAGCCGCCCATCATCGTGATGCCCATCTGCTGGTTGTACTGGTACACCTCGCGGCCGAGATAGTACCCCGCGAAGGGCAGGACGATGAAGGTCGAGATCGCGATGAAGTTGCCGACGTAGCCCATCCAGTCGTAGTGGGCCCGGTCTTCCTCGGTTTTGGCCGACAGGAAGCGATAGGCCGCGTACGCCGCCACAATGGCCCCGCCGAAGACCGCGTTGGCGATCAGCCGGTGAATGTTGATGGGGATCCAGGTCGCGTTGGCGATCGCGTTCCAGAGTCCTACTTCCTGCGGGAGCGTCTCCGCGGTCACTCCCTTGGGCGGCGACATCATGTAGGTGAGCCAAGCGTTCGCGATGAACATCACGCTGGTGCCCCACACGTTCAGCAGGATGCCCAGGCCCCAGTGGCCCCACTTCGCGCGGCCCGTCTTCCAGCGGTCCCAGCCGTAGTAGTAGAGGTAGAGCGTGAACGATTCGACGAAGAACAGTCCGGCATAGACCCACATGGAGAGGTGGAAGATGCCCGCCAGGTGGCTCCAGAACCGGGGGTAGAGCGTGGTCAGGAAGAAGAGCAGCAGTCCGCCCCAGAGGGCCGTCGCGCTGTAGGCGAAGACCAGAAGTCTGGTGAACTCCTTGGAGAGCTTGTCGTACTTGGAATCCTTGCCCACGATCCCGATCAACTCGGTGATCACCGCGAACATCGGGACCCCGAGCACGAACGCCGCGAACATGAGATGCACCTCGGCGGCGATCCACACTGCGCCCCGCGGGCCCACCACCGGGAAACGGCCATAGGCGCCGGCGGTATCCGCCGCGGCCTGGAGCAGGGGGAGCAGGGAGAGATCAGGCATCGTCGGCGAAGAAGGGCAGCCGCCGGGAGAAATCCACCGGGAGGCTGCGACGCACTTCCCGCATCAGCTCCGGGGTGACCTCGCTCGCGCCAGTGCGGCGGGCGTAGTCCTCGATGCGCTGGGTCACTACCCCGCGAACGAACGAGGGGATGCGTTGCAGTCGCTCGGTGGCGGTGGCCGACCAGCGCAGCGTGGGCGTCACCGGCATCCCGTAGGTCACCTCCCGCATTCGCTCGATCACCGGACCACCGGCCGGCTGGTAGGCGCAGGAAGGATCCTCCGCCAGGTAATCACCGGTCAGCGCAAACGCACGAGCCCGACACCCCCCGCACAGCTCGCTGTACTCGCATCGCCCACATTTCCCGCCGAGCGCCGAGCGCCGAGTGCCGAGCGCCGAGCCGAGCCCCCGCAGTTCCCGGAACAGATCAGCCTCCCGCCAGACCGTCTCGAATCGCTCCCGCCGCAGGTCTCCCGCGACGGCCGGCAGATACGGACAGGGGGTGAGCTTCCCGTCCGGCGTGATTCGGCAGTAGTGCACCCCGCAGGGGCAGCGGGTGGAATAGTTGAGCGCGGGCGACTCCGGGGTCTTCCGGTGCAGCACCCGCATGAAATGGGGAGCGCACTTCGCCCGGACCAGCATCCGGCCCAGGTAGCGGGTGTGGTGGTCCACCAGCTCCTCGAGCACCGCCTCGTACTCTTCGGAGGAGAGGTCGCTGAGCCGGCTGCCCCGGCCGGTGGCCACCAGGAAATAGCAGTTGAAGGACACCGCCCCCTGGTCGGCCGCCCAGTCTACCAGCCGTCCCAGCTCCTGCCGGTTCCCCTTGTGGAGCGCGGTCTGCACGATGAAGTCGAGCCGGTTAGTGCGGAGCCGCTCGACCGCGGCCGCGGTGGCGTGGAACGCCCCCTGGCCGTGGCGAAAGTTGTCGTGGTGCCGGGAATCCAATGAGTCAATGCTCACCGCCACGCCGGTGACGCCAGCTTCCTGGAGGGCCGCGATCCGCCCGTCCGTCAGCAGCGTCCCATTGGTGCCCACCACGACCGTGGCTCCGCGGGATGAAGCGTACCCTGCGATAACGGTGAGGTCCGATCGGAGCAGGGGCTCGCCGCCGGAGAGGATGAACATCGGGGCCGGGTTGATTTCGAGGATTTCCCCGGCGATCCGGACGCACTCCGCGGTCGAGAGCTCATCGTCCGCCGACTCGCTCGGCCCCGCCGATATGTAGCAGTGAGCGCATTCCAGGTTGCAGCGACGGGTGAGGTTCCAGGCGACCACGTGAGGAACGTGATCGCCCGGGACCCCATCGGCGTTGGGGACGTCTTCCCGGGCCGCGAGGGGCGTCGTCACCCCAAGGCTAGACCTCATCCTGCTGCTGGGCGAGCAGCTCTTCCACGGCGGCCTTGGCCTGCTCCGGCGTCGCGGTTTTGAAGTCGACGGGGCATTTACCCATTTTCTCCTCGATATCACGAATCGGGCAGCGGGTTATCCCCGCTGCCTTGGCTTCCTCGATGAAGCGCCGCATCTCGGGGGACAGCGCGTCGGGGCCCTCGGCTTCGGCTCGGATCTGCTTGGCCCGAAGCTCGGTGAACATCACCATCATCGTTTCCCTGTCGAATTCATCCGCCGCGATCATCGCCTGCTTGTTCTCGTCCATGACCCGGGTGGTCACCCGCCAGATGCGGTGGCTCCGGGCGAACCGCTCCACCGTGTTGCGTGCCAGCGGCCGGGCGATCAGCGGTACTGCCCGGAGCCGTGCCGCCGCTTCGTGGGTCCACTCGATCGGGTCGCTCGCGGTGCGCGGCCGAGTGCTCACCCGCCCGGTCACCGGGCACTTCACCTCGACCATCGGCTCGGCCGGAAGCGAATCGCCGTCGTGCCCCACGATCCGGGTCTTCCGCATCTGCTCCTCGGCCTTGACCTCGGCCTGCGCCAGCTCCTCGGCGCTGCCGATGCCCATGATGAGCTGCATGTGGGTCGGCAAGAGTTTCTGGATGGCCTGATCGAGCCGGGCGTTGGTGACGATGTCGCCACCCTGTTCGAGAGTGAACTCCTCGACGGCTTTCCGGGCGATTCCTTGCGCGAACGGCGGCACCCGGAGAATCCGCACTTCGGCCTCCGGCGCCCAGGGAATCGACGCGACCCCGTCCTCTTCGATCCAGGGAATGTCCTCCGGCTTGATCCCCACCGTACCGGTGAGCAGCAGGTTACAGGGGGCGAGCCGGACCAGGTTTTCAGCTTGGGAGCCAAGTTCGGTCCCCTCAATCCGGTGAGCGCCGTGCCGGGCCGACACCAGCAGGGTCGGCTTGATTTCCTCGGCCCACTGGAGAATCACCTGAAACGGTTTCCCCACCAGGATCTGGGTTTTGAGGGGGACATCGGAGAACTCCTGCGCCATGACCTCGGCCCGCTTGAGGTTTGCCTGGCAGAGCTTGAGCAGCCCCTTGTCGATGATGTTGTTGTGGAGTTCTTCCTGCTCCTCGAACTTGAAGACTCGGGAAGCCTGGACCGAGAGGACATCCTTGATGTTGTGGAAGACCACGTGGTGGTATTCCACGTCGAACGCGCTCGCGACATAAAGCGAAGCGCCGAATTCCCGGGCCAGCTCGAGCGCCATCCGCATGGAGCGATAGCTGTAGGCGGAACCGTCCACGCAGACCAGATAGCGGCCGCCCTCAAGTGGGGCCGAGTCGCGAAGGATCAACACGTCCCGCTCGATCTGGCGGACGCTGCGGGCAGTGACGCCGCCGAGCTGGCTGAATGGCTGCCGGCCCAGGCCGTGCGCGGCCATGACCACCAGGTCATACTGTCGGCCCGAAGCGCCCACCAGCCTGGCCGCGGCGTCTTCCTCCTCCGCCACGATGCGGCCGTCCTCGCCTACTTGCACATCGCCTCGAGTTCGCTCTCCCCCATCGTAGCTCGCCGCCCGGTTGGGGTCGAACCCGATGAGACCGGGCAGGCGGCCTTCCCCCCGGTTCACCTCCTTGATGATCTCTTCGTAGTTGATCCCTTCGAGCAGTTGCCGGGTGAGCCGGACCCCGGCGGCCTCGCACCGCTTCCCCATCTGGTCGAGGAAGCTGTCGGCGATGAGCTGAAGACCCTTCTCGATTAGCTTGTCGTGGATCTTGCGTTGTCGCTTGATTTCTTCCGGAGTTTGAAACCGCGCCGGCAGGCCGGTCTCGAGCTGGCGGAAGCGGACATCGTGGAGCCGCGCCGCATAAACATGGTTTCCGGTGATTCGACCTCCGGACTTTCGGCAGAGCTCGATCGCCCGGTCAACCGCCCAGTCGGAGTGCTCCGAGTTGTCGACCGGGACGAAGATCTCGGTATACAGAGGGACCTCCCTGGATACGCGATGGCGGTTTGAGAAGACCTGCCGGCCAGCTGTCCCCTGCCCCTGCCCCTATTCCCCCTCCACCAGCGGCTACTATATCGGGCCGGATTCGCACCGTGTCAAGGGACCAATTGACCGCCTTCTGCGTCCCACACGGTGATTGCGTCCACCGGGCAGGCGTCGCACGCCCGCAGCAGCTCCTCCTGGTTACACTCCTCGGGATATTCGAAGATGACAAGGCCTTCGTCGTCGAGCCGAAAAGCCGCGGGGGCCGTGTGGATGCAGTCGGCAAACCCCACGCAGACCGAACGATCGATCTGTACCCGCAGGCCGTGGACGATCCGCTCCTCGATCCCGGTGCCGCCGCTCACATCCCCTCCAGCCCCAGCTCGGCGCGGGCCTGGTCCATGATGTCGGGGGTAATCTCGCTAATCCCCCGCTCCCTCGCGTAGTCGTGGTAGATCTTGCGGACCATACCCCTCACAAAGCCCGGCACCCGGGCTAGCCGCTCCTCGGCCGCCGCGGACCACCGCGGTCTTCCGGCTGGCTCCGGGATGAGCTCGGGCTCTGCAAAGGCATCCTCCTTCCCTGCGACCGTGCTACGGATGAGCCCGAGCGGCTCGGGGTCGAGAGTCCGGCCCCCGATCTGCACGTCGAGCGCGCGCACCAGCTGGGTTTCCATCGGATTCGCGAGCAGGGCCACCTTTCGGCCGCACGCGGGACAGCGGAACGCCGCCGCGAACGTGCCATCACCCGGTACCTCTCGCTCCTCGAACCGCATTTGCTGGTCACAGTCGACGCAGAGGAATTTCATGGGAGCACCTCCATGACCGCTCCGGCCAACTGGCCCAGCTCCGGCGGCGGAAAGCCGGCCGGATGGAACAGCTGACGGGCGAGCAGCGGCACGCCGAACTCCTGCGCCAGCGCGGGTCCGGCCTCGCCCGGGAAAAGCCGCCCGGTCCGGCCACAGTCGCCGCAGCTGTAGCCGCTCATGTTCTCGATCACGCCCAGGATCGGTACCTGGGCATCCCGGGCCGCGCGCAAGCTGCGCTCGACCGAGCGCCGGGACTCTTCACTCGGAATCGTCACCGCAAGGACTCCGGTGAGTCTTGGCACGAGTTCAGTGAGATCGGCCAGCCGGTCGCCCCCGGGTGGCAGGTCCACCAGGAGGAGATCGAGCTGCCCCCAAACCACGTCGGCCAGGAATTCGCGCAGCGCACCGGCCGCGAGCGTACCACGCCACACGAAGCGCTCGCTGGCTGGCTCCTTCCACCGGAGCGGGCTTCCCTCCGAGAGCAGGAGATCCATCGAGAACACCTTTACCCCGGCGCGGCCGGCCGCCGGAAGCGCCCCGTCCCCCGTAAGCGTGAGCGGCCCGCTCGCTCCCAGGAGGCGTGCCGCGGTGGGTCCTTCCAGGTCGGCGTCGAGTACTCCGACGCCCCGAGGCATCTGCTCGGCCAGCCCTAACGCCAGGGTCGCGGTTACGTAACTCTTGCCGACGCCCCCCTTGCCGCTCATCACCGCCACCACTCGACTGACTTCGCGGAGCCGGTCCAGAACTCTGCGCCGCTGGGCCCCGACCTGCTCGGCGAGCCGGGAAGCGTCGTCGCCCTCGACTTGGTGATAGGTTCGAAACTTCACAGATCCCAGCCGGCTCGGGCGAGCATCCACAGGTTGATCAGGACCACCACCAGTCCGGTCAAATAGAACGA
>JBQTHV010000064.1:0-7785 GCA_052389555.1 Gemmatimonadales bacterium | reverse complement strand
CCTGACCTGGGAGCCGGCCCTGGAGCGGGACGGGCGTCCCATGCGGGACCTTCGGCTCTTCGGCTACACCCGTCCGGGAGAGGACACCCTGCGATTGGTCGTCACCGATCCCGGCAACGCCTGGGGAAGAGCCGGACTCCACAGCCACGACGTGCTGCTGAGCATGAACGGCCAGGCGGTGAAGAGCTGGCCCGAGCTGCGTAGCAGGCTGAGCTCCCTTGCGATGGGTGATACGGTTTCCCTGAGGATTCGGCACGCGGGAGCGGAGCGGGTCGTGCAGGTACCGGTCGTCGGATACGACCGGCCGGTGGTGCGCATCGAATCGCTCCCCGGGGCCTCCGCCGAGCAGATGCAGCTCTTGGCGGGTTGGCGCGGCGAGCCGGCTACTCCACGTCGACCGGATTGAAGTTCGGATTCTCGATGATCCCAAACACGTTGCCGAAGGGATCCAGCACTGCGGCCACTTTGATGCCGCCGCCAACATCGGTGAGCGGCTCGTGGATCGTGGCGCCGAGTACGGTGAGGCGGTCCAGTTCCGCCTCGGCGTTGGGCACGCCCCAGTATGCGACGACTCCAGCCGAACCCGGGGTTCGATCAGGGATCAACCCCAATTCGAATCCGCCGACGTTGAAGCCGACATAGAACGGCTCGTCGAAGTACGGGTCACGCTGGAGGACTTCGCGATACCACGCCTTCCCCTGGCCGAGGTCGGGCGCCGGATAGATGGCGGTACGAAGGCCCTTGATCATCCGTGCAGCTCTCCCGTATTGGGATTGAGTGCGGCCTACCACTGAGTGAATCGCAGCGTATTTCCGTCCGGATCGTCTACGTAGAACTCACGGGTGCCCCAGGTTTGGTCGATGGGGCCCTCATGCACCGCCTGGGGAGCATCGGGATTCCCCGGAGTGACCAGCCCCCGCGCGCGGAACTTCCGAACGAGCGCATCGACATCGTCGGTGGTCACGACGACGGCCTGGCCGAACTCTCCGTCGCCACCGTGGCTCGAGAGGAAGAGTTGATCTCCCTGGCGCGAGAGGATGCTGAAGGACGGATCGCTCAGGTCAGCGTCGCCGTCCACCCGCTCGAAATCGAGAACGCCGGTGTAGAAGGCGAGCGCCTTTTTCATGTTGCGGCAACGGACCGTGGGAATAATCGCCATAGGATGAGCGCCAGCAATAGCGTTCCAGGTGCTCCAGGCCGTCAGCGTCTTGCGCGCAAGGTACGCAGTGCCATCGCCAAAACCTAGCGGCCGCGCACCTGACGGCATCAGGAGCTGCCCCACTCGCCTTCCCGCACGTCGAATCGGTCCACCGTCGTGCTCGCGGTTGCAGGATCGAGCTAGGCTCCCGCTACGGGGCGATTGGCTGGAGCGAGAGGCGGCGGCCGTCGGATAACGTGAGTGAAGCAGTCGGCGAAGCGGGCGAGCTGCACATCGAGCTGTCGGCCGAGAGGGCCGTTGACCTGGTCGTGGGCGAGGGGGTCGGGTTCCCCGGCTGGCTGCGCGAGGGAGGGGGTCGGGCTCGGGCTGCCTGCGGCAAACGCAAGCAACATCAGCAGGAGTCCCCGGAGCATCAGAAGCTTCGCGTGAGGACGTTCATAGGCACCATCCTGGGACAGCCGGGTTTGGGCTGGGGTTCAAGAGGCTACCGGATACAGCGCGTAGATGGCCCACTACCGGATGGCCCCGGTTCGGGCTTGACGGTGAAGTAGTAGTGGTTCCGTCCCTCATCGTCCTGTTCACCGAGCAGGTGCAGACCCGCGGCCGCCAGGATGGTTCGGTACCGATCCGAGCCGAGCGACACCGATCGCGTGCCGGTGAGGTTGTCGCGCCACTCGCATCGCAGGCTCGGCGAAGTGTAGAGGAATCTGCCGTCCGGCTTCAAGGCCCGCGCCACTTTTCTGATCAGCCGGGCTTGGGCCCCCGGGGGAAGCAGGAACATTAGCCCCCAGGCAACCACCCCCTCGAAGCGCTTGCCGAAGAACGCGGATTTCTCGACGGCGTTGCATTCGCTGGGAACCCCGGGGAACCGCTTGCGAAACGCCGCGATCATGGCGGGGGACGCATCGATCGCGTGCACCGCCAGCCCCGCGTCGATCAGGACCTGGGCGATCGGCACGCCGGGGCCGCAACCGAGGTCGAGGACGGCGCTGCCGGGGGGAAGGCGGCGGGCCCATTCGCGAACGACGGTCGCGCCGACCTGTGAATGAGTGCGCCCGGCCATGAACTGGTCCGCTCGGGCTTCATACCCGTGCGAGGGATCGCGCGCCGGCATTTGCGGGTTAGGTGACCCGGGCGATCGCATAGATGACTTCGGCTCGATAGACCAGCTGGTTCGTGGTGAGGCGTCCGAATCGGGCGCGCACGCGGTCGAGGCAGGCGCGCCGGGCTTCCAGAGACAAACCGCCCAACCGGCGCGACGGAAGGCCACAGTGGGACTGGGTGGCGAGGAGGTTCTCGACGGTCCAGGCGTGGGCGAATCGACGGCTCCAAACCCGGAGCGGCACGAGGGCTGCGCTCTGAAGCAAGCCAGCCAGTTTCTCCGGGGTGTCCATCGAGGACTGACGCATCACGGCAGGGTCGCGAGGGTCCGGCAGCGCCTGGGCTCGATCGAGCTCCTCGGTCCAGATCTGAACTCCCGGCAAGCCGGGATCCTCGCCCCACACCACGACGCCGAGCTGGCCGTCCGGTTTCAAGGCTGCGGCAATCTCGCGGAGGGCATTGACCGGATCGGGAAGGTGAAAGAGCACGAACACCAGGAACGCCGTATCGAACTGCCTGAGCCGGAGACCCAAGCGCTCTGCGTCCATCACCGCGGTCCGGCCCCGCAGGCGCTTCCCGCCGGCACGCAGCATCCCATGGGCGCGATCCACCCCGAAGATCCTCGCACCCGGCGCGCGCTCCTGGACGAGGGACCACAAGGCGCCCGTGCCGGCCCCTACGTCAAGAATGCAGCTACTCCGCTCGAGCGGCATGGCCTCGAACAACGGCGCAGCCATCGGATGGATCACGGGAGCCCAGTAGCGAGTGTAGGACTCGGCTAGCTGGGAGTACTCATCGGCCAGTTTCTGGGACGGGTTCATCACTGAAACGCGCGATCCCCGGTGCACGAGGGAATGGCATTGAACCCAAGCGGATCCAGATGCGGGTTATGAACCGGTTCAGCGGGATCGCTGGTAGGTTCCCATTAACTCGGTCTGTTCCAGGATCTTTCCCTGCATGGCGCGCTCGAGTTGGGCCTTGGTCGGCCGTCCCAGGTCCGGCAGCTTTTCGCGCAGCGCATAGAGCTTGTGGAAGTAGCGGTGCCGCCCGATGGGAGGGCAGGGGCCGCCATAGCCGGTGCGCTTCCAGTCATTCAGTCCTTCCATCGTCCCCTGCGGGAGATCGGCGACGGCCTCGGACAGTCCGGTGGCGCTCGGGGGAATGTTGTAGAGTACCCAGTGTACCCAGATCGTCTTGGGAGCCTTGGGATCGGGAGCGTCCGGGTCATCGACGATCAAGGCGAGGCTCCGGGCTTCTCCGGGCATGCCGGTCCACTCGAGCGGCGGCGAGAGGTCTTCGCCATCACAGGTGTACTTCCTGGGGATTTCTCCATTATGGGAGAAGGCGGGGGAGGTGAGTCGAAGAGTCATTGGGGGAATTTACTCTGGCCGGCGAGGGAGCAGGAGCTCATAGTACCCGTGGGGGGTCCCCCGATAGACGACATGGCCTCGCTCGACGAATCCGCAGCTCGCATAGAAGGCGCCAGCTCCAGCGGGTCCCTCATACGCATCGAGCCGGATCGCGTCGCCAGGCCATCGCCTGGCCTGCCGGATCACCTCGGCCAGACAGCGGCGACCGATGCCCTTGCCCTGGCATTCCGGTGCCACCGCCATGTCGGTGAGGTAGAGTGGGCAATCGCAGGGCGTGAAGTAGGTGACGTCAATGACCCAGGGCTTCCTGGTTCCGAGGCAGGCCGTGGCAACCAGGCGCTTGCCGGCGCGGCCGACGATCACTTTGGTCCCCCCCATCGAGCTCTCGACCCCGCGCTCGGTGACGTGCCCCGACCAGTGTCCCTTGCCAAAGCGGGCGGTGAGCTGGTCGGCGGCGGCATTGCGCAGCGCCGCGATTGCCGCAGCGTCGGAGGCACCAGCCTCGGTGAAGGTCAAGCGCATAGCGCACCGCAGGCATGCTTCACGGAGAACTCTCCGCGCCCGCCGAGCGCAACGTGTCCGCGATGGAGCGGTGTCCCTTTTTCTCGGCCCAGATGAGTGGCGCCGACCACGCTGCCCCGGCCGCGTTCGGGTCCGCGCCGCGCTCGAGCAGCAGCTCGACCAGTGCGCTCCGGCCGAACCGCGCGGCCACGCCGAGTGGAGTGGAACGGTACTCGTCGTCAATGAACTCCATGTCCGCGCCGTGATCGAGGAGCAATTGCGCCTTGCCGATCTCGCCTTCGGCGGCCATGTGGTGGAGCAACGTGAACCGGTGCCAGTTCTTGTGGTTGGGATCCATCCCGTGGTCCAGCAGAAACGCCGCCGTCGCCTCGTGCTTGAAGTAGTAGTACGGCGCCCACTTCGAGACGGGCGGCACCCGGGCGCCGAGTCGCATGAGCATGGCGATCACATCGTGACGACCGTCGTGCGCGGGGCCGGCAAGAATGCCGTCCCCCCAGCCGGCTTCGTCGTCGTGGATCCACTGCGGGTTGGCCCGAAGCAGTCGCTCCGCTTCATCGAGCTTTCCTTCCTCTACCAGCCGTCCGACGTGGTCGCGGTCCGAGTTCTGCTCGTGGCCGCCGTGCCGGCGGAGCAACTCCAACAGCTCGGGGTCACGCTTCGCCATCAGCATGGGGGTGCCGCTCGAATCAACCTCCGCATTCGGGTCCGCGCCGTGCGCGAGTAGCAAGCGCACGAGGTCGCGCTGGCGGTCATGCACGGCGATCCAGAGTGACAACCCGCGCGGCGCTCCCTCCTCGGGGAGGTTCGGATCGGCGCCGTGCTCGAGGAGCAGCCGGGCCATGGCGACATCGCCGCGGCGCACCGCCGCCGAGAGCACCCGGTGATGGCAGGTATCCTCGAAATTCGCGAGCGATCGGTCGCGCGCGAGCGCCTCGCGCACGAACTGCTCGTCTCCGCGCATCGCGGCGATGAAGACGGTATGGCGCGCCCCATGTCCCAGCAGCAGGTTCGCGATCTCCTCGCGTACGCCGAGCTCGACCTGGGCGAACCAGTTCGGCATCATGGCGCAATGCACCGGCCGGTACCCGTCGCCGCGCACCGCGTCCATGGTCGCGCCCGCAGCGAGCAACGCTCGAACGACGGGCAGGTGTCCGTTCCGGGCCGCCTGGTGGAGCGGGGTATCGCCGGTTTCGTCGCTGGCGCGGGCGAGCGACGGGTTGCGGGTTAGCTCAGCCTCGACCGCTGCCAGGTCGCCCTTCGCCGCCGCCGCGAGGATGGCCTGCATTCCGGGCGCTAGCGCGAATCGGCGCGAGAGCTGCCGACGCAGCAGGTCGGCGACGTCGTGGTGGCCGCGGTCCTCCGCGAACGTGAGCAGCGATTCCTGGAACGGATAGCTGCGGTACCCCAGGTCCGCGCCGCGATCGAGGAGAAACTCGGTGATGTCGCGGTGCCCTTCGCGCACCGCGAAGTGGATCGGCGGGGTGTAGTTGTACTCAACCGTGGCCAGCGAAGGGATGCGGGTGACCAGTCCTTTGAGGGTCGCCAGGTCGCCATCGCGTGCCGCCACGAACATGGCGAAGACGTCGTCGGTGGCCAGTTGGGATCCATCGGGCAGCATCCAGCGGCGACCAGGCGAGAACTCTACCGGCCGAATGAGTGGGCTCAGGACAAAGCCGCCGCCCGTCACGGCCGTGACCTGCTGGGCCAGCTTGGGCCAGCTGGGAAAGCCATACTCGCGCGCGATGGCGAGCTGCGCGTGCGCGAGCAGGAGTCGGGCATCGGGGGCGATGCGCTTGACGGTTGAGATGCGCGCGAGCGCGCTCGGGTCTCCCCGGCGCGCGTCGCGCAGCAGATCTTTGGCTTGCTTGCGGAGCTGCTCGAGGGAGGGCCGGTCGGGGAGCATGAGATCTCCTTTCAGTGCGCCCGGGTCCGCACGTCGGGCTGAAAGAAGATCGATGGCTTGACGACCAGCTCTTCCTCAGGTGGGCTCGGCCCTTCCCGCGGACGGGGTGCACCCTGGAGTGCACGCCCATCCTAATTCGCAGAACTCGCGGCGTCAAACGACCGGTCGAGGGCGGGCTCTCCGAAACCTTGTCGCCACGTCTTTCGTAACATAGAAGACCATTCAAGGAGCACACCAATGGTCCGGCCCCGTTCGCTTTACGCTGTCGTCCTCACTACCTGTCTCGGCCTCGTTCACGCCGGTTCCGCCCTGGCCCAATCCGCGCGGGACTCGCTGGTCCGGAAACTCGACTCCCTGGCCGGTGCGCCGGTTCAGGAAGGACGGGCGGTCGGGATCGCGGTGGCGATTGTCAAGGGGAACGACACCCTTCTCCTGAAGGGCTACGGCAAAGCCGACGTCGAGTGGAACGTCCCGATGACGGCCGATGCGATGTTCGAGATCGGCTCCATCACCAAGCAGTTCACCGCCGCGGCCATCCTCCAGCTCCGCTATGAGGGCAAGCTGAGCCTCGACGACGACATTACCAAGTATCTCCCGACCTTTCCGACCAGGGGGAACCCGATTCCGCTGCGGCGGCTGCTCGACCACACCTCCGGGATCAAGGGGATCACCGAAATCCCCGAGTTCCGCGATCTCAGCGTCCGCACCCTCCCGCGCGACTCCGCCCTCGCCCTGGTCGCGCGCTATCCGTTCGACTTTGCCCCCGGGGAGGCACAGATCTACAACAACTCCGCCTTCCTCCTCCTGGGCCACGTGATCGAGAAGGCCAGCGGGATGAGCTATGAGGACTACGTCGAGAAGAAGATCTTCGTGCCCCTCGACATGAAGCGGTCGAGCTACTGCAACAGTACCGAAATGGTGGAGCGGCGGGCTCACGGTTACTCGTACCAGCAGAATCAGGTACGTCGAGCGCCGACCAACGTGCACATCTGGCCGTTCTCCGCGGGCTCGCTCTGCTCGACGGCCGGCGACATGGTCGCTTGGCTCCAGGCACTGCACGGCGGGCGCGTGCTCCCTCCGAAGTCCTATGGTGAGATGGTGGCCCCGTCGAAACTCAACGACGGTACCCCGCTTCGCTACGGCATGGGCATCGCAGTCGGAACCGACACCCGCGGTCTCCGCATGATCGGTCATGGGGGAGCGATTACCGGGTTCGTGAGCCAGGCGAGCTGGTATCCCGGTGCAGAGCTCGCGGTCGTCGTGCTCATGAATAGCGCGGGGCCGGTCTCTCCTTCCGCGCTGGCGAGCGAATTGGCCGGGGCGATCCTTCCCTGGACTCGACCGGTGGCGAAGGCGTTCACGGGTGACGGTGCCGTCCTGGTAGGGAAGTACTCCGGCCCTTCCCGCGGCCGGGTGATGAGTGCCGGAGTGACCCAGACTCCTCAAGGCATGGCGCTCTCGGTCAATGGCGCGGCCGCGCGGCCAATCCAGTGGGTGGAAGGGTGGGCCTTCCGGAGCGGGGATACCCATCTAACGTTCAAGCGCGCAGGGGACAGTGGACCGGCGGCCGAGCTGCGGTTCGATACGGGCGGCGGGCACTACGTGCTGAAGAGGGAGCCTCAGCCCTAACCCGCGGTCCCGACCTGCCGGCCTTCAGGTTCGGGTGAGGCGATACACGACGATGCGCTCGACGCCGTTGGCGTCGGTCTCCACCCCAAGGACGTAGTCGG
>JBQTHV010000063.1:0-5353 GCA_052389555.1 Gemmatimonadales bacterium | reverse complement strand
CGCCGGAAGCTCCAGTGCCGATTGCCTGCCTAACTCGCAGTACTCGAGGTGAAAGGCATCCATCCAGAAGAGAGGGACCTCGGTAAGCTCATGGCCGAGCGGATAGGCTCGGATGCCCGGCTGGAGGTACATCATCGCGGAGCTGCTGAACCGGATGCCGTGCTTCCGGAGTATGGGGCGCAGCCGTGACGAGTACTGCAACGAGTGAGCCCGGAAGGATACTGCGCCTGGAGTAACGGCCATGCTCGCCTCCACGGCCGGTTCCAACGCGCGCCCCTCGAGATTCGGATGGGGGGCGAATTCCAGGGGCACCGCCCCGGGCTCGTCCTGGAAGCCGTAGCGCTGGGTCAGGAAATAGGTGATCGGCTTGCCGAGCCCGACGAGCAACTCGTGAGCCTCTCGCATGGTTTGCTCTTCCACCCAATCGGTATCGCAGGAGATCACCGCCACTCGATCGGTCACTTACCCGGCTCGGGGGTGAGCGTTGCGATAGACCTGCTTGAGCCGCTCCACGCTGGTGTGAGTATAGATCTGGGTCGTGCTCAAGGACGCGTGGCCCAACAGCTCTTGCACCGCCCGCAGGTCCGCCCCCGCGTCCATCAGATGGGTCGCGAAGGTGTGCCGCAAGCTGTGCACCCGGGCGTCCCGGCCAGCGGCGGTGAACAGTCGGTGCATCCGGCGCTGAATCGTGACCGGGCCGACCCGGCGGCCGTTCCGGTTGAGGAACACGGCTCCCCGATCCGAGCCAGGCCGCCGCACCACTCCTTCGCGCGCGAGCAGGTATCGCCGGAGCGCCTCGCTCGCCTTGCGGCCCACCGGCACAATTCGCTCCTTGCGGCCCTTGCCCCGCACCTTCACCTGGTCGGCCAGGAGGTCCAGCCCGCCAAGATCGAGACCGGCGAGCTCCGCCAGTCGTAACCCGCTCGAATAGAACAGCTCAAGCATGGCGAGATCGCGCAGTGCGAGGAAGTCTTCGCCGCTCGCCAGCGCTTCGGCCCGCTCGAACAGCGCATCCATTTCCGGGCGCAGGAAGTGGGACGGCAATCGCTTCTCGAGTTTCGGGAGACGGGCCGCTCGCACCACGCTATTCGCGATGTTGTGATGGACCTGGAGGTATCGATAGAACGAGCGCAGCGCCGAAAGGGCGCGCGCCGCCGAGCGGCGGGAGAGCCCGCGCCGATCGAGCTCACCAAGGAAGCCACGCACTCCCAGCCGATCCACGCCGGCCCAGCGCCACCCACGACCGTAAAACCGGTTGCAAAACTCGGAAAACGCGGCGAGGTCGCGGCGGTAGGCCTTGATCGTGTGGGGCGACTGGTCGCGCTCCTTGGCCAGGTGGGCGAGGAACTCCCGAACGAGGGTTGCCGTCCGGCCGACCTGCCGTCCTGCCGTCCCGTTCATAGCGTGGTCGCCCACGCTTGAAAGTCCGACAACGCCCGATCTACCAGCGCCGCTCGCTGGTCGCTCTTCTTCATCGGCCGGTCGAGCGGCTCGAGCAGGCCGAAGTTCGCGTTCATCGGCTGGAAGTGGCCGGGATCGGCCTCGCCCAAGTACCGGAGCAGCGCGCCCAGCATCGTGGTAGCAGGAGGGACCGCGGGAGGCTTACCAAGGAAGTGACGATGCAGGTTGATCCCGGCGAGGATCCCGGTCCCGAGCGACTCGGTGTAGCCCTCCACGCCGGTGATCTGGCCGGCGAAGAATACCGCCGGCTCGTCGCGGGTGCGTAACCCGGGACCGAGGCAGGCCGGACTGTTGATGTACGAGTTGCGGTGAATGCTCCCGTAGCGGAGAAATTCTGCCTGGTCGAGTCCGGGGATGGTGCGGAACACCCGCTGCTGCTCGGGAATCCGCAGCCGGGTCTGGAAGCCCACCAGGTTCCACATTTGTCCGGCCCGATCTTCCCGGCGGAACTGCACCACCGCGTGGGGTTCCCTGCCAGTGCGGGGATCTTCGAGACCCACCGGCTTCATGGGTCCGAACCGGAGTGTCTCGGAACCGCGGCGCGCCATCTCCTCGATCGGGAGACAGCCCTCGAAGTAGGGCACCTGGTCGAAGTCATGCCCCTGGTACTGATCGGCCTCCCGCAGCGCGGCCACGAACGTCTCGTACTGCTCGCGGGTCATCGGCGCGTTGAGGTAGTCGTCGCCGTTTCCCTTCGCGTAACGAGAGCGGCGATACAGCACCGAGTGGTCGAGCGAGTCGTCGCTCACGATCGGTGCGATGGCGTCGTAGAAGGCCAGTCCGCCGGTGCCCAAGCGCGCCGCGATTGCGCCGGCCAGCCGGTCCGACGTGAGCGGCCCGGTGGCGACGATCCCCGGCGCCGGCAGCTCGACCGCTTCGGCGGTCTCCACCGTGACGGCAGGGTGGGACCTAACCCGCTGGTCCACGGCTTGCGAGAAGAGCTCCCGATCCACCGCCAGGGCGCTGCCGCCAGGCACTCGCGCCGCGTCCGCGCACTCCAGCAAGAGACTGCCCAGCATCCGGAGCTCGGCCTTGAGCAGCCCATGGGCAGTGGTGAGCTCGACCGACTTGAAGGTGTTGCTGCACACGAGCTCCGCCAGACGGCCGGTCTGGTGCGCCGGGGTCCGAACCGCCGGGCGCATTTCGCACAGGGTCACCGGCACACCGCGGCTGGCCAGAGCCCAGACAGCTTCGGATCCCGCCAGGCCGCCGCCAATCACGATGGTATGCTGGTTTGCCATGCTTGAATGATACGCTGTTCACTATTCCGGTTCGCCCTTCGAATAGCGAATAGCGAATAGCGTATTACTGTTCCGCGATCCTCTGCCCGCGTGCTGCCGATGCGCCACGCCTTCCCCGCGGTCCTCATCGCCGCCATTTCGCTTCCCGGCCTTGTCCCGGCCCAGGCTCCATCCGAGCTCGTGCGGCAGGTGTTCGCCGCGGAAAGCAGTTTTGCTCGCAGCATGGCCGATCGGGATACCCTGGCCTTCGCATCGCACCTCGCGGATGAGGCGGTGTTCTTCGGCCGGTCCGGTCCACTCCGCGGTAAAGCCGCGGTGGCTGCCGGATGGCGCCGGTTCTTCGACGGTCCGGCGGCCCCGTTCTCCTGGGCTCCGGAAATCGTCGAGGTACTCCCTTCGGGCACCCTCGCGCTCTCGAGCGGGCCGGTGCGCGATCCTGCCGGCAACCGGACCGGCACCTTCACTTCAATCTGGCGGCGGGAGACGGACGGGCGGTGGCGGGTGGTGTTCGATAAGGGGTGCCCGTAGAAGGTGAGAGGTGAGAGGTCAGAGGTCAGAGGTCAGAGGGGAGAGGTCAGAGGGGAGAGGTCAGAGGGCCTCATGCGCAGACTACCTCTCACGTCTCACGTCTCACCTCTCCCCTCTCACCTCTGACCTCTCACCTCTCCCCTCTCCCCTCCGTTTCACCCAGCCGAGCCGCTCGCCGCGCAGCCGGACCAGATCGTAGTCCGCGTGGCTCCCCAGGACATCCGCCGTAAGTTCCTGCGCGAGGATCTCGATTGCGGGCGAGCTGGGGCTGGGCGACTCCTGCACCGGGGTGCCGGCCGGCAGCCGCTCGCGCCGCACCGGCTCGCGGGCAGCCACGAGGGCGTCTTCCTCAACATAACCCGCGGAACCGTCGGGCAGCCGGAGCCGCACCGTCTCGCGGGCGCCGGCCATCGCGAGGCCGACCGCGCCCGCCGGCAGCCGCGCTACCGTGTCGGCCCTACCACCAGGGCCGGCCCGCAGGACGGTCCGGGTCGAAGTCACTCGAACCCAGTGGTCCAGCCGATCGAGGGGAACCTCGGACGGCGGCGGGACGGGATCATCGGGCGACAGGAACGGCAGCGGATCCACCGGCCCGTTCTCGTAGATCCCGAAGTGCAAATGCGGCCGGGTGGTGAGGGCATTGCCGGTGTTGCCGATGAACCCGACCGTGTCCCCGGGAAGGACCTTGCTGGAGCCCTCCCGGGCCCAGCGATCGAGGTGCGCGTAGTAGAAGGTGCGGCGACGGCCGGCGTCCTCGAGCCACACGACGTTGCCGCCGAGCTGGTTGAGGCCTGCGAAGGCGGTTCCCGATGCCACGGCGATTGCGGGAGTGCCTCGCTCGGCGAAGATATCCACTCCCTCGTGCTCCCGTCTCCCGGCATCGCGGAGCGCGCCAAACCCGCTCAGAATCGCGCCGGCACCTAACCCGGGAACCGGAAACCGGAGCGACGCCACGGTCCGTTGCACCACGGTGTAGCGGCCGCTGCGGAGCAGCTCGGGCTGGAGCCGCAGCAGGTAGTCCCCGTCGCGGCGGACTTCGTACCGCAGCACGGTGCTGTCGGGCGGGAGCCACGCGACCCGGTCCGGCTCTTCTCCCGGCCGCAACCGGAAGAGATCGACGAACAGCTGAGCGGGCCGCTCGCTCGCAAAGGCGATCTCGATCAGGAGGATCCGCCCCCGGACGAGCTCGAGCCGGTACCCCACCGCGGACGCCGGCTCGGCCGGGAAATACCCGGTTTCCCGTACGGGGAGGTTGACGACCATCGGCGACGCCAAGGCTCCTTCTCCCGCTCGAATCCAGTCCTGTCCAAGCGCACTCGTGAGAAGCCCGGCTTTCTCGAGCGACGCCGCATATCGCTCGGAGGGCGAGGGTGAGCGGAATAACCCGCCGAAGAGCCCGCCACACGCCGCTCCCAGCCCGCCGGCCAGTGCAACTGCGACGAGCACACGTGACTTCATCGCCTTCCTCTCCCGCGAACCCTGAGACGGCGGCCCGCTAACCCCAAGAGACGTTTTCAGGGCGGGTGGCAGGACGGCAAGACGACAGGTCCACTAGAGGTCGAACAGCTGCCGTCTGGCCATCCGGCCGTCCGGCCACTGCCCAGCGCCCTTGTGCCACAAGAAGCGTCTGTCTATACATGTCCCTTTCTCGCTTTGGGGTGGGGAGGAGCAGTAAAAAGTGGCGTGAGGGAGAACGAGCTTCCCGACGAGGTCCGGGGCCTGATTCAGGCCAGTGTCCCAACGCCCGACGCGCTGGAGGTCCTGGTTGGCATCGCGCGGAGCGCGCCCGCGACGCTGACCCCGGAGCAGTTGGCCGAGGCCCTGCGTCCCGCAGCCATCACGGTGCCCATGGCGAGAGGATTCCTGCGGTTCTTCCGCTCGCAGGGAATTGTCGTAGAATCTCCGGGAGAAGCATTCCGCTTCGAGCCTGCCAATCCGGAGCTGGAGCGGGCGGTGCGGGGCCTCATCAAGGCATACGACGAACGGCCGGTGACCCTGATCCGGACGGTCTACGAGCTCGCGGATCAGAAGGCACTCCAGGCCTTCTCCGACGCATTCCGGCTCAAGAAGGACGAGTGAATGGATCCCATCAAACTGGGGCTCTATCTCCTCGCGGGCCTGAC
>JBQTHV010000062.1:0-56501 GCA_052389555.1 Gemmatimonadales bacterium | reverse complement strand
GTCACCCGCAGGTTGTACAGCATGAACGCGTACAGGTCCGCGGTCTGGTCGAGCTGCTTGGCGGTATTCACCGCGCCGTGGCCGGACCGGGTCTCGATCCGGATCAGCACCGGGTTAGGCCCGACGTGCTTCTCCTGCAAGGTCGCCGCGAACTTGAACGAGTGGGCCGGCACGACCCGGTCGTCGTGGTCGGCCGTGGTGACCAGCGTCGCCGGGTAGCTGGTACCCGCCTTGAGATTGTGGAGCGGTGAGTAGGACAGCAGGTTCCGGAAGTGCGCCGGGTCGTCGCTGGAGCCGTACTCGGCCGCCCAGTTCCAGCCGATGGTGAATTTGTGATAGCGCAGCATATCCATCACCCCGACGGCGGGCAGGGCCACCGTGCAGAGATCGGGACGCTGGGTCATCACCGCGCCAACCAGGAGCCCGCCGTTCGAGCCGCCTTGGAGCGCACAGCGGTCCTTCGAGGTGTAGCGGTTTGCCTGGAGCCACTCCGCCGCCGCAATGAAATCGTCGAACACGGTCTGCTTGTTGAGCAGCATGCCGGCCTGGTGCCAGGCCTCGCCATACTCGCTTCCACCCCGGATATTGGCCAGCGCATACACTGCATCCTGCTCGAGCAGCGCCACCAGCAGCGGGTTGAAGCCCGGCGCTGAGGTGATGTTGAAGCCGCCGTAGCCGTAGAGCAGGGTGGGCCGCTGGCCATCGAGGGCCAGCCCCTTCCGGTGCACCAGGAACATCGGAACCCGGGTGCCGTCCTTGCCCGTATAGAAGACTTGCCGGGTCTCGAAGCGGCTGGGATCGAAGGGAACCTCGGTCCTGCGATACACGGTCGATGTCCCGCTCGGCACGTGGTATTTGAATGTGGTCGGCGGGTAGGTGAAAGAAAAGAAGGTGTAGAAGAGCACGGTGTCGGCCTTCTCGCCGCCGAACCCGCCCACCCGTCCGAGCGTCGGGAGCGCAATCTCCCGCTCCCGCTTGCCTGCCAGATCGTAGACCTCGACCCGGTGCACCACGTCCTTGGTATAGATCGCGAACAGCTTGCCACCCGCGGCGGATACGTTGTCCAGAGGCTCGGGCCGCTCGGGCAGGATCTCGCGCCAGTTGGCGGGCTCCGGGCGCGCCGGGTCGATCTCCACCACCCGCCAGTTACGCGCGTGGTCATTGGTGCGGACCAGAAGCTTGTCGCCCACATTGTCCAGCACCTGATAGCTCGTCGTGAAGGTCGTCACGACGGCGCGAAAGCCGGTCTCTCCTTTCGAGAGATCCCGAACGAAGAGCGCGTTGCCGTCGTTCCCCGCTGTGCTGCGATCGGTGATCGAGAGGATCAAATAGCGCTCATCGTCGGTGACCGAGACGGTGTGGAACCGCTTGGGATGCGCCGGATCATCGAAGACGAGCCGGTCCTGCTCCTGCGGTGTGCCGATCCGGTGGTAGTAGACCCGGTGGTTCTCGTTGGAGCCGGAGAGCCTCTTGGTGGTATCGGCCGGCGCGGGATAGCGGCTATAGAAAAACCCGTCCTGGTACCAGCTCAGCCCCGAGACCTTGACCCAGCGGATCCGGTCGGTCAGAGGCTTCCTGGTCGCGGTCTCCATGACGAAGAACTCCTGCCAGTCGGACCCGCCGCTCGACAGTCCGTAGGCGAAGTACTTCCCGTCCCGCGAGAGCCGAGCCGTGCCCAGGCGCACGGTACCGTCCGGGGAGAGCGTGTTAGGGTCGATCAGCACCTGCGGCGTGCCGGCGAGCCCCTGCTGGATATAGAGCACCGACTGATTCTGGAGCCCCTCGTTCTTGCTGAAGGTGTAATAGGGGCCGGTCCGGAACGGCGCGCCGATCCGGGGATAGTTGTAGAGTGCCTCCAGCCGGGCTCGGAGCGGCTTCCGGAACGAGATCTTCTCGAGGTACCCGAAGGTGACCGCATTCTGGGCCTCGACCCAGGCCTTGACCGCGGACGCGGTATCGTCTTCCAGCCAGCGATACGGATCGGGCACCCTGGTCCCGAAGTACTCGTCGACGTGATCGACCTTGGCGGTCTTGGGATAGACGATCTCCTGCGCTCGGAGGCTTGCGACCGGTGCGGCAAGAACGAGCGCGATCGTGAAACGACTCAAATACCACATGGCAAAACTCCGCTACTGGTTGAAACCGGCATTCTAGCCCACAGATTACACAGATGACACAGATTGAAAAGCATACCTACGGATTAAACGGATGAAGCGGATTAGGCCCTTGACCCGTGGAGTTCTTCGAACAGAATCTGTTTCATCCGTTTAATCTGTGGGCCATCAGTTCAATCTGTGTCATCTGTGTCATCTGTGGTTCAAACCCATCACTGCAGTACCGGCCGCGGCGCCAGACCCACCGCGTCGAGCACGAACGCATACCGGTACGCGATCTCCCGCAAGCGATCGTACCGGCCCGACGACCCGCCGTGGCCGCCGGCCATATTGGTCTTGAGATAGAGCGGGTTCCGGTCGGTCTTCATCGCCCGGAGCTTGGCCACCCACTTGGCCGGCTCGAAGTACATCACCTGGGAATCGTTGAGCGAGGTGGTCACCAGCATCATGGGGTAGGCCTTGGCCTCCACGTTGTCGTAGGGTGAGTACGACCGCATGTAGGCGTAGTGCTCCGGGTTATGCGGGTTACCCCACTGCTCCCACTCCTGCGCGGTGAGAGGCAGCGAGGCGTCGAGCATGGTGTTGATCACATCCACGAAGGGGACGTCCGCCACCACCGCGCGGAAAAGCTCCGGGCGGAAGTTCACCACCGCGCCCGTGAGCAAGCCGCCCGCACTGCCGCCGTTGGCGACCAGCCCGGCCCGAGACGTGTAGCGCTCCCGAATGAGGTACTCCCCCACGTCGATGAAGTCGTAGAAGGTGTTCTTCTTCTTCAGCATCTTGCCGTCATCATACCAGCTCCGGCCCATCTCCTGCCCGCCCCGGATGTGGGCGATCGCGTAGCCCATCCCGCGGTGCACCAGGCTCAGCACGGTGGCGTTGAAGGTCGGCTCCATGGTGGAACCGTACGAACCGTACGCGTAGAGCAGGAACGGTCGGCTGCCGTCCTGGGCAAAGCCCTTCGGCAGCAGGATCGAGACCGGCACCATCACCCCGTCGCGGGCGCGCGCCATAACCCGCCGAACCTCGTAGCGCGACGGATCGAAGCCGCTCGGGATCTCCTGCCGCTTGCGGAGCTCCCGGGTCCGCTTCACCAGGTCGTAGTCATAGACGCTCGCCGGCGTGGTGAACGACGAATAGCTGAACCGATAGGTGGTCGCGTCGTAGTCGGCGTTCTGGGCCGGGAAGACTCCGTACGCGGCCTCGGGGAACGTGACGAAGTGCGACTGTCCGGTCGCGAGCTCGACTACCCGGAGCCGGCGGAGACCGCCCGCTCGCTCGCTGACCACCACGAACCGCCTGGTCACGTCGAATCCTTCGACGAAGACGGAGTCGCTGCCGGCTTGCCAGTCCTTCCAGTTGGCCGGGCCGGGATCACTCTCCGGTGCCGACACGATCCGGAAGTTCTTCGCGCCGTCGTTGGTGTAGATGAGAAACTTGCCGTCCACGTGATCCACCGAGTACTCAACCCCGGCCCGCCGCGCCGCCACGACCTTGGGCGCCCGGGTGGGCTCAGCGGTCGGGATGATTCGCCACTCCGAGCTGGTAAAGCCGTCGGCGCCGATGAACACGTACTGGCCGCTCTTGGAGCGGAACACGAAGACATTGTTGAGGACGTTGTCCTCCTGAAAGATCTTCTGGTCCTTCAGCGCTCCGAGCACGTGCCGCCAGATCGCATTCCCGCGCTTGGCCGAATCTGGCGTGAGATAGAAGAAGGTCCGGTTGTCGTTGGCCCAGGCCGTTCCGTTCCACACCCCGCGAATCGCGTCGGGAAGCCGCTTCCCGGTGCGGAGATCCTTCACGTAGAGGGTGTACTCGCGAAAGGCCGTAGTGTCCTCGAGGTAGATCAGATAGTTGCCATCGGGACTCACCTCCATGCCGCCCAGGGCATGGAACTTCTTCCCTTCGGCGAGCCGGTTCTGGTCGAGAATGATCTCCTCCGGCGCGTCCAGCGTACCCTTCTTGCGGCAATAGATCGAGTAGGACTTCCCCTGCTCGGTCCGGCTGTAGTACCAGTAGCCGCCTTCGAAGTAGGGGACCTGCTGGTCGGTCTCCTTGATCCGCCCCAAGAGCTCCTGGTAGAGGGTGTCCCGGAGCGGCTGGAGATGCTTGAGCCCGGCCTCAGTGTACCCGTTTTCCGCTTCGAGGTAACGGATCACTTCCGGGTTGGTCTTCTCGCGCAGCCAGAAGTAGTTGTCGATCCGGATCTCGCCGTGCAGCGTATCAACCTTGGGGATCTTGCGTGCCATAGGCGGCGCAGCGTTCTGCGCTGCGAGAGGAGACAGCGTCGCCACGAACCAGAGCGCCGCTTGGATTCCGGATTGACGTCGCATCGTATTTCTCCTTGGTGTTCCAACCGTCTTACCGTCTTACCGTCTTACCGTCTTACCGCCTGTTCGCCCCGTTCGCCCCGTTCGCCCCGTTCGCCCCGTTCGCCCCGTTCGCCAACGTACCATAACCCCCACGCGGCCGCCAGCGAGAGTGGCCGTCCCCCCTGCTGAACGGTAAGATTCCTCTATGGCTCCCGTGCCGGATCGGCTTGCCCAGGCGCTTGCGGGGCCTCGGCGGGAGCAACAAGTAGGTGCATTCCTTCACTCGAAAGGTTCTTCCCATGCGACGCGTTCTTCCGGTTGGCTTCCTCGCGGCACTCGCCCTCGGCGTTCCCGACGCCTCTGCCCAGTCGGTTCCCAATCTGAGCGGCACCTGGGTGTTCCACCGCGAGCTGAGTGATCTCGGCGGCATGGAGGCACTCACGCCCCAAAGCCGCACCGATGTCTGGGACCATCAAGAGCCCAAGCTCACGATCAAGCGGACCACCACCAGCGCCACCGGGGAATCCACTACGACGACCCTCGTGTATGCGATCGATGGCGAGCCGCACAAGAACATGGCTGGGCCGACCGAGGTCACCAGCCGGCTCCGCTGGGAGGGCGCTGCCCTGGTAAGTGTGAGTACGATTCAGGACCCTCAGGGAGAGGTCACCATCACAGACCGCTATTCGCGGTCCGAGGATGGCAAGACCCTGACTCAGGAGCGGACCTTCGCGAGGATGGGGCAAGAGGGCAGACAGAAGCTGGTTCTCGTCAAGCACTGAGAGGAGGACACCCGATGCGAGCGTTCGGACTTGGCCTCGTGAGCGTACTGGGGTGGAATGCCGTCTCGGCCCAGCAACCCGCCCTCACGATCAGCGGGGTAACCGCGGCGGCGGGCAGCCGTGCCTCCGGGTTCCTCGAGGTGCCCGCTGCGCAGGACTCCGGCACCCGGATTCCGTTCACCATTGTGCGGGGTGCCTCGCCGGGGCCCACCCTGGGCCTGATCGGCGGGACCCATGGCTCCGAGGTCGCCCCGATCGTCGCGCTCCAGCGGGTTAGGGCGATGGTAGACCCGAAGCAGCTCCGCGGCACCCTCCTGATTGTGCACGTCGCGAACCTCCCCTCCTTCCTGGGCCGCACCATCTACTACAGCCCGATCGACCGGAAGAACCTGAACCGGGTGTATCCGGGGAATCCGAATGGCACCGTATCGGAGCGGATTGCCCACCGGATTACCACCGAGATCATCGAGCGAGCCGACTATCTGGTGGACATGCACGCCGGCGACGGCAACGAATCGCTCCGGCCCTACACCTACTGGAACAAGCTCGGGGTGAACGCCCGGGTGGACTCGGTGGCCCGGGAGATGGCCCTGGTCTGGGGCGCCGACCACATCATCATCGACACGACTCGCACCCGCGACCCGGCCCGCTCGATCTACACCCAGAACACCGCCCATCTCCGCGGCAAGCCGGCCCTCACCACCGAGAACGGCTACCTCGGCCTCCCCGAACCCGCCATGGTGGAGCGCAACGTGCAGGGCGCGTTCCGGCTGATCCGGTTCCTGGGCATGCTCCCGGGGGAGCGGGTTAGGGCTGAGGCTCCGGTCTGGTTCGGCAGCTACGAAGTGCTCACCAGTCCGGAGACCGGAGTGTGGCATCCGGTGGTGGAGCGCGGCCACTCGGTGGCGCGGGGGGCGCTCATCGGCGTGCTCACCGACTTCTTCGGGGACACGCTCGCGACCATCCGCGCTCCAATGGACGGCGAGGTGATGTACGTCGTGGGGACCCCCGCGATGAACCGGGGTGAACCGGTGGGCATGGTGGCCGCCCGCGTCAGCGCCCATCCCTGAGCCGGAGCCGCGCAGCCGATGAGCGAGTCCTCCGCGAGCGAGCGCGCCGGGATCATCACCGGGATGCTGCGCGATGCCGCCCAGGGCAACAAGGAGGCGTTCGACCGGCTGCTGCCCCACGTCTATGAGGAGCTGCGCGAGCTGGCTCACGCAAAGCTCCGGCTCGAGCGCTCCGGCCATACCCTGAACACCACCGGCCTGGTCCACGAGGCGTATCTCCGGCTGGTAGGCCAGACCCGAGTCGAATGGAAGAACCGGAGCCACTTTTTCGCGGTGGCGTCCGAAGCGATGCGACGGATCCTGGTGGATTACGCCAAGCAGCGACAGGCGGCCAAGCGGGGAGGTGGGGCGGTGCACCTGCCGCTCGACGCGGCCGGCAACGTGGCCGCGGCTTCGCTCTTTTCGAACGCGGAAGCGGAAGACTTGATCGCCCTCGACGACGCGTTGCACCGCCTTCACGGGTTCAATCCCCAGGGTGCGCGCATCGTGCAGTACCGCTTCTTCGGCGGCATGGCGGAGGCGGAGGTCGCCGAGGTATTGGGCGTTTCCGAGCGCACGGTGCGCCGGTCGTGGACCGTGGCGCGGGCGTGGTTGAAGCGGGAGCTCGGCGAGCTGGCTATTGGCTATTGAGGGGCTATTGGTTATTGGCTATTAGCTATTGGTCAACAGCCTTCCGGGGCAGTGCGGTTTCCAATAGCCAATAGCCAATAGCCAATAGCCAAGAAACAATGGACCCCACCCGCTGGCAGCAAGTCGAATCGATCTGCTTCGCCGCGCTCGAGAAGACCGGCGCGGAGCGGCGTGCCTACCTCGATCAGGCCTGCGCCGGGGACGCGGAGCTGCGCCGCGAAGTCGATTCGCTGCTCGCGTCACTCGAGGCGAAGCCCGACTTCCTGGTTCGGCCGATGGTCGATCTTTCCGGTTTCGCGGAATCCTCGCCTAACCCGGCCGAACCGCTGCCGGAGCGGATTGGGCCGTACCGGCTGCTCCGCCGCGTCGGGCGGGGCGGCATGGGCGAGGTGTATCTCGCGCTGCGCGAGACCGAGGACCTGCAACAAAAGGTCGCGCTGAAGGTCATCCGCCGCGGGATGGATACCGAGGACGTGCTGAACCGGTTCAGGCTCGAACGCCGGATCCTCGCCACGCTCCATCACCCCAACATCGCGCAGTTCCTCGACGCCGCCGCCACGCCGGATGGCCGGCCCTACTTCGTGATGGAGTATGTCGAGGGACTCCCGCTCGACGAGTACTGCGATGGTCGGCGGATGCCGGTGGCTGAACGGCTTCGCCTCTTCCGGGTGATCTGTGCCGCGGTCCAGCACGCGCATCAGAACCTGGTCATCCATCGCGACATCAAGCCGCGCAACATCGTGGTCACCGAGGACGGCGTGCCCAAGCTGCTCGACTTCGGCATCGGGAAGGTGATCGCCCCGACCGAGGCGTTGAGTCCCGGCACCGAAACCCGCACCAACGTGCGGGTGCTCACGCCGGAATACGCCGCGCCGGAGCAGATCGCCGCCCGGGCGATCACGACCGCAACCGATGTCTATGGCCTGGGCGTGCTGCTCTATGAATTGTTGACCGGACGACATCCGTACTCGACCGGCTCCGAGTCGCAAGCCGACATCGAGCGTGCCGTGCTCGAAGCGATGCCCAGCCGGCCCAGTGAGGTCGTGGGGACGCCGGAGGCCAGCGCGCGGCGGAACACCGATCCCGCCGAGCTCCGGCGTACCCTGGCCGGCGACCTCGATACGATCGTCCTCAAGGCGATTCGCAAGGAACCGGAGCGGCGTTATCCCTCGGCGGCCGCGCTGGCCGACGATATCCAGCGGTATCTCGACGGGCTTCCGGTCAGCGCGCGCCCCGACACGTTCGGCTATCGGGCCCGCAAGTTCGTTCGGCGGAATGCCGCATGGGTCGCCACCGGCGCCACCGTTTTCCTGGCCCTGGCAGCAACCACCGTCGTGACGCTGGTGCAATCGGGCCGGGTCGCTCGCGAATCGGCCCGGGTGGCCAGCGAACGCGACAAGGCGCTCGAGGTCCGCTCCTTCCTCATGGAGATGTTCGGGGCCACCGGGGCGGGTCGCGCGGTTGGCGACACGGTCACCGCTCGCCGGCTGCTCGATCTCCAGGCAGCTAGCCTCGACCAGGCCTACGCCGATCGCCCCGAGCTCAAGGCAGAGATGATGGAGGTGCTGGCCGATGGGTACGATCGGCTGGGACTCTATCAGGTCGCCGAACCCCTGGCTCGGCAGTCGCTCGAGCTGCGGCGCCGGATGCTCCGGGCTGACCATCCTGATCTCGCGACTTCGCTCAACCTATTCGGATGGGTCACCCATGAGCTGGGCCGCTACGCGGACGCCGAGCCGTTGCTCCGCGAGGCGGTGGCGATTCGCCGCGCGGGCGGTCCGGAGCGGCGCCGGGATCTCTCCCGCTCGCTCAATGATCTGGGCGTCGTGCTGAATGCCCGGCGCAATTGGCCCGCGGCCAACAGCGTGTTAGCCGAGGCGCTGGCGATCCGGCGCGAAGAATTCGGGGATGAGCACCGCTCGGTTGGGGTCACGGCCAACAACCTCGCGGCAGCCTATTACTTCCAGAAGCGGTTCGACGAGGCGATCGCCACCCAGGACCTGGCCCTCCGCGCGTTGCAGAAAGCCGTGGGCCCCGAGCACCAGCGGACCATCGTGGCGCTCAGCAACCTGGCTGCGTTCAAGGGGGCGAAGGGCGATTGGCAGGCCCCCGTGGTCGCCTACCGTGACCTCCTCGAGCGGCAGACCCGGCTGCAGGGGCCGGATCATCCCCGGACTATCTTCGGCATCATGCAACTGGCCACCGCGCTGCTCAATGCCGGCCGTCCGAAGAACGATCGTGCCATGCTGATCGAATCGGAGGCGCTATTCCGAGACGTCATCGAACGCTATTCGTCAACGCTCAGCCCTACCTATCCCGAGCTGGGGACCGCGTGGCACGGGCTCGCCCGGGTCGACCTGGCGCTGGGCAAGAATCGCGAGGCGCTGGAGGCGGCCCGCCGCGCGGTCGGGATTCTGCGATCGACTCAGGGAGACACGGCGCGGAGCACGATCGCGGCCCAGCGCCTGGTGGATTCCCTCATGACGAACAACGCCCGGTGAGTGCGGGGCACTCGCCGGGCGTCGTCGTCACAGTCTGGCTGTCGCGGGTTAGCGCGGGTTAGGCGCCAAGCTTGGTCACGTTCTCCGCCGCCGGGCCCTTCTGGCCCTGGACGATGTCGAACTCGACCTTTTCTCCTTCCGCCAGGCTCTTGAAGCCCTGGGCCTGGATCGCCGAGTGATGGACGAAGCAGTCCTTCTCTCCGCTATCGGGCGTGATGAACCCGAAGCCCTTGGCATCGTTGAACCACTTGACGGTACCGGTCGTACGCATTGCGTAACTCCTCTGGTGTTGGTGTAATCGGAGATGGGCAATGCCGCAGACCGACTACAGTGTATTCGTGAACCTGCCCTCACGATGGGCTTGCAACCGCTCGAACCAGAAAACAGACGGCCCCGGGCGAACGTCCCAGGGCCCTGAATGCTCCTTGGATCAGCATCGCACCTTGCGATGGTCCAATATACCGGGTTTGCCCTCCTGGATCAAGGAGGCCTTAGGGCCTGCGCAGAAACACCGGCTGGACCCACGCCCGGCGGCCTCCCGAATCGTCCACCCTCGCCCGCACGTAGGTAAGGCTGCCGCTTCGGGCGGGGTCGAGCCGGAATTCCGGGCTTAACCCGCCAACCTTCGCCAGCACCCGGCCGCCGTCGCCAATGAACGTGGTGGTGTACTTGAAGTCGCCTTCCCCGTGGATGGCCACCCGGAGCGCGCGGTCGGAGACGTCGATCCGCTCGAGCGTGACCCCCGTGCTCGCATGGAAGAGCCCCTGCTCGAGGCCGCGGAGCAGCTCCTCTGCTCCGAGCCCGCGAGCCGCCACCGCTACCCAGCCGCGCCCGGGGTTGGCCCGATGGCCGGCGAACTCGCCCTGGAAGTGATGCGCGTCATCCACCGCGATGCCGTAGATCCGCTTGCCGCTGGAGAGCAGGACATCCCAGACCGCTTCCATACCGGGCCGGTCGTCGCCGCCCTCGTTGTGCACCAGCGGATGGCCGTTAAAGATCTCGAGCAGCGAGTCGTTCCGGACCTCGCGCAGCTCCGCGGC
Source organism: Gemmatimonadales bacterium (assembly GCA_052389555.1). Lineage (GTDB taxonomy): Bacteria > Gemmatimonadota > Gemmatimonadetes > Gemmatimonadales > GWC2-71-9 > JABFSM01. The sequence continues at coordinate 46,052 of JBQTHV010000062.1, read as the reverse complement.
GCCGAAGGCCCAGCCGAAGTTGGGATGATTGATGTGCGGCACCCCGGACGCCCCCCGCACCGCATCCACGTTGCGCTGGATCGTGCCGACCAGCGTGGAATCCGTCTCGGGAGCGACCAGGCGGGTTATGCCGAGTCCGTTGATGTGCACCGGCTTCCGCCCGAACCGGGTCGTGACCTCCTCGCCCGCGATCAGGAGAAACGTCGAGTCGGCGAGGCCGGCAAGGCGGGCAGGATCAGTGAGCACGTTGTGATCGGAGAGCACCAGAAAGTGATAGCCGTGCTCCTTGTACCACCGCGCCACGACCTCTGGCGGTGAATCGCCGTCACTTTCGGTAGTGTGCGCATGGGTGTTGCCCTTGAACCAGCGCTTGCCGGCGAAGTCCCGGGGCTCGAACCGCTGGGCTGCGAGGGAAAGAGGTAGGGAACCGGCCATGAGAGCGAACCCCAGCAGCTGCGGGAGACGACGCGGCATGCCGGAGCCTAGACCCGAACGAGGCGCGAAGCAAGCTCCGCCAGTACATTCTTGGCCTCACCTGTCCTCGGGGCCGTATGGATCGCAGGACGTTCCTGGCCAAGTCCGCTCAGGCTGCTTTGGTGACGAGCCAAATCCCGGGGATCTGGGCACCAACTGCCCATCCGCCCACCCGCCCAATCGCCCCGCTCCGCGTCAACGGCGAGCGGCTCAACGGCTGGATCGCCCAGTTCGGCTCGATCGGCCGCACCGAGGGCGGCATCAATCGGGTTGCTTACTCCGAGGCCGACCTCGCCGGCCGGGCCTTTGCGATGGATCGACTCCGCGAGGCCGGCCTTAACCCGCGGATCGATCAGGCCGGCAACATTCGCGGCCTTCTCCCGGGTACCGCACCCGCCCTCCCGCCGATCCTGATCGGCTCTCACATCGACTCGGTCACCGATGGTGGGAACTATGACGGGGTAGTCGGGTCCTTCGGTGCGATCGAAGTGGCCCGGTCGCTCCGCGAGCAGAACGTGCGGCTTCGCCATCCGGTGGAGGTGGTGATCTGGCAGAACGAAGAAGGCGGCACCATCGGAAGCAAGCTCGCGATCGGCGATCTCAAGGATACCGATCTCGACAAGGTGGCCCGGTCCGGCAAGACCATCCGGGAGGGGATCCGGATCGTCGGCGGCGAACTGACCCGTCTGGCCGAGGCAGTCCGCAAGCAGGGCGACCTCACGGGGTACCTCGAGCTCCACATCGAGCAGGGCGGCCGGCTGGATCAGACCGGCCTCCAGATCGGCGTGGTCGAGGGGATCGTGGGCTTGCGCTGGTTCGAGGTGAGCATCGAGGGCTTCGCGAACCACGCGGGGACCACGCCGATGGACCAGCGCCAGGACGCGATGCTGGCCGCGGCGCGCTTCACGGTAGCGGTGAACGAGGCGATCCGTGCCGAGCCGGGGCGCCAGGTGGCGACGGTGGGCCGGATGATTCCTTCGCCCAATACCACCAATGTGATTCCCGGCCAGGTCGTGCTGACGGTCGATCTGCGGGATCTTGCCGTGGAGAAACTCGAGCGGTTCACCGCTCGGTTTCAGCAGATCGCCGGAGAGATTGGGCAGGGCACCGGAACCCGGTTCCGGTTCGCGTCGTTGCTGCACAGCGAGCCGGCCCTGGCCGATCCGCGGGTGATGCAGTGGATCGAGGGCGCCGCCGACGCGCTGGGCCTAACCCGGCAGCGCATGCCGAGCGGGGCGGGCCATGATGCTCAGGAGATCGCCCGCATCGCGCCGATGGGAATGATCTTCGTGCCCAGTGTCGGCGGGATCAGCCACTCGCCCCGGGAGCTCACTCGGCCGGAGGATATCACCAACGGAGCGAACGTGTTGCTCAACACGGTCATCTCTGCGGACCGATGAGATCGCCCGGCGGGCTCGCGCTCTGGTGGGCTGCAACCGCGCTTGCGGCGGACCCGTTGAGGGCTCAAGCCATCGCCCTGGTCGGGGCCGTGGTCCTGGACGGCACCGGCGGTCCCGCGATCGAGGACGCGGTTGTGATTGTGCGAGGTGAACGGATAGCCTGTGTCGGCCGGGTGGCCCAATGCCCGGTCCCGGCGGGGGCGCGCCGCGTCGAGCTGCCGGGGCGCGTGCTGGCCGAGGATCCGCGTTCCAGTGCGCGAGCGTTCCGCTCCCGGACCCATGTGATGCGTGGCGGCCGGCTCTACTCACAGCCGGCACTGGCCCAGCGGAGCGCGCCGCAGTGAATCTGGTGTGCCGAGTGGCACCGGGCATCCTCCTGCTCGTTGCCGGCTGTGCTTCTCGGTCTGCTCCCCGCTCCGGTCCCACCTCGGCCACACCCCGCCGCGCCATCTTGGTGAGCTTCGATGCGATGAACGAGGAGCGCGCGCGCCGCACGGTCGATCCCGCCGCCATCCCGAACTTGCTTCGCTTCTTCAACGAGGCGAGCTGCACCGACGGCGCGCGCTCGATGTGGCCGAGTGTCACCGCGGCGAGCCACGCTGCGCTCTGGACCGGCGTGTACGGCAACGTCAACGGCGTGGCGGCTAACACGCAACCGCCATTGCCCTGGACCGAGTTCTCGCTCACCGAGCTTCGTTCCGGATTCGAGGCGCGCGAGCTCCGGGCCGAGCCGATCTGGATCGCGGCGGTGCGGGCCGGCCGTTCAGTGGTGGCTCACCAGGTCACCCAAGCGGGCGAACCGGGCCGCTGGCGGCCCGAGGGCGGCCGCGATACGGCCCTGGTCCGGCGGGACAGCGCGGCGCTTGCGGATCCGCGGCTCTTCCTCTTGAACGGCTATACCGGGGGCCCTGAGCCTCGCTTGCTGACTGCGGTCGGTAACCCGCCCCGGCCGGCGCCGCCCTGGCGCGGGATTGACCGGCTCGGCGCCGGGGTACCGCTGCGGGAAGTGGCTTGGGCCATCGGGCGCGACTCGGTCTTCGCCCTGTTCTTCGGCCCGGATCGATACAGCGAGATTGTCATCAGTCCTGCCCGCGATGTGGCGCTGGGCGTGCGGGTTAGGCCTGTGCCTCCGGAATCCACCCCGCCGGCCGGGCGGGACCTCGCGCGCTACTTCTCGGAGGTGCTCTGGTTGCCCGATCCCGGGGGCTGGAGCAGCACATGGGGCGGCACCGGGCGAAGCGGCGTCTATTTCCGGCTCTGGGAACTGGCGCCCGACCTCTCCTCCTATCAGCTCTATCAGAGCGGCCGGACCTCGATCCGGGCCAACCAGCCGGGGGTGCTGCGGTCCTACGAGGACGCCGTCGGCGGCTTCGTCGGCAACACGGCGTGGAACCTGATGCGCGATGCCGGCCCGCCGCTCGAGCGGGGCGGCGATGGATCCGCCGAACTCCGGTATTTGGAGACCGCCGAGCTCGAGACCCGCCAGTTCATGCGAGGGAGCGAGTGGGCGTGGCGAACCCGCCGGCCGGAGTTACAAGCGGAGTATTTCTCCCTGGCTGACGACCTGGACCACAGCTGGTACGGCCTGGTCTCGCGCGACGTACCGGTAAATGACCCGGCCACGGCCGCCCGCATCAACGCCTACCGGGGCCGGGGTTGGGCGATGGTCGATCGTCGGCTCCAGGCCTTATGGGATCTGGCCCGCGAAGGCGGCGCGCTGCTCGTGGTGGCGGGCGACCACGGGATGCGGCCCACCTGGAAGCTCTTTCACGTGAACACCGCGCTGCGCCGGGCCGGGCTCCTGGCCACCGACGCCAACGGCCGGACCGACCTAACCCGCACGAGCGCGGTTTCGCCGAACGGGTACTGGATCAACGTGAACCGGACCGGCCGGAAGGGCGGGATCGTTCCCACCGGGCAGGCCGAATGGGTGATCGATACCGTGATGGCGGTCTTGCGGAACGCCCGCGGCCCGGGGGGTGATCGCCTCGTCACCGAAGTCTGGCGCGCCGAACCGAACGACACCCTGGGCCGGGGCGGGCCCACCGGGGGGGACGTGTATTTCGGGCTCGCGCCGGGATACTACTACAGCTCGGCCCTCAACGATTCGCTGGTCACCCAGCGAACTCCTGCGGGGAGTCACGGGTTTCCCAGCATCGAGCGCGACATGTACACGGTGCTCTGCGCGATCGGCCCGGGGGTGAGCGGCCGCCGGCTGCCCACGGCCCGAGTGATCGATGCCGCCCCGACCGTAAGTGAGTGGCTTGGGATCCCCAGGCCGGCGGATGCCCGAGGGGTGTCGCTGCTCGAGGCGATGCGGGCTCGGCCCTGAGGCAGTCCCTTGATGAGCAATCTGATCTATGGGTTACGCCGATTGGAAAACAGCCACAGATTAAACGGATTAATCGGATTAGATCGACAAGAGTTGGGCTACATCGAATAGAATCCGTTTCATCCGTTTAATCTGTGGGCTATCAGTTGAATCCGCGTAATCCGCGTAATCCGTGGATCCACCTCTTAAGAGGTCAGACATGAGCAGAACTCGCCTCGGCGTCGGCATCATCGGCAGCGGGTTCAACGCCCGCTTCCACATGCTTTCCTGGCGCGGCGTGCGCGATGGAGACATCCTCGGCGTCTGGAGTCCCACGGCCGAGCACGCCCGCAGTGCGGCGGCGTTGGCGCGCTCGCTCGATTTGGGCGACTGCCGCCCCTATCGCTCGATCGCCGAGATGGTGAAAGACCGGCGCATTGACGCGGTGTGGGTCTGCGGCGCCAATTTCGCCCGGATCGAGAACATCGAGGAAATTGCCGATACGATCGTGCGCGGAAAAGGCGAGCTCCGCGGCATTGCCTGCGAAAAGCCGCTTGCCCGCAACGCAGCCGAAGCGATCGGGGTCGTCAAGCTCGCCAAGCAAGCGGGGCTGTCCACCGGTTATCTCGAGAACCAGCTCTTTGCCCCGCACGTCGAGCGCGGCAAGGAGCTGCTCTGGGCCCGCGGCGCCGCGCTCACCGGGCGGCCTTACCTTGCTCGCGCCGCGGAAGAGCACAGCGGGCCGCATGCACCATGGTTCTGGAGCGGGCAGAAACAGGGCGGCGGCGTCCTCAACGACATGATGTGCCACTCGGCGCTGGTCGTGCGCCATCTGCTCACCCAACCCGGCGAGCCGCTCGCCTCGGTTCGGCCCCGGCGGGTGACCGGTCACATCGGAAGCCTCAAGTGGACCCGGCCCGAGTATGCCCGCCGGCTCAAGCGTGCCATGGGGGTCGATTACCTGCGCGCGCCCGCCGAGGATTTCGCTAGCGTCACCATCGAGTTCGAGACTCGCGACGGCCACACCGTGTTAGGCGAGGCGACCACGTCCTGGAGCTTCGTCGGCGCCGGGCTTCGGCTTTCGGCGGAGCTCCTGGGCCCCGAATACTCGATGAGCTGGAACAGCCTGGAGCCCGGGCTCAAGCTCTTCTTCAGCCGCGAGGTGACCGGGAAGGCCGGTGAGGACCTGGTCGAGAAGCAGAACGCCGAGGTCGGCCAGATGCCGGTCGTGCCCAACGAAGCGGTAGCCTACGGGTACGAGGCCGAGAACCGGCATTTCGTCCGGGTTTTCCTCGGGAAGGAGAAGGCTCGCCTTACCTTCGAGGACGGCCTCGAGGTGGTGAAACTGCTCATGACGGCCTACTGGAGCGCGGAGCAGGAGAAGACGCTCCGCTTTCCGCCGCGCGGTCTCGAGCGTTTTGTCCCCCAGGTCGCCAAGGGCACGTGGCGCCCGTAGTGTAGCCGTCGTCCTGAAATCCGGCCGGCCTTGTCGAACCGGCCGGCTCGTCTCATACTAGGTGACGCTACTCCTGCCCGGGGGTTCCATGTCTCCGATTTCCCTCAGCGTCAACGGCCGCCGCCACACCATCGACGCCTCGCCCGAGATGCCGCTGCTCTGGGCCTGCGCGATCTCATTGGCCTCACCGGCACCAAGTACGGCTGCGGGATCGGCCAGTGCGGCTGTTGCACGGTGCTTCTCGATAGAGAGGCGGTCCGCTCCTGTCTGATCACGGTCGGCTCGGTCGGCAACCGCGCCGTCACGACGATCGAAGGGCTTGCCCCCGACGGCAAGCATCGGGTCCAGGAGGCCTGGATCGCAGAGGAAGTTCCCCAGTGCGGCTACTGCCAGCCCGGCCAGATCATGGCGGCCGCGGCGTTGCTTGGCACCACACCACGACCCAGTGATGCCGAGATCGACCGAGCCTTGGCGGGCAATCTGTGCCGCTGCGGCACCTATGACCGGATCCGCCGCGCGATTCACCGCGCTGCTACGCAGGAGGCGACCAATGGCTAAGGTCAAGCTGAGTCGCCGCGAATTCGTCGTCCTGGGCGTTGGGACGGGAGCCGGCCTCGTCCTGGCGACCCGGCTCCCCGGCTCGACGCGGCGCCGCGCCGCTGCGTTTCAGCCTAACCCGTTCCTCCGGGTCGCCCCGGACGGCACGGTGACGATCTGGATGGCCCGCGCCGAAATGGGGCAAGGGGTGCGGACCGCGCTGCCCATGATCGTGGCGGACGAGCTGGATGCCGACTGGGAACGGGTGCGGATAATCCAGGCCGACGCCCATCCCGCCAAGTACGGACGCCAGATGACCGTGGGGAGCAGCAGCGTGCGGAGCGGCGCGTGGATGCGGCTCCGGGAGGCGGGAGCGGCCGCGCGGGAGATGCTGATCACCGCGGCCGCCGCACGCTGGGCAGTCCCCGCACCCGAATGCCGCACCGAGAAGGGCTTGGTGATTCACGAGCGGTCGGGCCGAAGAGCGGGTTATGGTGAGCTGGCTGATGCCGCGGCGCAGCTGCCGGTGCCGGCGCAACCCCGGCTCAAGGATCCTTCCGCATTCCGATTGATCGGCACTCGAATACCCCAGGTCGATCTCGCCGCGAAGGTGACCGGCCGCGCCACCTTCGGGATCGACGTGCGGCTCCCCGGAATGCTCTTCGCGACGGTGGTCCGGTCCCCGGTGTTCGGCGGCAAACTCAAGAGCTTCGACGCCGAACCCGCCGGGCGAGTTCCCGGTGTTCGTGACGTCGTGGCGATATCCAGCGGTGTGGCGGTGGTTGCTGAGCACAGCTGGGCGGCGTTCGAAGGGGCCCGCGCGTTGCGCATCGAGTGGGAACCCGGCGAGTTCGCCATGAGCACTGCCGATTTCGCCGCGGAATACTCCCGGCGGATCGAAACTCCCGGCATCGTGGCGCAGCAGGACGGCGATGCCGCGGCCGCGCTGCAGGCGGCGGCGCGACGACACTCGGCAACCTACGATGCGCCATTCCTCTCCCACGCCACCATGGAGCCGATGAACTGTACGGCGCGGGTTAGGGACGGGCAATGCGAGGTCTGGGCGCCGACCCAGAACCCCCAGGGCTCCCAGGCCGCCGCGGCTCGGGTCAGCGGGCTCCCGATAGAACAGGTCGTAGTGCATCCCACCTACCTCGGGTGCGGCTGGGGGCGAAGGAGCCGGACCGAGTTCGTCGAGGACGCGGTGGAGACCGCGCTGAAGGTGAAGGCGCCGGTTCAGGTGCTCTGGACTCGCGAGGAAGACCTGGGACATGACTACTACCGGCCGCTGGCGCGCTGTCGGTTCGAAGGCGGGCTCGATGGCGCCGGCAACCTGGTTGCGCTCTCGGCCCGGGTGGTGTCGACCCCGATCGGCGGAGGGCGTGCGGACCAGGTGGATCGCAACGGGGTGGACGGCATCGTCGGCAGTCCGTACCGGTTTGCCGGCTTCCGGGTCGAAAGCCACCCCTTCGTGACCCCGGTGTGGATCGGACACTGGCGTTCGGTCGGGGTGTCGCAGAACACGTTCTTTCTGGAGAGTTTCCTCGATGAGCTGGCCGCGCTGGCCGGCAAGGATCCCGTCGAGTTCCGCCGCAGTCTGTTGCGCGATCCGCGAGCCCGGGCGGTGCTGGATCTGGCGGCCGAACAGGCGAGTTGGGGTTCAGCGCTGCCGAGCGGCGTCGGACGGGGTGTGGCCCTCGTCATGAATAAGGAGAGCTACGTGGCCCAGGTCGCGGAGGCGTCGGTGGAGCGAGGGCAGATTCGCGTCCATCGGGTCGTCTGCGCTGCCGATTGCGGGCAGGTGATCCATCCCGGCATCGTCGAGGCCCAGCTCTCCGGATCGATCATCAGCGGGCTCGGCGCGGCGCTCTTCGAGGAGATCACGTTCGAGGGGGGCCGGGTTAGGCAGAGAAACTTTGCCGACTACCGGTTGCTCCGCTTCCCGGAGGCGCCTCGGGTCGAGGTCCATCTGGTGTCGAGCCGCGCCGGACCGGGAAGCGCGGGCGAGCCCGGACTGCCGCCGATCGCGCCGGCGGTTGCCAACGCCGTCTTCGCGGCGACCGGTCGCCGGCTCCGGACGCTGCCGCTCACGCTCGACTCCTGAGCGGGTACCGCTCCCGAGCCATCTGCCGCGGCGGTGCTCCCGGAGCAACAGGGATCGGTCGTCTTTTGACCCACAGATTACCCGGATTACCCGGATTCTGTCCTTGATCGGCACAGATCTCCGAAGCAAATCAAGAAGAACAGAAGACCAACAATGGCGCTAGGGACAGAAGACCAAGAAGATCCGAGTTGTCATCCGTGTAAACCGGGTAATCTGTGGGCCTACGCCTGACGATCTCGGCCTGGCAACGAACCCTGCCTCGGGCGCTTCTCGTCCTCGCGGCGGTTTCTCCCGCCATTTCGCCGTCCGTCGCCGCGCAGGCGACCGATTCGGTCCCGCCCGAGCGGCTGGCCGCGCGCGAGTGGTTCCGCGATGCCAGGTTCGGCATGTTCATCCACTGGGGCGTGTACAGCCTGCTCGGTCAGGGCGAGTGGGTGATGCAGAACCGGAACATTCCGGTCGAGAGTTACGAGTGGCTGGCCTCGACGTTCAATCCCGTCGGGGTCGATGCGGCAGCCTGGGTGGCGCTCGCCAAGGCGGCGGGGATGCGCTACCTCACGATCACCGCGCGCCATCACGACGGCTTCTCGATGTTCGGGACGACCCTAACCCGCTACAACGTCGTGGCCTGGACCCCGTTCCGGCGCGACCCGCTCAAGGAGCTCGCCGGCGCCTGCCAGCGCGAGGGGATCAAGCTGTTCTTCTACTACTCCCAGCTCGACTGGCGTCATCCCGACTATTGGCCTCGCGGGAACACCGGGAAGGGCACCGGCCGGCCCGAGCGCGGTGAGTGGAGTCGCTATCTCGATTTCATGGACGGCCAGCTCGAGGAGCTCCTCACTCGATACGGGCCGATCGGGGGAATCTGGTTCGACGGGATGTGGGACAAGCCGGACGCCGACTGGCGGCTCCCGCGCACGTACGGGATCATCCACCGGCTCCAGCCTGCGGCGCTGATCATTCCCAATCACCACCAGCCGCCACTCCCCGGCGAGGATGTGCAGACCTTCGAGCAGGACCTTCCCGGGGCCAACACCGCGGGGTTCAACACCACCACGATCGGGAGCCTGCCGCTGGAAACCTCGCTCACGATGAACAACTCCTGGGGATTCAACCTCACCGATCGGGCGTTCAAGCCGGTTCGGGAGCTGATTCGCACCCTGGTCCGCGCCGCAGGGAGCGATGCCAACCTCCTGCTCAACATCGGCCCGCGGCCCGACGGTACCGTACAGCCCGAAGCCGAGGAGCGACTCCGTGCCGTGGGTGAGTGGCTCGGGCGCTACGGCCCCTCGATCTACCGAACCCGAGGCGGCCCGCTCCCGCCGCGGGACTGGGGCGTCACCACCCAGCGGGGGGACACGGTGTTCGTTCACGTGCTGGACTGGCCCGACCCGGTGCTCGCGCTGCCGCCCCTGCCAAAGCGGGTTAGGCGAGCAACCGCGCTCGCGACCGGCGAGCACGTGCCGTTCACCGAATCGGGCGCCGGCATCATGCTCACCTTGCCGCCGGTCTGGGCCCTGGAGCCGGACCGGGTAATCGTCCTTGTCACCGGAGGACCTCGCCGATGACTAGCTATAGCCGCAAGGAATTCCTCGCCCTGAGCGCGATGCTCGCCGGCGCGTTCGCGGGCCGGAAGCCCACTTCGAGCGCCGGGCGCCGAGCGCCGAGTGCCAAGGGCCGAGTACCGAGCGCCGAGCCACTGCCAGTCCTCACCGAGCCGGACCTCCTCCTCGTGAACGGCCGCGTCCTCACCCAGGACGACGCCCTGCCGCGCGCCGAGGCCTTCGCGGTCAACGACGGCCGTTTTCTCGCGGTTGGGTCGAATGCCGATATCCGGAACCTGGCAACCTCGCGCACCCGGGTTATGGATGCGGAGCGGATGACCGTGGTCCCGGGATTCATCGACTGTCACTGCCATCCGAGCGGGGTGAGCGAGCTCTTCGAGGTGAGCGCCAACGTGCGTACCCTGGCGGAGCTTCAGGCCAACCTGCGCCGCAAGGCGCGGGAGACTCCGCCCGGCTATTGGGTGACCGCCGTGATGTTCGACGATACCAAGCTCGATCGCATCCTAACCCGCAGCGAGCTGGATGCGGTGTCCATCGAGCACCCCATCGCGGTCAATCACCGGGGTGGCCACACCAGCTGGTACAACAGCAAGGCGTTCGAGCTGGCCGGCGTCACCCGCGACACGCCGGACCCCGAGCACGGCCGCTTCTTCCGCGGGCCCGACGGCGAGCTCACCGGCCGGGTGGCCGAGCAGGCGCGCGGGGTGGTTACCCGGGTGGGGCAGCGGGACGCACTGACCGAGGAGCAGCGGCGGGAACGGGCCCAGCGGGGGATGGCGTACATCTCCGAGCTCTTGACCGCGGCCGGTCTCACTACCGTGCACGACGCGGGAGCTGGCCCGGACCGGATCACCGCCTACGAGGATGCCTACCGGAGCGGCCAGCTTCGCCACCGGAGCTACCTCATGGTGCGGGGGGCCGCCTATCCCCGGCTTCGCGATGCCGGTGTCTATACCGGGCTAGGCGACGAATGGGTCCGGATCGGCGGGGTCAAGTTTGCGGCCGACGGTTCCGCCTCCGAGCGCACCATGCGGATGAGCACGCCGTACGTCGGGACCTCCGACTATGGCATTCTCACCATGACCCAGGAGGAGATCCACGAGGCGGTGGACGATGCTCACCGGCGGGGCTGGCAGGTGGGCATCCATGCCAACGGCGATGTGACCATCGACATGGTGCTCAAGGCCTATGAGCGCGCCCTAACCCGCTGGCCTCCACCCCGACCGGCGCCACCGGATCGAACATTGCACCCTGGTGAACCCGGACCTGCTGCGGCGCATCAAGGCGACCGGCTCGATCCCTACCCCGTTCTGGACCTACGTGTACTTCCATGGCGAGAAGTGGTCCCAGTACGGGGACGAGAAGCTCCGCTGGATGTTCGCGCATCGTTCCTTCCTCGACGCGGGCATTCGGGTGCCGGGCGCCTCCGACTACGGTCCGGGTCCCTTCGAACCCCTGATGGCGATCCAGTCCATGGTCACCCGGCGGGATTATCGCGGGCGGGAGTGGGGACCGAACCAGCGGGTGAGCGTGGACGAAGCGCTCCGGATCGGCACGATCCACGGCGCCTACGCGTCATACGAGGAGCGGATCAAAGGCTCGATCACCGCCGGGAAGCTCGCCGATTTCGTGATTCTGGAGAGGGACCCGCACGAGGTGGACCCGGAGACTATCAAAGACATCCCGGTCATCCGGACCGTGGTGGGTGGCCGTACCATGCATCCCAAGAACGAGACTTAGCGAATCAATCTGTGGAATCTGTGGGCGATCTCTTTGTTTCAGGACGTGCTGATGATCACGCTGTCGTAGTCCTGTTCGGGCAAATAGAGGATCTGGATCGTATCGCCGGGATCCCACCGCTCAGCGATAGCGGGCAGCACCTGGTCCGAACCGCGGTGCCGCATCCCGTCGGCCTCGAACTCGTAGCGCACCCGGGTCAGCTTCTCGTCGAACGCAGTCTTCTCCTGAGTCATGTCGAGCACCCGCGCCTCAGCCGGGAGCCCTCGGATCAGGAACGGCTTGTATCGGCGCCGGCGGCCGGCATAAAAGCTCACGAAGATCGCCGGCAGGATGCCCGCCGTGATCACGGAAAAGAAAACCAGGAAGAACCAGTCGAGCACACCGGCGCTGCCCTTGCCGCGCTCGGACGTGGTCATCAGCATCAGCGGACTGTAGCAAACCTCCTTGTAGAGCCGCCTCGTTTCTCCCCTCAGCTCCCGGGGCGGAGGAGCCAGCTCGAGCGGCTGGGACCGGTAGCGCGGTACCGGCACGCCGGTTTCCGTATCCCGGGTCGCGAGAGCGGCGCTCTCTGATTCGCCGGGGACCAGCGCCCCGCGTTTGGCTTGCTGTACCGCCACGCCGAGCAGCGCTGCCCGCACCTCTCGAGCCGATTGGAACCGATCGGCGGGCGCCGGGGCGAGCATCCGCACCAGCACTGCCCTGAGCGGCTCGGGAAGACCAGCGGGGACCTCGAGCCGGCCGGCCTCACCCATGAAATCCGGCGGTGCACGCCCGGTGACGAGATGCAGCAACGTCGCGCCGAGCGCATAGAGATCGCTCGCGGGGCTCGCCTGACCCATGTACTGCTCGTAGGGCATGTACCCGTGGGTCCCCACGATGGTGCTGCCGTCCTCGTCGGGCGCCCGGAACACGTTGCGCACCGCGCCGAAGTCCACCAGCGCCGGCGAGCCGTCGGGACGCACGATGAGATTGGCCGGCTTGATGTCGCGGTGCAGGACCGGCGGCACCCGGGAATGGAGATAATCCAGCACGCCAAGCAATTCCACGAACAGATTGAGCACCTCGGCCTGGTCGAAGTGACGGCGAGCCGCGATGAGCTCCGCGAGCGGAGTCCCTTCGATGTACTCCATCACCAGAAAGGCGGCCTCGGCACCGTCCCACGGCGCGCGGAACGTTGAATGAATGAGCGGGATGGCAGGATGCCGGAGCTCGCGCAGCACTGCCGCTTCGCGCTCGAAGAGCTCGTACGCCTTGTGGTCGGCCGCCTGCCGGGGATGCAGCACCTTGAGGGCCACAGGCCGGCCCAGGCGCCGGTCGCGAGCGAGCAGGGTATGAGCGAAGGCTCCCCTCCCCAGCGGGCGGATGACTTCGTAGCGCTCGTTCAGAATCGCCGGATCCGACATGGTTCCAGGATCACTCTCGACCGCGGGTTTGGCGGGCGTCCAGGAAATCTATTCATGGCGTGAATGATCATCATTCATGACGGGAATACCGGGCCGACGGTGCCGGAGGTCCGGCGGGAACTCGCTGGATCACCGGCGCCATCATCGGTATGTTCCTGTCCTCCCTGATCCATCCTGACTCCTCTACCGGGAGCCCCGATGAAATCCGCCGTCGGCCGCCTCTCGCTCATGATGTTCCTCCAGTACGCCGTCTGGGGTGCCTGGTTGCCCCTGGCCGCCCGCTACCTCACCGCGAGCCCCGCCGAAGGCGGGTTAGGGTTCACCGGGACCCAGATGGGGACTATTCTGGGCCTGGCCGGCTCGATCGGCGCGGTCGCAGCGCCCTTTATCGCGGGCCAGTTTGCCGACCGCCACTTCAGCACCGAGCGGTTCCTCGCGATCCTCCTCGCCGTGGGCGGGGTCGTCAAGTGGTTCACCGCTTCGCAAACCAGCTTCCAGGCGTGGCTCCTCCTCTCGATCGCCTACAGCGTGGCCTACATGCCCACCCTCGCGCTCTCCAATTCGATGGCGTTCGCCCATGTCAGCGACCGGAGCCGGCAGTTCGGCAAGATCCGGGTCTGGGGGACGATCGGCTGGATCGCGGCGAGCTGGATCTTCCCGATGATCTATCTCCAAACCGATCTCCGGCTCCAATGGATGCCGCCCTTCCTGGTTGGCCCTGAGCTTCCGAACGTGACGGCCCGGCTTGCGGATTCACTGCGCTTCTCGGCGTTCATCTCCTGGGGCTACGCCCTCTTCTGTCTCGCCCTCCCGCATACGCCGCCCAAACGGGAGGGGGTCGAGCCGCTCGCCTTCGCGAAGGCGTTTCGGCTGCTGCGGGAGCGATCGTTTGCGGTGCTGGTCGCGGCGAGTCTCCCGATCAGCGTGATTCATCAAGTGTATTTCCTCCAAACCCCGCCGTTTCTCTCCTCGCTGGGCCTGCTCGACAGCCAGATCGGCCCCGCCATGACGATCGGCCAGTTCAGCGAGATCGCCATCATGGCGCTGCTCGGTCTCATGCTCACGCGGCTCGGCTTCCGCAACGTGATCGCGATCGGCGCCCTGGCGTACTTTGCGCGCTACACCGTCTGGAGTTTCCCGTCGGAGCTCCCCGTGTGGCTCCTGGTTGCGAGTCAGTTCCTCCACGGAATTTGCTACGCCTGCTTCTTCGCGGCCGCGTACATCTACACCGACCGGGTGGCGCCCCCCGATGTACGGCATTCGGCGCAGACGGTCTTCGGGATTCTGATTCTGGGAGGCGGGCCGGTCCTGGGCGGGATGCTCTCGGGATGGCTGGCGGACAGCTATGCCCGGGTTGGCGCGGTGATCGATTATGGGGACCTGTGGCGGGTGGTGTCTTTCATCGGGCTTCTGGCCGCGGCCTTCTTCTGGCTTCTCTTCCGGGAGCGCCCGGCCCCGGTCGAGGCATAAACCTGCGGCAGGTGGCCGGCATCCCATGGAGGTGTCCAGTGCCGCTCTCGCCGCCCGCGCCTTGCCGAGCCGCCGAGCCGCCGAGCCGCCGAGTACCGGGATCGTCGTCGGTTCGGCGATGAGCGACCTCGTCCGACGGGCCCAGGCCGGCGACGCGCAGGCATTCGAAGCGCTGTACCGAGCCAACGTCGGGCGGGTCCACGCCCTCTGCCTTCGGTTGGCGGGGGAAGCCCAGGCCGCCGGGGAGCTCACCCAGGACGTCTTTGTGCGGGTATGGGAGACGTTATCGTCGTTCCGCGGCGAAAGCGCGTTCTCGAGCTGGCTGCATCGGGTGGCGATGAACGTCTTCCTGGCCCAGCGGCGCGCCTCGGGACGGCGGGAACGGCGGGTGTTAACCACCGATGCGCCCGGGTTGCTGGAGCGGTCGGGTGATGCAGCGCCGGCGGGGAACGCCGTTGATCTGGAGAGGGCGATCGCACAATTACCGGAGGGCGCGAGGGTGGTGTTCATGCTGCATGACGTTCAGGGGTACCAGCACGGCGAGATCGCCAGGCTGATGGGGATCGCCGAGGGGACCTCGAAGGCCCAGCTCTTCCGGGCCCGGCGCCTGTTGCGGGAGGCCTTGTCGTGATGACGTGCAGGGAGCTGCGGGACCGAATCGAGGCGTACGCGCGGGGAACGTTGTCTCCCCAGGAGTCCGCCGCCTTCGAGGCGCATCTCACGACGTGCGTGGCCTGCTCGGCGTTTCTGGAGGTGCGGGAGCCCAGACTCGCCGCGACCAACGAGCTGCCTGAGGCGATTGAGCCGGGGAGCGATCTCTGGCCGGGAATCCGTCGGCAGCTCGTGGCTCGGCACTCGGCGCTCGGCACTCGGCGGGTTATGCTGCCGGGCTGGTTGCTTGCCGCCGCTGCTCTGCTGCTGATTGTCGGTTCCTCGGCAATTACCGCGGTTCTGCTTCGCCCAGCGTCCAGCGCCGAGCGCCGAGCGCCGAGCGCCGAGTACCGAGCGGAGCTCGAAACCCAATACGCTTCCGCCACCGCCGACCTCGTCGCCGCCCTCGAGCAGGCGCGGCACCGGCTCGCGCCGGCCACGGTCGCCACCATCGAGCGGAACCTGGCGACGATCGACAGCGCGCTGGCCGAATCGCGCCGGGCCCTGGCGGCGGATCCCGGCAACGCGGCTCTGGAGCAGCTGGTGGTCGCGGTGTGGCGGCAGAAGATAGACTTCCTGCGCCGGGCTACTGCGCTCGGTACCGAATCATGAAACCCCCGACTCGCTCCGTGTTAGGATCGGCAGTCCTGATGGTGCTGGCCGCCGCTGCCCAGGGCCAGCAGAAGCTCAACCGCCGGATCCCGATCGCGCCCGACGCCTCCATCCGGATCTACAATCTGCCGGCGGCCACCCGGGTAATCGGATGGGAACGCGATAGCATCGCCGTCAGCGGCCTCGCCCCGGCCGGCACGACATTCTACCTGGGCGGGTCGGGCCGAATCGCCAAGTTGGGACTGGAGCCGGACCCGAAGCTCGGCCCGGTTCCCGGCACCGGGCTCCTCGAAGTGCGGGTGCCTCGCGGAGCCCGGATCTGGGTCAAGTCCGCCGAGGGATCGATTGCGGTCGAGGGCCTTTCGGGGGAGGCCGACCTTGCCACGGTGAGCGGATCGATCACCGTCTCGGGGTCGCTGCGGTTGGTGACCGCGGAGACCCTGGAGGGAAGCCTCGACGTCGCCGGCGCCTCGCAACTGGTTCGGGTCAAGACCGGCAATGGCAAGGTAACCCTAACCCGCATCTCCGGTGATCTGACCGTTTCCACGGTTGCTGGGGCGGTCACCTTGGTCGAGGCCAACCCGGCGAGCGCGCGGATCGAAACGGTATCCGGGGCGGTGACCTACGATGGCCTCATCGGCCGCCGGAGCAGCCTGGAGATCCAGACCCACAGCGGCGATGTGGAGCTCCGCGTCCCGCCGTCCGTATCGGCGGAGTTCGATGTCCACTCGATCGAGGGAACCGTCTTCCTCGCGCTGTCGCCCAAGCAGGCTTGGTCCAAGCCGATTCGCGGGAGACCGCAATTCTTTGGGTTGGGCGGCGGAGGGGCCCACGTCATGGTGCGCTCGTTCAAGGGAGATATCCGGCTGGTGGGGCGCGACTAGCGCCGGAACCAGAGTCCGATCACCGAGGCGAGCAAAACGCCCCAGGCGGCAAGGAGCCACTTGGTCTGCTCGCCCAAGCGCCGCTCGAGCTTGGTCTCCAGCTGGCTCATCTGGCTGGCGAGTTGAGAGCCCATCTCGGTAATACGTTCCTTGAACTCGCCTCGCAGCTCGGCAATCCGTTGGTTGATCTTGGCTTCGAGCTGGGTTACGCGCTGCTCGAGCTTCGCGTCGAATCGCGCAAAGTTGAGTTCGTTGAGCTCTCGAAGGTCGGCTCGGTAAGTGGCGTCCACAGCGTTAAACCAATCCACCAGTTCGTTGGCGATTTGTTCTCCGAGCCGCTCGTAGAGCAGCTTGGATAAACGGGCGGTCACCGGCATTCAGGAAGCCTTGTTCGGGGTCCGCCCTACCCTACAAGCTACGCTCGGCAGGACCTAACCAAAAGAGCGCGAAACCCCACCATGATTCTGCGGACGATCCTTCAACCCATGTGAGCGCATTTAGTTGCCCGCCGCACGAGCCGGGTGCTATTATCGCCGAGTGCCGGGTTCGATCATCCCTTCATGAAGCCTGTCTGAATGAGCCGGAAGGTCCGGCTCATCCTGTTTGTCGTCGGCGCGACCATCGTCGGGCTGATGATCGCCAAGGCCGGCCCCGCAGCGCTGTGGACCGGGCTGCGCGGTTCCTTATGGGTTGCCGCCGCTCTGCTCCCGCTCTGGGCGATGGTGTATCTCCTCAATGCGATCGCCTGGCGGCAGCTTACCTCGGCCGGTGGGGCGCCCATCCCGATCCACCATGCCTTCCGCATGACCGTCATCGCCTTCGCGGTGAACTACTCCACCCCGTTCCTGAGCTTCGGAGGCGAGCCGCTCAAGGTGATGGCTGCCACGCCTGCCCTGGGCCGTCATCGGGCGGTCGGATCGATCGTCGCGTTTCGCCTGTTGCACGCGCTGGTGCACGTGCTCTGGTTTCTGGTCGCGCTGGTGCCGGCTGCGCTCTTGCTCCCGTCCAACCCGTTCTCCGTCACGGCGATTCTGCTGCTCGGCGCGGTGCTCGGCCTGACTACCGTGTTTCTCTTCTCACGCCACCGGGAAGGGCTCGCGCTCCACCTGCTGAACGGCCTGCGGCGAATCCCCCTGCTCAAGCGGCTGGCTGCGCGGCTCGAGCGCCACACCGAAGCGCTCCACGAAATCGACCGCCATGTCACCGAGGTCTATACCTTGGCACCGCAAAGGTTCGTCAGCGCCCTCTCGATCGAGATGCTGGCCCGACTGCTCACCCTCGCCGAGTTCTGGGTGATCCTCTTCGGCATGGGATTGGGGGTTGATCCGGTGCGGGCGTTCGTCGTGGCGAGCTTTTCATCGCTGGTGGTCAACGCGCTGATCTTCGTGCCGTTCGAGCTCGGCACCCGCGAGGGCGGGCTCTACCTCGGGTTCGATTGGCTGGGGATTGATCCCGCGCTGGGACTGGCTGCGGCGATGCTGGTGCGCCTTCGCGAGCTCTTCTGGATCGCCGTGGGATGGGCGATGATCTGGACGATCGACTAGCCCCCGGCCTCGCCCCGCCGGGCCAGCTCCCGGATCGCTTCGGAATGGCCATGCTCGGCGGCCCGCTTGAGCCACATGAGACCGGTCACCTCGTCCTTCACGAATCCGCCCCTGCCGTTGAGCAGGCGCATCGCGATCTGATACTCGCCCTCGGGGTCCCGCGCTTCGGCGGCTTTGGCATACCATCGCGCCGCCGCGTGCTCGTCACGCCGCACGCCCTGGCCGCGATCCAGCAGCTCGGCCAGCCGGAGCATCGAGGGCACCTGCCCGTTCGTGGCAGCCTTCTCGTACCAGTACGCGGCTCGCTGGTCGTTCTTCCGGCGTCCGTCGCCGTTGGCGTAGCGCTGGGCGATGATCGGCCACGCTTCCGGCACCCCCATCTCGGCGGCGAGCTCCCATAACCCGGCTCCCCGATTCCGATCGGCCGGCGTCCCACGTCCTTCATCGAACCGGCTCGCCATCAGCACCACGGCCTGGGTATCGGGGCCGGCAGGATGAGTCGTCGCCGCCATCGCGAGATAGTTCGATGCCAACCGATCGTTCTGAGCGACTCCTTTTCCCTCGCCGTACAGGAGGCCGAGGTTCCGCATCGCGGCGCTGCTCTCCTCCGATTCGGCCTCGCAGTGCTGGAAGGCTGCGGTCCACTCGCCGGCCTGCATGGCATCGTCACAGGTCGCGGGGGCAATGCCACCCGCCGGCGTCGCGGCGGTGTTGCCGGCGGTGTCCACCCCGGCAACCGCGCCGCCCGGGTTAGGCCGGGCCGCGTTGCGAGGGCCGGATGGGGCCGGCCGTTGCGCCGGACCGGGCGCCGGTGGGGAGCCCGGCGCGGTCTGGGTCGCCGTCCCGGGCGGGGTGGGCACCGGGCCCGACGGGTCCTGCCGGAAGAGGCCCGCCCGCACCGCCCCATAGGCGGCGCCCGCGATCACGACCGTCCAGAGCCCGGCGGCCAGCCAGCCTCGCTGCCGCAGCTGAATCGCGAACTTGCTCGACCTCCGCCTAACCCGCCCGCCTTCCTCCGGCGCCACCGGCTCGCCCCGTAGGGAACGGCCAAACGCGTCCATCGACGCGAAGCGCCGGGCCGGGTCCTTCCGCAACGCCTGGTGAATCGTCGTCGAGAGCTCGGGCGGGATATCCGGAATGAGCCGGGACAGCGGGATCGGCTCGTCGAAGAGCTGGCGGGCCATCACCTCGCGCAGGTTGTCCCCTTCGAACGGCACCCGGCCCGAGAGCATCTGATACCCGACGACCGCGAGCGAGTACTGGTCGCTGGCGGCGGTGACCGCCCGCTTGCCGATCGCCTGCTCGGGACTCATGTACTTGGGCGTTCCCACGATCACGCCGGTGCCGGTGAGCGCGTGCTCGGTGCCCGCGTCCATCGCCTTGGCGATGCCGAAGTCCATCAGCATAACCCGCCCGGTTTTCCCTTCGATCATGAGGTTCTCGGGCTTGATGTCCCGATGGACCACGCCGGCTTCATGGGCGGCCTGCAGCGCCTCGGCGGCCTGGAGCAGGATCCGGCGCGCTTCCGTGACCGGGAGATGTCCTTCGCGCGCGAGAATGCTCTTCAGGCTCTCGCCCTGCACCAGGGGCATGAGGAGCCATAACACGCCCTCCGACTCGCCCACATCGTAGACCGGCACGATGTTGGGGTGCTGGATGCCCGCCACCGCAAGCGCTTCCCGCCGGAACCGGATCACCAGCTGTTCGGAGAGAATGAGATCGGGCCGGAGGACTTTGACGGCGAGCTCCCGCTCGAGCCGGAGGTCCCGCACCGTGAACACTTCGGCGTAGCCGCCCCGCCCGAGCAGCCGGCCCAGCTCGTAATTCGGGCCCAGCGCCGCGGCGAGCCGTTCCGGAGCGAGCTCATAACTCGGGGTACCGCCCTCGTCGGCTTGGCCCTTGCCGACCAGGGTGTCGCTCAGCAGGGAGGCGGCGGCCGACAATCCGCAGGACGGACAGAAGAGCGCATCGGCGGGGACCGGCCGCTCGCAATTGGGACAGGGATGGGTGACCGGGGAGGGAGACGACGGCGGCATTACGGCTTCCGCCGGGCAACCTCGCGCTGGGCGTCGGCGTGGCCCTGCTCGGCGGCGCGGCCCAGCCAGGCATAACCCGCAGAGTCGGACCGGGGCAGGCCGCCGCGCCCTCGCAGATACGACATGCCTAACCCGTATTGTCCGTCGCGATTTCCCTTGTCGGCGGCCAGGCGTAACCAGCGCACCGCTTCGGCCTCATCCTTCGCGACGCCCTTGCCGCGCTGGTAGAGATCGCCCACCTTGGCCTGCGCGCCGAGGTCGCCCTTCTCGGCGGCCTTGCGATACCAGTACGCCGCGTCGGCGTCGCTCCTCCGCGCGCCCAGCCCTTGCTCGTAGCGCGCGGCCAGTACCGGCATCGCGGGCAGATAGTCCGCTTCTGCCGCCTGCTTGATGCGGGCGGTGGCATCGAGCTCGTTCTTGGTGACGCCCTTGCCGAGACTCAGGAGCTGGCCCAGCCGGAGCAGCGAGGGGAGGTCGCCCGCGTCGGCCGCCTTGCGATACCAGGTGGCCGCCTCGACATCGTGCCCGGGGACCTGACTCCGATCGTAAAGCCCCGCGAGCAGTCGTTGCGAAACGGGATTCCCGCGTTCGGCCTCCGCGGTACAGGTGCGGAAAGCGAGATCGCGATCCTCGCCCGACACGGCGCGCGCGCAGGTGACCAGGGCCGGCTCCGCGGGCGGGGCGACCGGGCCGCCGGTCTGACCCCGGCGGGATGGATCCGCCCCGCGCGCCCCTGCCGGCGGGGGCACCGGCTGCCTAACCCGCGCCGCCGGGGGCACCGTGGCGGGCGGGGGGGCCGGAGCCGGGGCAGGGGGAGGAGCAGGCGCAACGGCCAGCGTACCGGGTCCCGTGGAATCCGATCGGGTCGGCGCGGAATCGGTCACCGCCGCTCCGGGGGCCGGCGCCGCGACCGGAGGCCGGCGCAGCAGCGCGGCGACGACCGCGACCGTGGCAAGCGCGCCCGCGCCCGCCAGCATCCAGGGCACCGGGCTCCGCTTCGGGCGGGCGGCCTTGGCCGCGGCCAGGGCGGCGGCCTGGGTCTCTTCCACGATCGTCTTCTCGATCGCCTCCGAAAACCCTTCCATGGCCGGGAAGCGTTCCGCGGGCTCCTTGGCCATCCCGCGAGCGATCGCCGCCATCAACGCCTCGGGCACCTCGGGCACCAGCTCCCGCATCGACCGCGGCGACTCCATCATCTGCTTGAAGAGGACCTGCCGCGTGCTGTCGCCCTCGAACGGCACCGAGCCGGTCAGCATGTGATAGCCCACCACGGCGAGCGAATACTGATCGGTCCGGTGATCGATATGGGGATCGCCGCTGGCTTGCTCGGGACTCATGTAATGCGGCGTGCCGACAATGGTGCCGGTCGAGGTCAAGGTGTGATCGCCGGCGGCATCCATCACCTTCGCGATTCCGAAGTCCATGATCAGGACGCGGCGAGCCTTGCCCTCCAGCATGATGTTTTCGGGCTTGATGTCGCGGTGGACCAGGCCGGCTTCGTGCGCGCCGCTCAGCGCGCTCGCCGATTCGAGCAGGATCCGCCGAGCTTCGTTGATGGGGCGGCGTCCGTCCCGGGCCAGGAGCGACTTCAGACTCTCGCCCTTGATGAGCGGCATCAGGATGTACATGATGCCCTCGGCGTCGCCGATGTCATAAATCGGGACGATGTTCGGATGGCGGAGCGCCGCGACGGCCTCGGCCTCCCGGCGGAACCGGGCGAGGATGGTCTCGGAAACCACCAGATCAGGCCGGATCGCTTTCAGGGCGAGATCGCGTTTGAGCCAGAGATCGCGTACCTGAAAAACTTCGGCGAACCCCCCGCGGCCGATCAGGTGCCCGAGCTCATAGTGGCTACCGAGCGCGGCGTTGAGCTTGCGAACCAGGAGGTCCGACGTCGGCGATAGCGGAACCGCTCCCTCGGGAATCTTGATCTCACCGGTAACCCGGTCGATCGCAGGAGGAGTGGCCGAGCCGCAGACGTAACAGGTGGTCGCCTGCTCCGGGAGCGGCGTGTTGCAGGAGGGACACAGCCTGGTGGTGGGCACTGGAAGTCGTCTCGATCCGCCGTGAAACGCACGCTGCCCGGGCTCCGTAGGCAGCGAGACAAGCTTAACCCCGGAGCGCGTCCCGCGCGAGGGTGGCTCTGCTGGGAGGACTGCGATGATTTGCGCCCGTGCGCTATCGCGCCAATACGCGACCGGCGAAGCGGCGCTGACGACCGGAAGCCGGACCTCGTTCGAAGCGACTCCGCTCGCGCTGGACGCCGGTGATGTATCTCAGTACTCCGCTTGGCAAAGTGATCGCGCTCGACGGGGAAACCGGGCGGGAGCGTTGGGTGACGGACTTGCGGGTTAATCCCGCGCTTCGCTTCGGCGACTTCACCACTCGCGGGGTCGCCCTGTGGCAGGACGCTCGCACGCCGGCGCGCGCTGCCTGCGCGCGGCGGGTCGTCGTCGCCACCATCGATGCGCGGCTGGTTTCGCTCGACGCGCGCGACGGCAAACCCTGCACGGGGTTCGGGAGCGGCGGGGTGATCAATCTCAGGACCGGTCTGCGTAACCCGCCGGTGAACGACGTCGAGTACGAGGTCACCTCGCCGCCCGCGATCGCCGGGGATCTTGTCATTGTGGGCTCCGCGGTGGCCGACAACAACCGGATCGATGCCGCGAGCGGTGAAGTGCGGGCTGGGAACCTTGGGGCCCGACTCGGCGGCCAGCGTCCGCACCGGCAGTCCCAATCTCGGCGGGCCGATCGTGACGGCAGGCGGCCTGGTGTTCATCGCGGCGACCCTGGACCGGAAGATCCGCGCGTTCGACATCGAGACCGGCGCCGAGCTCTGGAGCGCCATCTCCGCCGGCGGGAAGGCGACACCCATGACGTATCAGGGAAGCAGCGGCCGGCAGTACGTCGCGATCGCTGCTGGAGGCGACGGTGACCGGTTTGGAAAGAGCGATCGAATCGTGGTGTTTGCTCTGCCAGAGGCGAGGGGCCAGGGGCCGGGGGCCAGGGAGTACGATCTAAGCCGACCGGATTAGCGCAGACCCCGGTCCCTGGGCCCTGGCCCCTGGTCCTATCGATTCAGCCAGTAATTCACCTTCACGAGAAAGATGTTATTGGCTTTCACCTTGAACATCGCGCTCAGGTCGCGCGAGAAATCGAAGTCGCCGACCCGGGAGGCAAAGTCACTGCCGTCCCTAGTCCAGACGAGATAGACGGTCGAGCCGGGCCGATACTCCCAGCGGAGCACCGCGTTGCCCCGGAGCGAGCGGAAGTTGAAATCGGGATTGTTCAAGTCGAACACCGGGGCCGGCCCGGTCCCGTCCGGATCGATGTGATAGGTGGCGACCCGGCCGTCAGGGTGGAGGTCGCTGGTCACCGTGCCGGCATCCTCTCCGAACACCACGGTCTGCTCGCTCCGGGGTGCCGCGATCTCCTTGAAGCGGGAATACCGCTGGCTCGAGAGGAAGGGTTGGGCATAGAGCGCGAAGCTCAGGGTCGGCGTAAACGTCAGGTTCACCCGCGTATCCAGGCTCACATTCTTCTGGTTGAGATCCCCGAAGATGTACCGGGAGCCGTAGAACGCCGTCTGCGTGTCGTCGGTGATGCGGCTGACATACTGGCGGGACGAACGGGTGGCGCCATACCCCGGGGCCAGTGAAATCGAAATGTTGGACGCCGGCCGGATGCGGAAATCGACGTACAGATTGGTGCTGCGGTACCCGTCGTCGGTGCGGCCCAAGCTGGGATTGAGGCTTACCGTGAGGCGCTTCCGGCTATCCGTACCTACTCCGGCCGCGTAGTACATGTTGCCGGGCCGTTTCACCACCGGCCCGCCCCGGGTTAGGCGGTCGTCAAAGACGTCGAGCCGCCGGATCACGAACAGATTGACGTTCCAGTAGTTGAGCAGGGTGCCGAAGGCGCCGCCGTGGATCTGGGTGTCGGTGCGATCCCCGTCGAAGTTGTACTGGGTCTGGGCCCCGGTGACCAGGAAGTAATTGCGATACCACTTGGTGGGCCGTGCCAGCGAGAGCGCCACGTTCCCGTTCATCCAGATGTAGTCAGACCGGGTATTGAAGGCGAGATCGTTCGCCTCGAACCCCGGGGTGCGCCAGTTGACTGCCGTCTCGAAGAGGAGCTTGCCCGCGTCTTTGGCAAAGCGGGTATAGCCGGCCATGCCGCGCAGGCTCGTGGCGGCTGGATCGTAGCGATCGGAAAGGAATCCGTTGGACCCGGCCTGGCGGTCGGGCCGCTGAAAGTACCGGGCGCTCGAGAGCTGAAGCCGCTCGATGGCCGCCGGATCTCCGGTGTTGTTGGTGAACGCGACGTTCCATCGCAGCGTGTAGGTGCGGTTCTTCCAGCGGGCGATCCCGTCGAACCCGATGGCCTCGGAATGCGCATTGAGCCGGCTCCGCAGCAGCGAATCGCCGAGCGAGCGAATCACCGACGTCGCCATCGCGCCGAGCACCAGGTTGCCCTGCTCGAAATCCTTCTTGATCCGGCCGACGAAATAGTTGCTCAGGGGCTCCACTTCGTGCCGCTGCTCCTCGTCGTTCACCAGCACGGTGGCTCGCTCTCTGGCGGTCACCGCATTCAGCACGCCGATGGTGAACCCCTGCCGGGTGCGGCCGGTGATCTTCGCCGCGCCCAGGATTGTGCTGGCGTCGGGGCGATCCGCGTAGCTCGCGCCCTGGGGCAGGGGGCCCTGGGGAGCCCGCCCGATCCGGCGGCTGTAGAACAGCGAGAGGGAAGAGACGTTGCTGCAGAAATAGCAGTTGAAGCCGCCGAATCCGAACGTGCCACTTCCTTCCACGAAGAACGGCCGCTTCTCCTCGAAGAACGTCTCGAACGCGGAGAGGTTGACCACGGCGGGATCGACCTCGACCTGCCCGAAGTCCGGGTTGACGGTCGCATCCAGCGTGAGGTTCGAGGTCAGCAGGTACTTGAGGTCCGCTCCGAGTCGGCCGTCCACCGAGCGTTGCTGGTAGAACGGATCGTTCGGGTCGCCCGGCTGCAGTCTGCTGTAACGTCCCACGGTGTAGGGCAGGAGCTCCAGCCGGCGCGAGGATCCCCGAGCCGGTGCCAAATCGGTGATGTGCCCGAACCGCGACGGCCCACCGGTCTCTTCCGGCGCCCAGTAGGACCACATCGAGATCTCGTTGAGCCGGTTTACCATGCGCCAGACCTGCAGGCCCCACACTTGCACTGAGTCGCGGGCGAACCGGAGCTGGGAGAACGGAATGCGAAACTCCGCGGTCCATCCCAGCGAATCGATCTCGGTCTTGACCTGCCAGACCGGGTCCCAGGACTCGTCGTCGTAGGCCTGATCCTGCCTTACGCCGGAAGGATTGACCTGGAAGCCGGCACTCCGGTTCACGTGATCGTGATAGGTATCGAAGAGCAGCTCGATCCAATCGCTGTTGCTCGAAGATTGATCCCGCCGGGCCAGCTGGGTCCGAACTCCCTTCGCTCCCTGATCGTCGAACATCCGGGCGCCGATGTAGAGCGCTTCGTCGTCGAACCCAATCCGAATCTCGGTACGCTGGGTGGCCGGCTCGCCGGTCCTGGGTTCCGCTTGCCGGAAGTCGGTCGCCGCAGGCGCCGAGGACCAGACCGGCTCATCGAGCCGGCCGTCAATCGTGATCGGGCTATCGCGCCGCACCGCGCGCACCGATGGCGACGGGAGTGCGTGGACGGCGGGGCCATGGTTCGCAGGCTGGGTAGCGGTTGCTCCCCGCGCGCCGCCGGTTTGCGCGTAGCCGGCCAGGGGCAACAGCAGGAACATCGATGACAGGCGGGCGGCGCGCTTCATGCTGAGCCTCGGCGGTCGGATGGGGCAGGATCGATACGAGAGTTTTGATGCTCGAATCGGGAGAAACGTTGCCCGGCTACCGCCGATGGCCCAGCGCCTCGGCGGCCGCCCTGCGGACTTCCCGGTGAGCATCCTTGAGGGCGCGCATGAGATGCGGGGTGACCCGCTCGTCCTCGATGTGCGCCAGCGCGTGCACTGCCGCGGCGCGGACCTCGGGGTCTGGATCCGCGAGGACGCGGCCCAGCGGGTCGATCGCGCGGGGGTCGGGGATATCTCCCAGCGCTTCTACCGCCGCTCGCCGCAGCTCGGGCTCCTCGCTGCTCAGCGCGGCGATCAGTTGGGGAGGCGCCTCCCCAAGGTCGTCGAGGTCCCCCAGGGCTTCGGCGGCGGCGATCCTCACCCGGAGATCGCGGTCGTCCACGGCCCGTCCCAGCGCCGCGGCGGCCCGCGCCAGACCAAGATGTCCTAACCCGCGTGCGGCTGCTCCCCTCACGCGGGGTGCCGGATCCGCCAGCGCGCCGAGCAGGGGCTCGAACGAGGCGGGTGCTTCGACCTCGCCGATGCCCTCGGCCGCCAATACCCGCACGGCTTCGTCGGCATCCCGGAGCAGCGGATAGAGCGGCGGCAGGATCCGGGCGTCCTCGATGTGGCCGAGCCCGTGCGCCGCCGCCCGCCGGACCCGGGGATCGCCGTGGCGGGTTAGGTCAGCCAGCCGGCCGATGCCCTCGGGCCGCTCCAGCTCGCCGATCGCCCAGGCCGCCATCGCGACCACGGCTGGGCTCGCGTCCCGGGTCGCCCGCTCCAGCTCGGCCGCCAGCTCGGCCGCTTCGGCGTGGCCGGCCGCCAGCGCCGCGGCTTCGCGCACCTGCGCTGAACCGCTGGCCAGCCCGGTCCGGATCGCGGCAACGCTTTGGGGGTGGCGGTGGCCGAGCAGCTTGGCGGAGATCCGGCGAACGCAGGCATTGGGATCCCCTAACCCGCTGGCCAGACGCCGCAGCGCGGCCGGATCGGTGGCGGGGCTGTAGAGCGAGTCGCGAGCCGGCTCCCAGCCGCGCGACCCATCGGTGAGCAGCCCGACGCCATCTTCGCCGTAGGACGTCCAGAAATTCCCGACCTGATCCGCGACCATGTCGCAGAGCATAGGGTCGGCGGCCCGGAGCGCACCGAGAAAGGCTCCGACCCGGGCGCTGTCGGGGCCCGCATGGCGGCTGGATTCGGTGCTCCTCAGGATCACCGTGTTAGGCTGCACGACCGCGATGGCGACTGCTCCCGTGGCCGCGAGCGCCAGGACGGGAAGCACAATGGTTCGCATGGTGACGGCTCCTCCGGTCAGCGCTGGCCCAGCGCCTCGGCCGCTGCCTTGCGGACGTTCGGGTCCCTGGACTTGAGGGCGGCGACCAGGGCCTCGATCGCGGCCTCGTTGCGAATCTCTGCCAGCGCTTCGACGGCCGCCTCCCGTACGTCGGGGCTGGGATCCGTCAGCATCTCCCGCAGGATCGGAACCGCTCTGGCGTCCTGATAGTGGCCGACCGCGTGGGCAGCTTCATGACGGACGTCGGCGACGGGATCGCGCAGCAGGTCGAGGATACCGGCGGGCGGGTTAGGTAAGTCGAGCTCGTGCAGCGCCTCGACGGCGGCGACCCGCACCTCGGCTTTGGGGTCCTTGAGCGCCATGGTCAGGGCCTCGACCGCGCTGGCGTCTTTGAGCTGGGCCAGCGCCCGCACCGCTCCCTGGTGGACTTCGGCGTCCGCGTCCTTGAGCGCGGAGATGATCTCCGCCCGCGCCGAAGGCGTCGGCAGCTCGGCGAGCGCGTGGATGGCGACTCGCCGAATCTCGGTGTTCTCGTCGCGGAGGAGGGCGGCGATCTCGGCCATCACCGACCGGTCCTTGAACTCGGTGAGGGCCTCGATCGCGGTCACCCGGATTTCCGGATCGGCGTCTCGCAACGCCTCGCGGAATATCCCGATGGTGCTCCGGTCCTCGAACCGGCGCAAGGAATGAAGCGCGGCGCGCCGGACCTCGACCTCGGGATCCCGGGCTGCCTCGATCAGGGCGCGGACCACCGCCGGGTTGGTGTCGGCGAGCTGGGCGGTGGGTCCGCCCGCCAGGACCGGAGGCTCGGAGGCCGGCTGCCGACCCGGCGAGCCCAGCCCCCCAGGAGCCTGGGAAGCGCCTAACCCGGAATCCTGCTCCGGGTCGCTCGGAGGCTGGGTTTCTCTGGCGTTCTCCCGAATCGTCCCGCGAGTTGCGGCGAGGGGCTTACCCGCCGTGGAGACCGCCGGAAGCGCCACGGTCACGGCCACCACGACCATGCCGGCGAGTAGCCCCAGGGTGAGCCGGCTGGGTCCAGGGGGAAAGGGCCCCCCATCGAGCAGTCGCCTAACCCGCGCAACCAGATGGGAGCGCTCCTCCGCCATGCCGGCCACCGGCACCGCGGGCCTCGCATCCAACCATTCGGCCACCTTGGCCAGGCAGGTGGCCAGGGAGACCCCACCCTCCGACCCGGTGCGCCGCACCGCCCATTCGTCACAGAGGTACTCGGCGCTTTCCTGAATCCGCCGCCGGCCCAGCCGGTTGAGCGGCTGGAAGAAGGCGACCCGCTCGGCCAGCGAGGCCGCGGTGAGCCAGGCCGGATCCCTGCGGGTTAGGTGCGCCAGCTCGTGGGCCAGCATCCCCCGCTGCTGGTCGCGATCCAGCTCGGTGAGCGCCGCCTCGGGAACCGCGATCTCGCTCGCCCCCAGCGCGATGGGGCTCGCCAGCGCCGCCGACGTGGTCAGCCGGATCGGCCGCTGGATTCCCGCCAGAGCGGTGAGCTCCTGCAGGAGGTCGGCGAGCGGATGGGTCATCACCAACCGCCGCCCGGAGATCCGCCGGGCCAGAACCGCCCGGCGCACGCCGTACCAGCCGACCAGCAGGATCCCGACCCCGAGCCAGCAGAGCAGGACGATTTCCCGGAGCCCCAGACCACCGGAAGTGTTGCCGGAGTCGCTGGTGCCGGCCGATGGGTGGTTCGGACTCGGCCACCAGGAGGGCGTGGCCGAGCCTAACCCGCTGACCTTGTCCTCAGCGGTTCCCTCCGGGGGAGTGATCGGGGCCGGATCCGGCTGAACCTCCCCGGAGACCGCAGCGACGAGGACGGCGGGCCGTTCCATGGTCAGCCGCCCGGCCAGCGGGGTAAGCCCGAGCGCCATCTGCGCGGTCGCCGTGATGAACCCGCCGAACAGGGCGGTCTTCCAGAGGACCTCGCGGGCGACGTGACTGCGAAGCCGGCGGGACAGGAGCCACGCGCCGGCAAGCAGAATGGTGCTGTGCGCTGCGTAGGTGAGGAGCCAGGTCATCGTTTGCCTCGCTTCGCTTCGTGGGTCGCGACCAGCTTCTTGACCCGGGCCAGGTCGCCGGGACTGATCTCGCGGGCCGACAGGAGATGAGTGACCAGCTCGGCCACGTCACCCTCGAACAGCCGGTCGGTAAGATCCGCCAGCATCGAGCGCCGCACCTCCGGCTCGGTCACCAGCGGGAGGTAGTGGTACTGCCGCTGGCGGGTCTGGTGCCGGACGATCCCGCGGCGTTCGAGTCGGGTCAGTACCGTGGCGATGGTTTGCTGAGCCAGGCCCCGCTCCGTTCGCAGGGCCTCGGTGACCTCCTGCACCGTCGCGGATCCGCGGTCCCACAGCACCCGCAGGATGGCGAGCTGAAGATCGGTCAGCCGCGGCGCCGTAGTCATCCCAGGTTCCCCCGTAGATATATGGATACCCCTCGGTACCGGAGCAGAGCAGTCAACCAACGACAGACGTAATACTACAGTAGTAGTACTACGCCGTCAAGGAGGCGGGGGCTTCCGCGCGACTGGAATGCCGCGCCTGATCAGGTTAAGTTACAAGGCTAATTGGACTTACGGGTTCACGCCTGCCCAGCGTCCTCGCCTCACATTTCACGTTTCACTGTGGTTATGAGCATCATCGCAAGCGACATTCGCCGCGGCATGGCGATCATCTTCAATGGGGAGCCCTGCCGGGTCCTCGATTTCCACCATCACACTCCGGGGAACCTTCGGGCGATGGTGCAGGCAAAGCTCCGCCGGCTCAAGACCGGCACCCAGATCGAGCACCGGTTCCGCTCCACCGACACGGTCGATGTCGCCGACCTGGAAACCCACGAGCTCGATTTCCTCTACCAGTCCGGCTCCACCTACCACTTCATGAACGCCGAGAATTACGACCAGCTCGAGATCGATGAGGAAACCCTGGGTGAAGCGGCGAAGTGGATGACCGAGGGGATGCGGATCATCGCGGAGTTCTACGAGGGCCGCCCCATCGGGATCCAGCTCCCCAGCGCCTTGACCTTCGAGGTCGTGGAGACCGCGCCGGTCATGAAGACCGCCACCAAGACGGCATCCAACAAGCCGGCCCGCCTGAGCAACGGCATCACCATCAACGTGCCCGAGTTCATTCAGATGGGTGAGCGGGTCCGCGTTAACCCGCAAACCGGCGAATACCTCGACCGAGCCAAAGACTGATCCGCAGATTACGCAGATTCTTTTCTTTGACGAATTGAAATCTGTGTCATCGGCGTAATCTGTGGATGAAACCTGTCTGCGTAATCGGTGGGCCACGGGCGCTTGCCCCGCCCACCGCTCCTCTCCCGGCCCCCTCCCGGGCTATCTTGCTCAAAGAAACCGCGTAGCCCGGCCCCGCGAATCAGCGCTTCGCTCCCGCCAGGCGTAGTCTCTGAACAGTCCCGACGCGCGCGCTATCGTGGATCAGCTTCTCGATACTCTGCTCACCTTTCTCTTCAAGTACCCCCCCCACCTGTTCCAGCGGGGTGAGCTCGCGCTAGCCCCGGCGCTGCCGCCGTCAGTTCTGATCCCGTATGCCCTTGCCGCCGCGTTGGTCCTCGGGGCCGCCGTGCGGGGGATCCGGACGTCCTCCCCCCGGCGCGACCGGCTGATCCTCGGCGCGCTCCGGATGACCGCCCTCGCGATCCTGATCGCCTGTCTGCTGCGGCCGGTGCTGGTCCTCTCGAGCGCGGTGCCCCAGCGAAACGTTCTGGGCATCCTGCTGGACGACTCCCGCTCCATGCAGCTCGCCGATGTGCCCGGCAGCACCCGCCTGGCAGCGATGCGCTCGGCGTTCGGCGATTCCGCCCGCCTAACCCGCGAACTCGGCGATCGGTTCGTGCTGAGGTATTTCCGGTTCGGCGCCGATGCCGGGCCGGTGGGCACTCCCGCCGCGTTGCGCGGGACCGCCGCGCGCACCGATCTGGCTGCCGCGCTCGATGCCGCCCGCGAAGAGCTGGCCGGGGTGCCGGTGGCCGGAGTCATCCTGATCACCGACGGGGCCGACAACGCCGGCTCGGACCTCACCGCCCCGCTCCTTGCGCTCAAGGCCCGGCGGATCCCGGTCTATCCGGTGGGCGTCGGCCAGGAGCGGTTCGCGCGGGACGCCGGGATCGAGCGGGTGACCGTCCCGTCCAGCGCGTTAGGCGGGGCCGGCGTCGTGAGCGAAGTGGCGATCCGAGTGCGCGGCCTGGCCGGCCAGGAGCTCGCTCTTTCGGTCGAAGACGAAGGCCGGATGATCGCCCAACGCACCGTGAAGATCTCCGGGCGGGAGGATGTCGCTCGGGCCCAGCTTCGGCTGCCACCGCTCGCCGCCGGCTGGCATCGCCTGGCCTTCAAGATCCGGCCGGTCGCCGGCGAAGTGGTCACCGAGAACAACGAGTATCGAACCGTCGTGGGGATCCGCGCCGGTCCCGAAAAGGTTCTCTATGTGGAGGGCGAGCCGCGTCCCGAGCTGGCCTTCCTCCGCCGGGCCCTCGCCGGCGACAGTGTGGTCCAGCTCGTCTCGCTCCTGCGCAGTGCCAAGGGGAAGTTCCTCCGCCTGGGAGTGGACGACAGCCTCGAGCTGGTCGAAGGATTTCCCACCCGGCGCGAAGATCTGTTCCGCTATCGGGCCCTCATACTGGGCAGCATCGAAGCGTCCTTCTTCACCGGGGACCAGCTTCGCATGCTCGCGGACTTTGTCGGGCGGCGGGGCGGCGGGCTGATTGCGCTGGGCGGCCGCGGGGCGCTCGCCGAGGGCGGCTACACGGGGACGCCGCTCGCCGAGGTGTTGCCCGTGACGCTGGGCCGCTCGAGCGTGACCGAAGAGATGGAGCCGCCCGTCGCCGAGCTCGCGGTCCGCCTGACCCAGGCCGGCCGGATGCATGCCGCACTACAGCTCGGCGCGACCGAGGACGCATCCGGCAAGTGGGATTCGTTGCCGCCGCTCACCTCGGTGAATCTCCTTGGGTCCCTCAAGCCCGGTGCCACGACCCTGCTCACCGGCCGTCCTACCCAGGGTGCGTCCCAGCCGGTGTTGGCGATCCATCGCTACGGACGAGGCAGCGCGGCCCTGGTCGGCGTCCAGGATACCTGGCTCTGGCGGATGCACGCGAGCATGCCGGTCGACGATCGGACCCACGAGACGTTCTGGCGGCAGCTGGTGCGGTGGGCCCTCGACGGAGTGCCCGAGCGTCTGGAGATCACGGCTTCGCCGGCCCGGATCGGCCCTGGTGAACCGGTGACCCTCCAGGCGCGGCTGGCCGACGAGGCGTATCTCGACGCGAATGATGGCGCGGTGGTCGCCCGCGTGAGCACACCCACGGGCCGCTCGGTCGAGGTGCCCCTTGCCTGGACCATGCGGGGCGATGGTGCCTACGAGGGTCGCTTCGTGGCCGAAGAGCAGGGCGTATACCGGATCGAGGCCGAAGCACGACGGGGCACGACCCTAACCCGCGCTCCCGGCGCCGCATTGCTGGTCGATGAGTACGGGGCCGATGTCGAGCGCCCGGAATTGCGAACTCCGCTGCTTCGCCGGATCGCCGAGGAAACCGGCGGTCGCTACTACCCGCTGGCCGAGGCGGACGGACTGGCGCAGGACGTGGGCTTTACCGAGAGCGGCGTGACGGTGAAAGAATCGCGCGACTTGTGGGACATGCCGATCGTGTTTCTGGCGCTGGTCGCTCTCTTGGGCACCGAGTGGGTGTATCGGAGGCGGAGAGGGCTGGCATGAGTGGGCTATTGGCTATGGGCTATCGGCTATTGGTCGGTAGCTGTCAGCTATCAGCTATCAGCTCTGAGTCGTCAGTCATCAGTCGTCAGCCTTCAGTCACCAGTGACTCGGCACTCGGCACTCGGCGCTCGGCCCAGGAGCGCGCCAGCGCGACCCATGTGCTGATCGTGAGCGGGCTATCCGGTGAGCCGAGGTTTGCGGAGGCGTTCCAGAGCGCGGCTGCGACGGTCCATGACGCCGCGAAGTCGCGCTGGGGAGTGGCGGATTCCAATCTCGTGTTGCTCGCCGAGGATCCGGCAAGGGACGCACGCCGCATTCGAGGCAAGGCGACGCGCGAGGGGGTGGCGGCGGCGTTCGGGACGCTCGGGCGCCGGAGCAGGCCGGGCGACGTGGTGTTCGTCCTGCTCCTGGGTCACGGAAGCGGGCAGGGGAACGAATCGCGGTTGAGCCTGCCCGGCCCCGACCCAACCGCGGCGGACTTTGCCGCCTGGCTGAGTCCGCTCGAGGGGAGGATGGTGGTCCTGGTGAACGCCGCGACGGCGAGCGGCGACTTCATCGCTGCGCTGGCCGGCCAGGATCGGCTCGTCATCACGGCGACCAAGAGCGCCTTCGAGCGGAATGAATCGGTCTTCGCGGAGCTCTTCACGCGCGGGCTCGCGAGCGGAGACGCGGATGCCGACAAGGACAGCCGGGTGACCATGCTGGAGGCGTTCGAGTACGCCCGGCGCGAAGTGGCCCGGCGCTACGAGTCGAGGAGCCTGCTCCAGACCGAGCACGCGCAGCTCAGCGATTCCGCGCTGGCCCGCACGGTCGCCTTCGAAGTCAGCGCGCCGCCGGCCGATCCACGGATTGCTGCCCTGGTGGCGGAGCGCCGGGCGCTGGAAGGGCAGGTGGATGCGCTGCGGCGCCGCAAACCGACGATGGACTCGGTCGCCTACGAGCGGGAGCTGGAACGGTTGCTGCTCGAGATCGCGAACAAGACTGCGGCGATCCGGGCCGCCCAGCGGGGAAAGCCGTGAGCACGCTGGTGCGATTCGCCGCGCTCGCCCTCACCCTGGCCTTCTCGGATGGGGAGCGGGGGAGACCGGAGGTTGGGCAGGACCAGAGCCCGCCGGGGCGGGTTAGGGCGCTCGCCGAGGCGGGGCGTCTCGCCGAGGCGGAGCAGGCGGCGCGGGCGGGCGGGCCCGCCCTCTCGGTTCCTCTGGGGGAGATCCTGGCGCTGCGGGGCAAACTTGCCCCGGCGGAGTCGGTCTTCACCGCGGCGGTACGAGGAAGGCTGCCCGGCCATCGCAGCGCCGAAGCGGCGCTGGCCGAGCTGGCGGCCCGGCGGGGCGATCGCGCACTGGCGCGGCAGCGGGCGGAGGCGCTCGCCGCCGCCTATGAGCGGAGCGGCGGCCAGGGCTGGAGCGCGGAGGACCTGACCGCGGCGGGCCGGGCCTGGGTGATCCTGGGCGCCGATGATCCCGAGGGGGCCCGCGCCGCGCTCCGCGCCTTCGACGCGGCCATCGCGGCCGACTCCGCCGCGACCGAGCCGCGGGTTAGGCTCGGCGACCTCTTCCTGGATCGCTACAACGCCCCGGAAGCCCTGGCCAGCTACGAGGGAGCCCTAACCCGCGCGCCCAATCATCCTCGAGTCCTGCTCGGGCTGGCCCGGGTGCTCGCGTTCGAGGGGAAAGGCGACGCGTTCGAGGCGGTCCGCCGGAGTTTGGCCGCCAACCCCTCGTTGGTACCGGCCCAGGTCCAGCTCGGGGCGTTGCATCTCGACGCCGAGGCCCACGATTCGGCCGCCGCGGCGGGAGGCCGGGCGCTTGCGGTGGACTCGACCGATCTCACCGCGTGGGCCCTGCGAGGTGCGGCCGCGTGGTTCCGGGACGACACCGCGGGATTCGCCGAGGCGGAACGCGGCGCCCGCCGGGCCCACCCGAGGCCGGCCGAGTTCTATGCCGCCCTGGGCGAGTGGGCCGCCCGGCATCGCCGCTATGCCGAAGCGGTCCGATTTGGACGGGAGGCCACCGCGCTGGATCCCGACTCCCCCCGCGCGCTGGGCGTGTTAGGCATCAACGAGCTGCGGATCGGCGCGATGGATTCGGGACGGGTCCATCTGGAGCGGGCCTTCGCCCGCGACCCGTTCCACGTCTGGTACAAGAACACCCTCGACCTCCTGGACGAGCTGCGCGGCTTCCGGACCGTCAGGGCCGGCCGCTTCGAGATCGTGGCCCCCGCGGCCGAAGCCGATCTGCTCGCGCTCTATCTCGGGCCCCTGCTCGAGGAGGCATACGATTCGCTGGCGTCCCGCTACGAGTACCGGCCTCCGCCCCCGGTGCGGATCGAGCTCTATCGCCGGAGCGCCGACTTCTCGGTACGCACCGCGGGACTCACCGGGTTAGGCGCTCTCGGCGTGAGCTTCGGCACCGTGCTGGCGATGGACGCGCCCTCAGCGCGCGAGCCGGGCTCCTTTAATTGGGGCTCCACCGCGTGGCACGAGCTGGCGCATACGTTCACCCTCGGAGCGTCGAACCATCGCGTGCCGCGGTGGTTGTCCGAGGGACTCTCGGTCCTGGAGGAGCGGCGCGCCCGCCCCGGCTGGGGAGACGGCCCATCGGTCCCCTTCCTCGCAGCCCTCAAAGGCGATCGCCTCCTGCCTCTCCCGCGGCTCAATGAGGGATTCGTGCGTCCCCGCTATCCCGCCGAGGTCCAGTTCAGCTACTACGCGGCCTCGCTGGCCTGCGAGATGATCGAGGAGCGGTGGGGACGAAAAGCGTTCGTGGCCATGCTGCGCGCCTATCGCGACGGACGCTCGACCCCAGGCGTCTTCCAGACAGCGCTCGGCCTCGACGAGGAGGCGCTGGGCCGCCAGTTTGCGGGATGGATTCAGCGCCGGTTCGCCGGGCCGCTTGCCGCAGTGGCGCCCTGGGACGGCAGGAGCCGGCCCACCGGGGAGCTGGTCAACCTGATCCGCGAGGGGAGGAACCTGCTCGAGAGCGGACAGATCGGGGAAGCGCAGCGCCAGCTCGAGCGAGCGGCGGCGCTCTTTCCCGAGTACACTGGAGAAGCCGCGCCGCTCTTGCTGCTGGCCAGGCTCCATGCGCAGCGCGGCAATGATCGCGCCGCCGCGGACGCGCTGGCGCGCTATACGGCGCAGGACGGGTCGTCCCTCGGAGCGAACCTGATGGAGGCCGAAGTTCGCGAGCGGCTCGGCGATCTTGCCGGCGCGCGGGGGGCGCTCATGCGGGTCATCTGGATTGCGCCCTACGATCCGGTGCTGCACGAGCGGCTGGCAGGGTTGGCGGAGCGGCTGGGCGATTGGAGGATGGCGGTGCGGGAGCGACGGGCCGTTCTCACGACCGGACCAGCGGACCGGATGGAAGCGCGGTACCAGGTCGCCCGCGCGCTGGCCAGGGCCGGCGACACCGCAGCGGCCCGGCGCGAGATCCTGGAGGTGCTGGAATCGGCACCCCGGTTCGAGAAGGCACAGGCGTTGCTGCTGGAGCTGAGTGGGAGGAGACCTTGAGCTATCGGCTATCAGCTATCAGCTATCGGCTGCGCTCGGCGGCTCGGCACTCGGCGCTCGGCGCTCGGCACTCGGCACTCGGCGCTCGGCGTGTGCTGCTCGTCGTTGCCATCCTCGGAGCTCTTGGCGTCGGGATCGGGCTAGCCCAGGAGTTCGGATGGGGCGTCAACGGCGAGGCCGCGCTCTACGCTCCCCCTAACCCGCGCTACGACGGCCGGGTTACCTACGCCCGGATCAAGTACACCCAGACCTGCTGCGTCTACAACGGCCGGTACCGCGATGTGAAGTGGGGCCATGACTATCCCCGGGCGGATTTCCACCTGCCCCTGATCGTCAAAGATCTCACTACGATGCGGATCCGGACCGACAGCACCGTGATCGTGACGCTCGACGATCCGGAGCTGTTCAAGTATCCCTTCGCCTACCTCGCGGAGCCCGGCTTCTGGATGCCGAGCGATCGCGAGGTGCAGGGACTTCGGGAGTATCTCCTGAAGGGCGGGTTTCTCATCATCGACGACTTCGAGGGCCGCCACTGGTACAATTTCGAGGAACAGATGCGGCGGGTGTTCCCCTTGCTGCGGCCCATCCCGCTCACCCCGGCCCATCCGCTCTTCGACTCTTTCTACCGGATTGCGTCGTTCGACGAGTTCACTTATCGGGGGCAGGAGGCCAAGTTCTACGGCTTCTTCGAGGACAACGATCCGACCAGGCGGCTCATGGCGATCGTGAACTACGACTATGACGTGAGCGAATACTGGGAACATTCCGACCGCGGTTTCTTCCCCGTCGATCTCACCAACACCGCCTACAAGCTGGGCATCAACTACCTCATCTACACGTTTTCCCGCTGAGCGAAAGGATCTCCGCGTGACTGTGACTGCTGCGGTTTCGGGACTGGATCATCTCGACGATGTCGCCCTGGCCGAGCGGCTGCACGATGCGCGAGGCCGGATCCTCGCCGAGCTGCGCAAGATCATCGTCGGGCAGGACGCGGTGATCGACCAGACGCTCGTGGCGCTCCTCGCCGGTGGAAACTGCCTGATCATCGGGGTGCCGGGACTGGCGAAGACCCTGCTGGTGCATTCGCTGGCACAGGCGCTCGATCTCAAGTTCTCCCGGATCCAGTTCACCCCCGACCTGATGCCGTCCGATGTCACCGGCACCGACGTGATCCAGGACGATCCTGGCACCGGCAAGCGGCATCTGGTGTTCATGCGCGGGCCGATCTTCGCCAACGTGGTGCTGGCCGATGAGATCAACCGCACTCCGCCCAAGACCCAGGCCGCGCTGCTCGAGGCGATGCAGGAGCATCGGGTGACGGTGATGGGCAAGACCTACGAGCTCGAGCCGCCGTTCTTCGTATTCGCAACCCAGAATCCGATCGAACTCGAGGGGACCTATCCGCTCCCCGAGGCGCAGCTCGACCGGTTCCTGTTCGAGGTGGTAATCTCGTATTCGCCGGAGTCGGAAGAGCACATGATTGTGCGCGGCACCACCGCGGCCGAGCCCGAGCCGATCCGCGCGGTGGTTTCCCGCGAGGAGATTCTCGCATTTCAGCGCCTGGTGCGGCGGGTACCGGTCGCCGATCCGGTGATCGAGTATGCGGTGCGGCTCGGCCGCCTGTCCCGCCCGGTCGAGCCCGGAGCGCCTGATTTCATCCGGCAATACCTAGCGTACGGGGCGAGCGTCCGCGCGGCCCAGGCGCTGGTTCTGGGCGGCAAGGCGCGTGCGCTTCTTTCGGGGCGGGCTTACGTGAGCTTCGATGACATCAAAGCGCTCGCGCCCGCCGTGTTCCGGCACCGGCTGCTGCTCAACTTCCAGGCCCAGTCGGAGCGGGTCACCACCGACATGCTCTGCGAGCGGCTGCTTGCCGTAGTGCCTACGCCGCGCTCGGGGTTGTAAATGACTGCCGTTGCGCCCGCGGCCTTTCTCGATCCCGCGCTGCTCGCGAGGATCGGCGACCTCCCGCTCCTCGCGCGCACGGTGGTAGATGGGTTCATGCACGGGTTGCACCGCTCGCGCCGGGTCGGGCTCTCGCTCGACTTCGCCGAGCACCGGGCCTATCAACCGGGCGACGATATCCGCCGGATCGACTGGCGGGTGTACGGGCGCACCGACCGGTTCTACGTGAAGGAATACGAGGCCGACACCAACGCGGCGGTGATGTTTGCGCTCGACGCCTCGGGCTCGATGGATTTCGGAAGCGGCGCGCTCACCAAGTTCGACTACGCCCGGTTCCTCGCCGCGTCGCTGGCATGGCTGTCCCAACGGCAAGGCGACCGGGTGGGCCTGGTGACGTTTGCGGGGGATGTGCTGGAAGTCGTGCCGCCGTCGACCCGCCACCTTCAGCTCATGCTCCATACTCTGGGCCGGGCCCGTGCCGTGGGAGCGGGCCGGCTCGCCACCGTGCTGGAGCGAGCCGGCCGGCTGGTCACCCGCGCGGGGATCATGGTGGTGATCTCGGATTGCTACGAAGATCCCGCCGACGTGCAGCGCAGCCTGGGAACGCTGCGGGGGCGGGGGCACGATGTGATTCTCTTTCACGTGCTCGACCCCGCCGAGCGTGACCTGCCCGGCGATGCCCCGGCCACGTTCGAGGATGCTGAGTCGGGGGAGCGGCTCCCGCTCCGGCCCGAGGCGCTGCGCCAGCGATATCAGGCTCAGGTAGCGCAGCATCGCAGTGAGCTGGCGCGGCGGCTGGGCCAGGATCGAGTGGATTACCTGCCCTTGATCACCGACCAGCCGCTCGACTTCGCCCTTCACGCGTACCTGGAGAACCGGCTCGCGGCGAGCCGGGTTAGGTAATGGGCCTGGGCTTCCTGGTACCGGCGTTTCTCGCGGGGCTGGCCGCCCTGGTGGTGCCGATCCTCATTCATCTGCGGCACCGGGAATGGGAGAAGCCGCGCCGGTTTCCCTCGCTGATGTTTCTGCGCCGGATCCCGATCCGCACCGCGCGGCGGCGGCGGCTCACGGACTGGCTGCTGTTGCTCCTGCGCGCTGCGGCGATCGCGGTGCTGGTCGCGGCCTTCGCGCGTCCGTTCTTCCGGGCCGACCCGACTGCCGCGGGCGGCACCCCCGCGCGGGCCGTTGCCCTGCTGCTCGATCGCTCGCTCAGCATGAGCCATCGCGAGGTCTGGCCGGCGGCGCTCGACTCGGCGCGGCGGATCCTGCAGGGGCTTGGGCCGGCCGATCGAATCGCGGTGATCCGGTTCGACGATCGGGCCGAAGTGGCCCAGCCGCTCACCCTGGATCGGGCCGCCGCCCTCGCGGCGATCGCCTCGACCCGGCCGGGCTCCCGGGGAACCCGCTACGCCGCGGCGCTCCGGGCCGGCCGCCAGGCACTCGCCGGGCTGTCCGGACCGGGCGAGCGGGGCGAGATCGTGGTGGTGACCGACGTCCAGCGCAGCGGGTTAGGGAGCTCCGCAGCCGGGGGCCTGGCCGGGCTCGAGCTCCCCGCCGGCGTGGAGGTGCGGGTCATCCCGGTTGCCCCGCGCAATCGCGGGAATGCGACGGTGCTGGGGGCCGAGGTCCAGCGAACTCCGGCCAGGGGCGACCGCTCCGAGCTCCTGGTGGCCGCCCGGGTAGCCGGCCGGGCGCTGGGCAGCCAGCGCCGGGTTAGGCTTTCGCTTACGGTCGAAGGCCGGCCCGCAGGGAGCCGGGAGGTGGCGCTGCCGCCCGACGGCGTGATCAACGTCTCCTTCGACCGGGTACCGCTCGGGCCCGGCCGGGCCCGCGTGGTGATGGCGCTGGAGGGCAGCCCTGATCCGCTACCCGCCGACGACACCCTGCGACTCGTGGTGCCTCAGGAAGCCGGACTCCGGGTGCTGCTGGTACTTCCCCCGGCTGCGCGCGCCGAGGAGACCCTCTTTCTCGAGCGGGCCCTGGCGATCGGCCGGGATCCGCGGTTCGTGGTCGAGCGAAAACAGGTCCTGGATCCGGCCGCGCTGCGGACCGCCGCGGTCGTGATCCTGTTCGACGTCTCCCTTCCCCCGAGCGGAGCGCTGGACCGGTGGGTGCGCGATGGCGGCGGGCTGGTCATCGCTCCCGGGGCGCGGCTCGGCGGCCGGACCGCCTCGCTCCTGGCCGGCACGGTGCAAGGGATGGCCGAGCGGCTGGATGACCGGGGAGGATCGTTCGGCGACGTCTCGCTGGAACATCCGGTGTTCGCCCCGTTCCGGACCGCGGGGAGCGAAGGTAGCGGGTTAGGCAGCGCGCGCTTCCTGCGCTATCCGCGGATCGCCCCACTCGAGGGCAGCCGCGTCGTCGCCCGGTTCGACGACGGAAATCCGGCCCTGGTCGAACGGCCCCACGGATCGGGGCGGATTCTCCTGGTGGCCGCGCCGCTCGACAACCTGACCGGTGACTTCCCGCTGCAGCCGGCCTATCTGCCGTTCCTGCGCCAGCTCGCCTCCTACGCCGCGGGGCACCAGGCCGCCGCCCTCTGGCGCCGGGCCGGCGAAACCGGCATCGTTCCCCAGACGATTCGGGAAGCGGTCGTGGCGACCCCGGCCGGTGCCCTGATCCGCCCCGCGGTGGACTCCGGCCCGCGAACCGTGATGCTGGAGGAGGCGGGATATTACCAGACGTATGCGGGGCGCGCGGCCGGAGAGCCGCTCGAGGTCGTCGCCGTTAACCCGCCGCCCGCCGAGTCGGATCTCACTCCGGCGGACCCGCGCGAGCTCGTGATCGGGGTGCCCCAGGATTCGTCGATGGTGGCGGCCCAGGCCGCCCTGGCCCCGACCGAGCGCGAAGCGCGGCAGAGGGTCTGGCGGTGGCTGGTGTTGCTCGCGGCGGTGCTGCTGGTTCTGGAAGCGATCGTCGCCAATCGCGGCTGGAGAGGGACCGCGTCCTTCGTGCTCCCCTCACCGGCCGCGCCGGAAAGGAGTTCCTCATGAGCGGAACCGATCTCGATCTGCTGCACGCCATCCGGCGGGTGCGCCGGAAGTGGCGCACCCGGGTTCTGCTCGAAGGGGTCGCGAAGGTCGCCCTGGCCGCCCTGCTGGCCTTGCTCGCCGGCGCGCTGCTCAGCGGTCTCCTCGGCCCGGGCTCGCAGACGGTCATCGTCATGCGGGTTATGGGCTACCTGCTCATCGCGGCGGCGCTGGTGCGGTTCGTGATAGCCCCCGCGTTCCGGCAGCCCGACAATCAGCGGCTGGCCCTCTATGTCGAAGAGCGCGCTCCCGACCTGCGCCAGGCCCTCATCAGCGCCGTCCATCACCTGGAAACCACCGCCGAGCCGTCCAGCCGTCCAGCCGTCCAGCCGTCTGATCCTGCCGCCGAGCCGCCGAGCGCCGAGTCACGAACACTGGGGGCGGTCATTGTAGAGCACGCTCTCTCTGAGCTGCGCAACCTCGAGCAAGGTCCCGGTCTGGAGCGATCCCGAGTGCAGCGGTCCGCCGCCGTCCTGGGCGGGGTCCTCGGGGCCGCGGCAGTGCTCCTCCTGGTTGGTCCCATCGTGATTCGGGATGCCGCTCGGGTGTTGTTCGTCCCCTGGTCGGAGGCGGAGGCGGCGCCGGTGCTCGGGATCTCGGTGTCGCCCGGCAACGCGGCCATCCCGCGAGGCGGGGCGGTCCAGGTGCGCGCGGCGCTGCGCGGGTTCGAGGCGGAAGGAGCCGAATTGGTGATCCGCGCCGATACGGCTACCGATTGGGTGCGCATCCCGATGCAGCGGGATTCCGCGGCAGCGGAGTTCACGGCTCGACTCTTCGACCTGGTGAGCGCCACCGAGTATTTCGTGGAGGCCGAAGGGGTGAAGTCGCCGGCCTTCCGGCTCACGGTGACCGATCTGCCGGCAGTGCAGCGCCTCGCGCTGGAGCTACGGTTCCCGGCGTACACCGGCCTGCCTGCCGAACGGATCGATCCGGGTGGGGACGTGGCCGCGGTCACCGGCACCACGGTCATCGTGCGGGCGACCCTAACCCGCCCGGCCAGGGCGGGCGCGATCCGGCTCGACGACCGTACCACCATCCCGCTCCGGGCCGACTCGGCCGGGCGGTGGAGCGGGTCCTTCCGGGTCACCCAGGACGGGTTCTACCGGATCGATCTCACGGCGCCGGATGGCACCGCGGTGCCCGGCAGCGTGCAGTACGTCATCGAGGCCCTCGACGACGCGGCTCCCACCGTGGCGATCGAGCAGCCCGGACGCGACACCCGGGTGAGCTCGGTCGAGGAGGTGACCATCGCGGTTCGCGCCTCGGATGACTATGGGGTCACTCGGCTCGGCCTCGTCTATTCGGTGAAC
This sequence comes from Gemmatimonadales bacterium, assembly GCA_052389555.1. Taxonomy (GTDB): domain Bacteria; phylum Gemmatimonadota; class Gemmatimonadetes; order Gemmatimonadales; family GWC2-71-9; genus JABFSM01. Next base: position 3,254 of record JBQTHV010000062.1, on the reverse strand, counting down.
GGCGGCCCGGAGCAGCGGGTTATGCTCACCGACTCCACCGGCCGTGCCTCCCCGGAGGCGCGGGCTGCCCACACGCTGTTTCTGGAAGAGCTGGGCCTCAAGGCCGGCGACCTGATCTCCTACCACGCGATCGCGCAGGACGGCGCGGGCGGAACCGGCTCCAGCGACATTTACTTCCTCGAGGTGCGTCCGTATGGCCGCGACTATCGCCAGGCGGAGGCTGGCGGGGGCGGCGGCGGGGGTGGCGGCAATTCTCCCGAGGGACTCTCGGCCCGCCAGCGCGACATCATCGCGGGCACCTTCAACTGGCTGCGCGATAGTGCCCGGACCGTCGAGCGGCAGCGGCGCGAGGACCTGACCACGCTCGCCATCGCGCAGGGCCGGATCAAGCAGGACGTGAGCGAGCTGGTGCGGCGGCTGGCCGAGCGGGGTATTGCGGAGAGCGACACCAATTTCGCCAAGATCAAGGAGGAGCTGGAAGCCGCAGGTCGCGAGATGCAGACGGCGGAAGAGACCCTCGGCCGCGGGTTAGGCCGGGACGCGCTCCCGCCCGAGCAGCGGGCCCTCCAGCACGTGCAGCGGGCCGAGGCCGTGTATCGCGAGGTCCAGGTGCAGTTAGGGGGCGGCGGCGGGGGGGGCGGCGGCGCGGCGCAGTCGCGCGCGGAGGACCTGGCCGACCTCTTCGAGCTGGAGAACGACAAGCTCCGCAACCAGTACGAGTCGGTCCAGCGGGATCGCTCCCAAGCCGCCGACCAGCAGCTCGACGAGATCGCGGAACGATTGCGCCAGCTCGCGGCGCGGCAGCAGCAGGAGAACGAGCGGATGCAGCGCGCCGCGGAGGCCATGCGGGACCGAACCGCGCAGCAAGGCGGCGGCGGTGGGGGGGGAGGCGGCAGCGGACAGCGGGAGCTGGCCCGCCAGGCCGACGAAGAAGCCCGGCGGCTGGAGCGGCTGGCACGGGAGCAGAACCGGCAGGAGCTCGCCGAAGTAGCGCGCCAGCTTCGGCAAGCGGCCGATCAGATGCGGCGTGCGGCGGGCGAGTCTCCCAACGCAGCCTCGCAGGGGAGCTCGGCGCTCGACCGGTTGCGCAATGCAACCCGCAATCTCGAGAACTCGCGCAGCTCCGCCTTGAGCGAGCGGATTCGTGAGCTCGGGCAGCGAGGACAGCAGCTGGCCGAACAGCAGCGCGACATCGCCGGGAGCGTGAACGCCCTGCCGCAAGCCGGTGCGGAGCGGAGCGAGCGGGTGCGCCGGCTCGACGAGCGCAAGGCCGAGCTCGCCGAGCAAGTGGACCGGCTGCAGTCTGATGCAGAGCGAGTTGCGCGCGAAGGCCGGCGCGAGCAGCCGGGGGCCGCCACGCGGGTCGGGCAGGCCGCCGAAGCGATCCAGCAGGCCCGGATCCGGGACCGGATCCTCTACTCGCGCGATGTCATGCGGGGGAACGTGCCCGAGTACGCCCGGCAGTTCGAACAGGTCATCACCGACAACCTGAATGACGTCGCGAACCGGCTGCGCGAAGCAGCGGGGGCGCTCAGCGAATCCGGTGGAGGGAGGCAAGAGCGCGCGCTGGAGCGGGCTCGCGAATTGGTGCGTGGCCTGGAATCGTTGCGGGAGCGGACGGGGGCGGCACAGGGCGAACGGGGCGCACCGGGCGAACGGGGCGCACAAGGCGAACAGGGCGCACAAGGCGCACGGGGCGAACCGGGCGAACGAGGCGCACCAGGCGGACAGGGCCAACAGGGCGGACAACCCGGCCAGCAGGGCGGGTTAGGGGCCAGGGGCCAGGAGGATCCCGGCGGGTTAGGCGCGCCGAGCCCGCTGGGCGGTGGGGGAGGGCGAGCGCCGGCGTCGCGGATGGGTGGGGAGGACATCCGGCAATTCACCCGCGAGTTCCGGCTCCGGCGCGAGGCGGCCGAGAATCTGCGGCGCGAGCTGGCGCGGGAGGGCGGGGTGGAGCTGGGGGAGTTGGACCGCGCGATCCGCGGGTTACGCCAGCTCGAGACGGGGCAGCCGTTCCGGGATCCGAGCGAGATGGAGCAGCTCCAGGCGGCGATCATCGAGGGGCTCAAGACCTGGGAGTTCCGGCTCTGGCGCGCCTTCGCGCAGGGCGGGGACAAGGGACCGGCGGTGGGGACGCCGTCGCAGGCGCCGCCGGAGTATCGCGCGCTGGTGGAGGAGTACTACCGGTCGCTGGCGCGGGAGCGCAAGCCGTAGAGATCTCTCCCGGGTTGCTCGGGCTGGCCATCCCTCCCGGCGCTGCAGTTCGCGTGAACGGGTCGGAGCGGAAAACCGCTGCCAGCGAACCGAACGCGCCGTTCGGGGAGACCCGCTCCTCGCTCCTTCTCCATCCCCTCTAGCGGCTTGCCCATCGCGCGAGCGCGCCGCACATTCCAGGCGGACATTTTCGAAGGACCGGTAATGTCCTCCTTGCGGGGCGTCGCGCTTCCGCTCGCTTTCTTACTCGTCCACCTGCCTGCTCTCTCGGGACAAGCGGTACTCGCGGGGACGGTGCGGCAGGATTCCGGCGGGCGTCCGCTCGCGGGAGTCGAGGTGATCCCGGAAGGAACCAACCGGCGGACCACCACTGACGCAACCGGCCGCTTCGTCCTCGGCGGGCTGCCCTTCGGCCCGCGAGCCGTGCTGTTCCGAATGGTGGGATTCCGTCCGGTGCGGCAGGGTGTCATTCTGCTCAGGGGGGACACCGTCCGGGTGGACGTGACGCTGGGGCAGCGAGGCAGCGCAGGAGCTGCCGCCGGTCGAAGTCGTCACCCGGCCCGAGCCGCGGGTTATGGGACTGCGCGAGGGGTTTGAGGAACGGCGGCGGATGGGGTTCGGCAAGTTCATCGACTCCACTGTACTTCGCGCCAACGAACACCGGCGAGTGGTCGATCTGCTCCGCGGCATTTCGGGCATCCGCTTCGTGTTGCGAAGTCCCTCCTGCGCGCCTGGCGGGCGAACCTGCGCGCCTCCTGAGCTGTGGGCCCTGAGCGGCCGTACTGCCCGGGTCGGCGGGGAATGCCCTGCGACCATCATGATGGACGGCAATACCATCTACGAATCGAACGACCATCGGGACCCGAGGACCGGCGTGCTGCTCAAGCCTCCTCCCCATTGGAACCGCGAGTTCTATGTCAGCGAGTTCGAGGCGATCGAAGTGTATCGGAGCGCCGCGGAGCTGCCGATCGAGTTCAGCGGGCCTTCGGGGCAGTGCGGAGTGATCATGCTATGGACGCGGCGAGGAGGGAAGAGTACCT
>JBQTHV010000061.1:0-16236 GCA_052389555.1 Gemmatimonadales bacterium | reverse complement strand
AGAAGCTCACCCAAACCACGCTCCGGAACGTGATCGGCGAGATGGAGCTGGACCACGTCCTTTCCTCCCGCGACACCATCAACGCCAAGCTGCGGGCGATCCTGGACGATGCGACCCACAAGTGGGGCGCCAAGGTGAGCCGGGTCGAGCTCAAGGACATTAACCCGCCGCGCGACATCCGCGACGCCATGGAGAAGCAGATGCGAGCCGAGCGGGATCGCCGCGCCACCATCCTGACCGCCGAGGCCGACAAGCAGTCGCTGATCCTGAAGGCGGAAGGCACCCGGCAGTCGGAGATCAATCAGGCCGAAGGCGATAAGCAGGCCAAGATTCTCCACGCCGAAGCAGAGGCCGCCGCCCGGCTCATGGTGGCGGAGGCCGAAGCGAAGGCCATCGAGCGGATCGCAGGCGCGGTGCAGGCGTCCGGTGGCGACCCGGCCCGCTACCTGATCGCCATCCGTTACATCGAAGCGCTCAGGGAGATGGTCACCGGCCCACAAGACAACAACGTGGTCTATCTGCCACAAGAAGCCAGTGGAGTGCTGTCATCACTCGGAGCGATCCGGGAGATGCTGAGCACAACCCGGGTCGTGCGCGAGGAACCAGAGGCGAACGACCAGCGGGAAGGCCACCGGGGACGGGATCGCCTCGGAGGTCGTCCGACGGCATCCCCGCACCGTCCTACCCTCCCGAACGCCGATACACGATCTCCCCGTTGATCACCGTCATCAGGTTCTTCGCCTTGAGGATCTCGGCCTCGGGCACCCGCATGAGGTCGAGGTCGAACACCGTGAAATCGGCGAGCTTACCGGCCTCGATCGTGCCGCGCTCGTTCTCCTGAAATGACGCGTAGGCCGCCCAGATGGTGAACGCCTTGAGCGCCTGGTCCCGGGTCATCTTTTCTTCGGGGTGCCAGCCCTCGCCCGAGCGGCCCTGCAAATCCTTCCGGGCCACCGCGGCGTAGAACTCGATGAGCGGCTCGCCCCGCTCGACCGGCGCATCGCTCCCACCCGCGATGGGCACGCCGGTCTTGAGCAGGCTCTGCCAGGCATACGCGCCCTTGAGCCGTTCCATGCCGAGCCTCGCGGGCGCGAAGTAGAGATCGCTGATCGCGTGGGACGGCTGCATCGAGGGAATCACCCCGAGCTGCTTGAAGCGCGGAATATCGTTGGGGTGGAGGATTTGGGTGTGCTCGTCGCGCCAGCGCGGCTCCGCGATCTTGCGCTGCTCGGGCGGCACCTGTTTCATCGCCCACTCGTAGAGGTCCAGCATCAGCCGGTTGCCGCGATCTCCGATCGCGTGGGTCTCGACCTGGATTCCGTTCCGCAGGGCCGAGAGCAGCATCGCCTTGTAGGCCACGGTGTCGGCGGTGATGAGGCCCGTATTGCGCGGGTCGTCGGAATACGGCGCGAGCAAAGCGGCGCCCCGGCTCCCTAACGCGCCGTCGATGGTCACCTTGATGGTGCGGATGGTGAGCCGACCGTCCGACTCACCGATGCTGGCGCCCCGGGCGAGCAGCGTGTCCACGTCCCGGCCCGGACCGCGGATCGACTGATAGACCCTGAGCTTCACCTTGCCATCCCGATAGAGCCGCCGCAACCGCTCCACCGTACTCCAGCCGCTCCCCGCCTCGTGGATCTGGGTCCAGCCGAGCTCCACCTCGCGCTGGGCTCCGCGAACGATCTGCTCGTCGAGCTCCGCCTCGCTGGCCGGCGGAATCAGCCGGCTCACCAGCCCCTGGGCCCGGTCGATCAGCATGCCGGTCGGCTCGCCGGCGGCGTCCCTGTTAATGGCGCCTCCCTCGGGGGCCTGAGTGGCGCGGGTTATGTTGGCGAGCCGGAGCGCCGCGCTGTTTACCACTGAGGCGTGCCCGTCCGCCCGAGTGAGGTAGACCGGATGGCTCGGCGCGATCCGGTCGAGGTCCTGGCGGGTCGGGAAGACCGGCGGACGCCAGAAGGTCTCGATCCAGCCGCGACCGGTCACCCACTGTCCCGGCCGGGCCTGATCCACCCGCTCCTTCACCTTGGCGAGAAACGCCTCGAGCGTATTGGTCCCCTCGAGATTCAGGGTCATCTCCCGCGCGCCGACCCCCGAGAGGTGGACGTGCGCATCGGTGAACCCGGGGAACACGGTTGCGCCCCGGAGATCGACCACCCGGGTCGACGGCCCGGTCCGCCGCTCTGCGCCCCCATTGTCTCCCACATACACGATCCGGTTTCCGCTCACCGCGACTGCCTCGGCGCGGGGGGCTCGGTCGTTACCCGTATAGATCCGGGCGTTGCGAAGGACGAGGTCGGCCGAAGGTTGCTGGACGGCGGGACGGACGGACGGCTGGACGGCGGGACGGCTGGACGGCTCGGCAGCCGGCAGAAAGACGAGCAGGACCGCGGCGAAAACGGACGGTATTCTCATGGTGGATTCGTGAAGGTTCGGGGGGAAAGGTATCTTCGCGGAAGGTAAGAAGTGAGAGGTGAGAGGTGAGAGGTGAGTGGTGAGGGGTGAGGGGTGAGAGGGCGGTAGGCCTGCTGGCGGTACTGCTGGCCGGCTGCGGAGAGCGGGGGAAGATCGAGGCCCCCGCTCCACCGCGGGCGCTTGCGGCCGCGGAGGCCGAATCGTTGCCGCCCCCCGTCCCGGGAACCATCGAGGCACCGCTCGCCGTGGACCTCGCCTCCGCGCTGGCGGCCCTCGAGCGCATCATACCGGCCCGACTCGGCGATCTGGAAGACCGGAAGACGCTGCCGCTTCGCGGGTCGCGACAGGCCTCGTTCGCCTTCCTGGTCGCGCGAGAGCCCTTTCAGGTGAGCTTCGCCCGGGACACCCTGCTTTTTTCGTCGGTGATCCACTACCGGGGCCGAGCCTGGCTCAACCCTACCATTGGCCCCGAGATCAGCGGCGGATGCGGCATCGACGAAGATCCCCCTCGCGCTCGTCTGGTCGTTCGCGTGGTGCCGCGACTCACCCAGGATTGGCAGCTTCAAGTAAACACCCGGGTCGCCGAATTGGCCGCTCTGACCACCCGCGCGCGCGATCAGTGCCAGGTCACCTTCCTCAAGGTGAACGTGACGGAGAAAGTCCTCCAGGCCGCGAGAGAGGCATTGGAGAAGCGGTTGCCAGAGATCCAGGAGCGCATCGCCGCGGTGGACCTGAGATCGCCCCTCACCGACCTGTGGAACGAGCTTCAGGAACCGATCCGGCTCGAGGACAGTCTATGGCTCCTGCTTCGGCCCGCTCACGTCCACGTCGGGCGGCTCAGCGGCTCCAAGCGGACCGTGAATGCCGACCTTGGCTTCACCGCGGCCCCCCGGATCGTCACCGGCCCCAAGCCCCTGCTGGAGCCGATTCCGCTGCCCCCCGTCCAGGCTGAGCACTACGACTCGGGGTTCTCGCTGCCGGTGGAAGGGGCCTTCGACTATGACGTGCTGAGCACCGGGCTTACGGAGCGGCTGCAGGGCAAGTCGGTGAAGGCAGCGGGAGGCGAGTTCCGGGTGCAGCGGGTTACCGTCTACGGAATCGGGAAAGGGCAGCTTGCGCTGGGGATCGACTTCGACGGCACCGCGCGAGGGCGGGTCTGGCTGATCGGCACTCCTCGCTACGATCCCGGCACGGGATTGCTCACCGTCCCGGACCTGGATTTCGACGCGAGCAGCGCAGGACTCCTCGCCCAGGCGGTGGCGTGGCTCAAAGGCGAGGAAATCCGGGAGTTCCTGCGCCAGGAAGCTCAGATCTCCGCCGGCGATTTGCTGGGCAAACTCCAGAACATGGCCGTGAGGGAGATGAATCGCCCCCTGGCGCCGGGCATTTCACTCGAGGCGAAGATCGATTCCTCCGAGGCCGCCCAGATCCTGGTGGGCCCGCGCCGGCTGGTCCTGCGCGCCCGCGCGACCGGTTCGGCACGGCTGGTGATTGGGAAGGAGGTTTTCGAGAGAGTGGGAAGACGGTAGGCTATTGGCTATTGGCTATTGGCTATTGGACACTACCCTAACCCGGAAGGTTGTTACCAATAGCTAATAGCCAATAGCCAATAGCCAATAGCCTTACACGCTCCTACTCTTCCACTTCCCTCTCCGAAACACAATCGCACTCACCAGCGCCACCGTCGAGAACGCGATCATGATGGCATAGAAGGGGCCCATCGCACCGAGCGGGGTGTACTGCGAAAGCACCCACGCGAGGGGTATCTCCCACAGCCAGAAGCAGAACAGGTTGATGTAGGTCGGGGTCCAGGTGTCTCCCGCCCCATTGAAGGCACTCGTCAATACCATCCCGTACGCATAGAACAGGAATCCCGCGCTCACGATCCGGAGGCACGCAACCGCGTAGCGCGCCACTTCGGCCTCTCGGGTAAACGCGCTCACCAGGAGCGGCGCCAGGACGATGAACAGCACGCCGAGCCCGCCCAGGAAGAACAGGTTGTATCGCCCTGCCATCCAGACGGATCGCTCGGCCCGGTCGGGTTTCCCGGCACCCAGCGCCTGGCCCGCCATCGTGGCCGCCGCGTTGGCCATGCCCCACGAGGGGAGAATCGCGAAGACGATGATCCGGATCCCGATCGTGTAACCCGCGAGGACTGTGCTGCCGAAGGTGGAAACCACCCGCACGAGCCCCACCCAGCTCGAAGTGCCGATCAGGATCTGGAGAATGCCGGTCCCCGAGAGCCGGAGCAGCCGGAGCGCAGTGGCCGGCTCGAACCGGAGGTCCCCACGATGAATGGTGAACCGTTTGCCCGGCGCGGCGAGGCGGTAGAACTGGTACAACACCCCGATTCCCCGCCCTGTGGTGGTCGCCACGGCGGCCCCGGTGACGCCGAGCTCCGGAAACGGGCCGATGCCAAAGATGAACAGTGGATCGAGCACCAGGTTGCAGAGGTTCGCGAGCCAGAGGGACCGCATCGCGATCGCGGGGTCTCCCGCCCCGCGGAAAATCGCGTTGATGAGGAAGAGGAGCATGATGACGACGTTCCCCGCGAACATCACACGGGGATAACCCGCTCCCGCTGCCACCAGGTCCTCCGAGGCGCCCATCAGCCGGAGCAGGTCCGGCGCGAACCCGGCTCCCACCACAGTCACCGGAATGGAAACCAGCACCGCGAGGATGATGGCCTGGACCGCGGCCCGCGCGGCGAGCTCGGGTTGTTTCGCCCCGATCCGGCGCGCCACTGTCGCCGTCGCGCCGATGCCGAGTCCCAGGCCCAGCGCGTAGATCATGCTGAACATCGCCTCGGTGAGTCCAACCGTGGCGACGGCCCTGGGGCCGAGTCGTCCGACCCAGAATACGTTGACCACGGCGAAGACCGACTCGAGCGCCACCTCGAGCACCATGGGGACCGCCAGCAGCATGAGCGAGCGGCCGATCGGTCCCTCGGTGTAGTCGTGCCGGTGCACCCCGCGTACGGCTTCCTTCACCGCCTCCCAGATACTCGACGGCGGGGGCTCAGGAACTGGGATCGGCGGGTTAGCGGAGGTCAATGAGAAGGGATCAGGGGCCGGGGGCCAGGGACCAGGAAATTCGGGAGGCAGAACGATAATGCCGTTCCCTGGTCCCCGGTCCCTGGCCTCTGGCCCCTATCTTCCGGTAATGGCCTTTTCCACCTACACCAACTTTTCGCGTGCCGAGTGGGCCCGGCTGCGTGCTAACACGCCGCTCACCCTCTCCGAGGCGGACCTCGCCGAACTCCAGGGGATCAACGAGGAGCTCTCGATCGACGAAGTGGTGGAGGTCTATCTCCCCCTCTCGCGGCTGCTCAATCTCCACGTCGCCGCGACCCGTGAGCTCGCGCGGGTTACCGACCGTTTCCTGGGAAAACCGGTCAGCCAGGCCCCGTACGTCATCGCGGTGGCCGGGAGCGTCGCGGTCGGGAAGAGCACGACTTCCCGAGTGCTGCGGGCGCTCCTCGCGCGCTGGCCGGATCACCCTCGGGTGGACCTCGTGACCACCGACGGGTTCCTCTTGCCGAACCGGGTGCTGGAAGAGCGCGGGCTCATGGAACGGAAGGGCTTTCCGGAGAGCTACGACCTTCGCCGCCTGGTCCGGTTCGTCGCGGACCTCAAGGCGGGCTCCCCCGAGGTGTCCTCGCCGGTCTATTCGCACCTCGTCTACGACATCCTCCCCGGAGAATCCCAGGTAATTCGCCAGCCGGACATCCTGATTCTCGAGGGGCTGAATGTCTTGCAGGGGCCAGGGGCCAGGGGCCAGGGGCCAGGGAAAGAGCCGGGGGTGGCGGAGGAGCGAGAAGCAGCCGAGGCACGGCTCTTCATCTCCGACTACTTCGACTTTTCCATCTATGTGGATGCCGACGCCGGGTTAATCGAAGCGTGGTTCCTCCAGCGGTTCCGCCGGCTCCGGGAGACCGCCTTTCGGGACCCCCAGTCGTTCTTCCGGAAGTACGCCGATCTCTCCGAGGAGGAGGCAATCGCCTTTGCCACCCGGGTTTGGCACGAGATCAACGCGCTGAACCTCCGGGAGAACATCCTTCCCACTCGGGAGCGGGCCCATCTCATCCTGGAGAAGGGGCCCAACCACCGGGTGGAGCGGGTCAGGCTCCGCAGGCTCTAGGGATCCATCCCAGAGGGGAAAAATCGGCTTTCCCAAGGGAAGACCGGGGTTTCCCGAGTGGGAAATGGGGTGCGGAGGGGATTTCCCCTATTGTGTCTCTCGGGAGAAAGTGTAATTTCGGATACCGGAAGGTCTTCGTTGCGCCCGGCAGTCCACTTCTGGACCCCTCGACAGGAGACATCAGATGGCGATGAGGAAGAAGGCCCGGAGATCCGCAGGACGAAAGACCGCACGGAAAGGCGGCCGGCGGCCGAGCGCGGCGTTCATGAAGCCGATGAAGCCGAGTGCCGCGTTGGGTGCGGTGGTGGGGGCGAACCCAATGCCCCGCACCGAAGTGACCAAGAAGCTGTGGGCGTACATCAAGCGGAAAGGCCTCCAGGACAAGAAGAACCGCCGGAACATCAACGCCGACGACAAGCTGCGCGTGGTGTTTGGCGGGCGCCGGACCGTCAACATGTTCGAGATGACCAAGCTGGTGAGCAGGCACCTCAAGTAGGTCCCGGGCCCGGGGGCCAGGGACAAGGGGGGACTCGTGAGAGCGAGTCCCCTTTCGTTTGAAGACTGACGACTCACGACTCACAACGTCGGCATCCTCCCAAACCACGGTCGGGCCTTCTCCAGCTGCACCGCCAACCGGAAGAGCGTCGCTTCATCCCCGTATCTCCCCATGAAGTGCATCCCGATGGGCAATCCCTCCCGGTTCCAAGCGAGCGGCACCGACATGGCCGGCTGTCCCGTCACATTCGCGAGCGGGGTCCAGGGAATCCAGTCGAATACCTTTTCCGCCATCTGATCGATGAGGCCGGCCCAGCGGAACAGCTTCCCGCTCCCCATCCGGCCCAGCAGCTGGAGCTGGGCGCGTTCCCTGGGCGTGGGCTGGAGCGCGCCGATCGGCACGGGGGGCGTGCTCACGGTAGGAGTCAGCAGCACATCGTAGCGCTCGAAGAACGGGGCCACTTGCCGGCTGATCCGCTGGAGGAAGCGCACCGCTCTCGCGTACTCGGTTCCCGGAATGGCACGTCCCAGGAGGAGCAGCGCCCAGGTCGCCGGCTCGAAATCGGAGACCCGCCCCTTGCGCCCTATCTGCCCCTCCAGGTCGTCGAGATCCCCGCGGAGCTCGGTGCAGATCATGGTGAGAAAGGCCCGGGCGAATCCCGGCCCGTCGAACTCGGGCGAGGCTTCCTCGACCGTGTGCCCCAGGCTCTCGAGAAATCGCGCGCTCTCCGCGAGGGCGGTGCGGCAGTCGGGATGCACCTGGCCGCCCAGCCAGGGCCGGGCCGTGAAGGCGATGATGAGCCGCCCCGGCGTGCGGGCTAGTTCCTCGACGAAGGGACGCTCGGGAGGAGCAGCGAAGTAGGGCGCCCCCGGATCCGGACCCAGCGTCGCATCGAGGATCGCGGCGCTGTCCCGCACTGAGCGGGTGAGCACGTGCTCGACCGCCGCGCCGCGCCAGGCCTCTCCATAGACCGGACCAACGGGAGTTCTTGCCCGAGTGGGCTTGAGCCCGAAGAGCCCGCAGCACGCCGCCGGGATCCGAATCGATCCGCCTCCGTCCCCGCCGCTCGCCACCGGCACCATCCCGCTCGCAACCGCCGCCGCCGAGCCACCGCTCGATCCGCCCGGCGTGCGGGTCAGGTCCCAGGGATTCCGGGTGGGACCGAAGGCGGCCGGCTCGGTGAACGGGGTGAGCCCGAACTCGGGCGTGTTGGTTTTCCCCAGGAAGACGAGGCCGGCCCGGCGGTAGCGGGTTATGATCTCGCTCTCGGCGAACGGACAATAATCCCCCAGGAACCGGCTCCCGCACCGGAACGGCTCATTCGGCACCAGCGCCATCAGGTCTTTGACCAGGAACGGCACCCCGCGGAACGGCCCGTCGGGCAGCGCCCCGCGCGCGGCCTGCCGCGCACTCTCGTCCATGCGATGGATCACCGCATTCACCCGCGGATTGAGCCGCTCGATCCGGGCGATCGCGGTCTCCACCAGCTCGGACGGGGTGACCTCACCCCGCCGTACCAGCTCGGCGAGGCCGGTGGCGTCGTGCGCGAGATAGTCGGCGTCGGAGAGCATTGAGCTAGCTCCCTAGCTCCCTAGCTCCCTCCATTCCCAGCTGCCACAGCAGAAACGCGTAATCCAGCGCAATCTCTCGGAGCCGGTCGTAGCGCCCCGACGCTCCGCCGTGCCCGGCCCCCAGGTTGGTGAGCAGCAGGAGCATGTTTGCATCGGTCTTGAGGGTCCGAAGCCTGGCCACGTACTTGGCGGGTTCCCAGAACATCACCTGGCTGTCGTTGAGCGAGGTCCGCACCAGCATGGGGGGGTAGGCCCTCCGGGTTAGGCTCGTGTAGGGACAATACTCCCGGAGCCAGCGGTACTGCTCCGCGAGCGCCGGATTCCCCCACTCCTCGTACTCTCCCACCGTGAGCGGCAGCGACGGATCCAGCATCGTGTTGATCACATCCACGAACGGCACCTGGGCCAGCACCACGCCGAACAAGTCGGGCCGCCGGTTGAGCGCCGCCGTCACCAGGAGACCTCCTGCGCTCCCGCCCTCGATGGCGAGCCGCCTCGGCTCGGCCGGCCCCTCGCGCACCAGCGCCTCCGCCACCGCGATGAAATCGGTGAAGGTGTTGCGCTTCCGCGCCATCCGTCCTTCGTCGTGCCAGCGCTTGCCCAGCTCGCCGCCGCCTCGCACATGCGCCATCGCGATCACGACCCCCCGATCGAGCAGGGAGACCCGATTGGACGAGAATCCCACCGGATAGGGCACCCGGTAGGCGCCGTACCCCGTCAGCAGCACCGGCGCAGGCTTGCCGGCGGGCCGGTCGCGGCGGCTCACCAGCGACACCGGGATCGGGGTCCCATCAGGCGCCGGCACCATGCGGCGCTCGCAGACATAACCCGCGGGATCGAACCCGGGCACCTCGCGCTGCTTGAGCAGGGTCCCGGCGCCGCTGGCCAGGTCGTAGTCGAACACCGACGGCGGCGTGACCGGCGATTCGTACTCGTACCGGAACGCCGTCTGGTCCCACTCGGGATTGGGCCCTGCTCCTGCCTCATACACCGGTTCGTCCAGGGGAACGTATCGCGTGGTGCCGCTGGTCCGGTCGGTCACCCGGATCTGGACCAGTCCCGCCGCGCGCTCCCAGGCGATCCAGTGACTGGCGAAGGCATCCAGCCCCTCGATCATCACGTCATCCCGGTGGGGCAGGAGCTCGGTCCATTGCTCGGGCCGCGCGCCCTCCTCGGGCATCAGCGCCACCCGGAAGTTGGGCCCCCCGTCGTTGACCCGGAGGAGCCAGCCGAGGCCCAGGTGCTCCGCGTCGATCTCCCGATCCTGAAGCCGCGGCAGGAGAAGCCGGGGCGGCGTTTGCGGGTTATGAGCCGGGATGGTGTGGATCTCGCCGGTGGTATGGCTTTCACTCGCGATCAGGAGATACCGCCGGCTCCGAGTCCGGTCCACGTGCACTCGGAACCGCTCATCCGGCTCGCGATACACCAGCTCGGGCATTCCGCCCATCGCACAGCGCCAGACCTGGTAGAAGCGCTTGGCCTCGTCCTCCACCGTGTAGAAGAGCGTGCGGTTGTCGGCCGCCCAGGCTGCCGAACCTGCCTTGTAAAATGGACCGGCCACGATCTTCTCGGTTTCGAGATCCAGCACCACCAGGGAGAACTCCCGGAATCCGGTGAAATCGGTCGAGTAGGCGAGCAACCGCCCATCGTCGCTCACGGCCCAGGAGCCGAGGCCGAGATAAGGATGACCCTCGGCCAGGCGGTTGAGATCGAGAATGATGCGCTCGGGCGCCTCGGGATGGGTGGCCCGCCGGCAAATGACCGGATACTGCAAACCCTCCTGGGTGCGCTGGTAGTACCAGAACCCGCCTTCGCGATAGGGCACCGACACGTCGGTTTCCTTGATCCGGCTCAGCATCTCGCGATAGAGCCGCTCCTGGAGCTCGCGGGTCGGCGCCAGCACCTCCTCGGCGTAGGCGTTCTCGGCCTGGAGATACTCCAGAATCGCGGGATCATCCCGGTTCCGCATCCAGAAGTAGTCGTCCTCGAGTCGCTCGTCGTGGAGGACGATCGGGTGCGGGCGGCGGGGGGCGGCGGGTGGCTCGACGGCTCGGCGGCTCGGGGGCTCGGCGGCTGGGTGCGAGGAGGGCAGGGTGGCCATAGGGGGGCGGAAGATTACCCCGGCCAGGCCTCCTGGAGAAGCTGAGGCAGAATCCGTCCCGCGGGACCGGGCAGGTGATGGATTCGGCGCCCGCTCCGCTGCCCTTCCATCGAGGGATTCACGACCAGGACCGGGACGCCTCGTTCGGCGGCGATCCAGGGGAGTGACCCGGCCGGCTCCACGATGTTCGACGTGCCGACCGAGAGAAAGAGATCGCAGTCTCGCGCGGTCCGCTGCGCGCGGTGCAGGGCGTCTTGGGGAAGCAGCTCGCCGAACCAGACCACATCGGGCCGGAGCAGACTGTTGCAGACCGCACAACGCGGGACGGCTTCCGTGTCGTCGAATTCCCGAACCGGATGCTCGCCGGCGAAACACTTCACCCGGGTGAGATTGCCGTGGAGCTCGACGACGTCGGTGCTTCCGGCCCGGGCGTGGAGTCCGTCCACGTTCTGGGTGATCAGGGTGAACCGCGGGACCCGCCGGGCCAGCTCGACCAGGGCGTAGTGCCCCGGGTTAGGTTCGACGTCGCGAAGCCGGAGCCGGCGTTCCCGATACCAGCGCCACACCAGCCCGGGATCGCGGCGGAAGGCTTCCGGGGTCGCGAGATCTTCGGGACGGAACTTCGCCCACCAGCCGGTCATGGCGTCGCGAAAGGTGGGGATCCCGCTCTCGGCCGAGATGCCCGCGCCGGTCAGCACGGCGACATAGCGGGCTTCCCGCAGCGCGGCGGCCGCCTCGGTGCTCACCTCTCACCTCTCACCTCTTACCTCTTACCGCGGCTTTGGCTGCGGCAGTGCGTGGAGCCGCCGGCTCGCCTCGTGGAGCAGGTCGAGCGTCTTGCAGAAGGCGAACCGGGTAAAGCGCAGCCCATCCGCAGGCCGGCTGAAGAAGCTGGTGCCCGGCACCGTGGCGACTCCGCCTTCCACCGTGAGCCAGCGGGCGAACTCCGGGGCCGGCAGATCGGAGAGCTCGGAGAAATCCGCCAGCACGTAATACGCGCCTTCCGGCGCCACCGCGCGGAAGCCCGCCGGATCCAGCGCTTCCATCAGCAAGTCGCGCCGCTCCCGGTATTCCACCGCGAGGCGCTCGTAGTAGTCGGCGCCGAGGGTCTCGTATGCCACCGCGAGCCCCTCCTGAAGCGGGGCGGGCGCACCCACCGTGAGGAAATCGTGCACCTTGCGAATCGCGTCGGTGATCCCGGCCGGGGCGACGATAGTCCCGATCCGCCAGCCGGTGATGCTCATCGTCTTCGAGGCACCCGAGATCGTGATAGTGCGATCCCGCATCCCGGGCAGCGTGGCGATCGGGATGTGCTCGCCCTGGTAACGGATGTGCTCGTAGATCTCGTCGGTCACCGCCCAGGCCTCGTACCGGCGGCACAGCTCGGCGATCCCTTCCAGCTCCGCACGGGTTAGGACCCGGCCCGAGGGATTGCCTGGCGTGTTAATGACGATGGCCCGGGTGCGCCGGGAGAAGGCCGCGCCCAGCCGGTCCAGGTCGAGCGGCTGCCCCGGCATGAGCGGCACGAAGACCGGCTTCGCGTCGCAGAGAATCGCGTCGGGGCCGTAATTCTCGTAGAATGGCTCCAGTACCACGACCTCCTCGCCCGGATCCACCAGCGCGAGGAGCGAGGCCGCCATCGCCTCGGTGGCGCCGCAGGTCACCGTGATCTCGGTTTCCGGATTCACCTCCATCCGATACCACTCGGCGTACTTCCGGGCGATTGCCTCGCGGAGCCGCTTGGCCCCCCAGGTGATGGCGTACTGGTTGATGTCGGCGTGAATCGCGGCGGCGGCCGCCTCCTTGAGCACCTGGGGCGCCGGGAAATCGGGAAACCCCTGGGCCAGGTTGATGGCGCCATGCTGGGTGGCGAGCCGGGTCATCCCCCGGATCACCGACTCGGTAAACGTGTGGGTGCGGCGGGCAGACATGCAGAAAGTGAAGAGTGAAAAGTGAAAGGTGAAGAGTGAAAGGTAAGGGGCCGGGGCCCGGGGGCCAGGGACCAGGGCCGGCCCAAGGAGTACATTGAGGCTAGGCCTCTTTCGGGGGAACCCTATGCGCCGCTTTCTCTCACTCGCGACCGGGCTCGTCCTGGCGTGTCGCGCCGAGTCGGGCATTGATCTCTCTCGGTACGAAATGATCGACCTCTCGCACCCCTACAGCGCATCGACGCTCTATTGGCCCACCTCGCCGTCCGCATTCGAGTTCAAGCCGCTCCACGTGGGTCCCACGCCGGCCGGGTTCTTCTACTCAGCCTACACCTTCTGCACGCCGGAGCACGGCGGGACCCATCTCGACGCGCCGGTGCACTTCGCCGAGGGAGCGCTGGGGGTGGATCAGGTGCCGCTCAACCAGCTCATCGCCAACGCGATAGTGATCGACGTGCGCGACAGCGCGAGCGCCAACGCCGACTACCGGCTCACCGTTGCCGATGTGGAGGCGTTTGAGCGCGCGGATGGCCGGATCGGGCCGGGAACCATCGTGCTCCTTCGCACCGGTTGGAGCGCTCGCTGGGGTGACCGCAAGGCCTACTTCGGAG
Source organism: Gemmatimonadales bacterium (assembly GCA_052389555.1). Lineage (GTDB taxonomy): Bacteria > Gemmatimonadota > Gemmatimonadetes > Gemmatimonadales > GWC2-71-9 > JABFSM01. The sequence continues at coordinate 2,977 of JBQTHV010000061.1, read as the reverse complement.
ACGACACCCCAAACGATGCCACCAAGCTCCACTTCCCGGGTTATGGAGAGGAGGCGGCTCGGCTGCTGGTCGAAGAGCGGCAGGTCGCCGCGTTAGGAGTCGACAGTCCGTCGGTCGATTATGGGCCGTCGCAGGATTTCGTGGTCCATCGGATCGGTGCGCCGCGCGGGGTCCCGAATTTCGAGAATCTCACCAACCTGGACCGGCTCCCGGCGACCGCCGCGATCGTGGTGGCGCTGCCGATGAAGATCGAAGCTGGCTCCGGCGGGCCGTTGCGTGCAGTCGCGCTGGTACCTCGGTAGGAGGTGAGAGGTAAGAGGTGAGAGGTGAGAGGTAACTGCCCTTCCACCTTTCACTTCTCACTTCTCACTTCTCATGACTCACCTAGCGGGGCGCCCCGAAGCAGTAGAAGAATCCATTCCCTCCCGTGGCCTGCAGGTTCGGCTGCCCGCAGCCGCGGGAGCGGTGGGCCGAGTTCCATGAGGTCGGGTTCTGGCCGCCGCCCTGCCGGTCGTGATGGCCCACCATCGCGCCGCCATCGGCGGCGTTGCTGGTCCAGTTGCGGCAGGTGGTGTCGAGCGTATCGGACACCACCCGTCCATCCAGGCCCGAACCGGTCAGGATATCGTGCATGTTGGGCGTATCGCCCCGGCCGTTCACTTTCTCGCCTTTCTCGGTGAGCGAGGTCTCCTTGCCGAGCTTGTTGTTGTCGCTGTGAAGATCGTTCACGTCTTTGGCGACCATCACTCCGCTGTAGTTGTACCAGGGGCCGGTGCCGATGCGATCGCGGGCGTTGGCCGCAGGCCTTCCGCCCATCGCCACCGCACTCAGGTAGGCCCGCCAGTCGAAGTTCGTCGCACCCACCAGGCCGGCCAGGGTGCTGCAATGGCGATCCGCGCCCTCGAGGCCGCCCAGGTTGGCCCCGTCACCCGGACCTCGGCTGGTGATGAAGAAGTTCATCTTGGCGTCCGGCTTCTGCTGAGCGAAAGCAGGGGCCAGGAGCCAGGGGCCGGGGGCCAGCGAGATGAGCCAGGCGACGCCGAGCATTGCACCGATTCGCGACATGACACCCTTCCGGCTTGAGTCGACGGAGATAAGATACATCCCGTTCGGTTCCCTCATCACCGAGGTACACGATGCTGGCTTCCCACCCGACGAGGCACCGGTTCGCCCCGTTCGTCTCGTTCGCCTTGTTCGCCCTGTTTGTCCCGTTCGCCTTGTTCGCCCAAGCGACCCCGCGTTCCCCGGTGGCGGCCCCGGCCGATCCGCTGGTCTCGATCCCCCAGCTGGCGCCGCTCAGTGGCCGCGCCGGGAGCGACCTGGTCGAGGTAGTCAATCGCTATTCCCTCGACCTCGCCTCGTTGAACCGCCGCTACGACGCCAACGATTCGCCGGCCCAGCGTACCCGGCTGCGACAGTTCTACACCGGCTGGCGCACCCGGCTCGCCGAGCTCGATTTCGGCAAGCTGTCGCAGGAGGGCAAGGTCGACTACGTGCTGCTCGACAACCGGCTCCGCTATCAGCTTGCCCTGCTCGACCGGCGCGACAAGCAGCGGGCCGAAACGACGGCGCTCCTCCCCTTCGCGGACCGGTTGCTCGCGCTGCACGACGCGCGCCGCGAGCTGCAGGACGTGGACCCGGCGGCAGCGGCGCGTACCATGGCCATCCTAACCCGCACGGTGGACAGTTTGCGGGCCTGGGTGGAGGCGACCAGCCGGGGCGCCCGCGGGGGCGACGTGAGCGGGAACGGCCGCCAGGCCCCGACTGCGCTTCCGGTGTCGCGCACCGCCGCCAATCGCGCGGCTCAGGAAGTGGACCAGATGCGGACGGTGCTGACCCAGTGGTTCCGGTTCTCCAACGGGTATGACCCGCTGTTCAGCTGGTGGGTCCGGGAGCCCTACACCAAGCTCGAGGCGAGCCTAACCCGCTATGCAGCGACGCTTCGGGAGCGCTTGGTGGGCATTCCGGGCCAGGCCGCCGGGCGGATGGCTGCTCAGGGCGGGGCCGAGCGCCGAGTGCCGAGCGCCGAGCAACGAGCACCGAGCGCCGAGCAACCGGACAACACTGGCCCCATCATCGGCGATCCCATCGGTACGGAAGGCCTCGCCGCCGATCTCCCCCACGAGATGATCGCCTATACACCCGAAGAGCTGATCGAGATCGCCAACCGGGAGTACGCCTTCAGTCTCAGCGAGGCGAAGAAGGCCGCGCGCGAGATGGGCTTCGGCGAGGACTGGAAGGCCGCGATGGAGAAGGTCAAGAACACCTACGTCGAGCCGGGCAAGCAGCCCGCGCTGATCCGCGAGCTCGCCCGCCAGGCCGAGGCGTTCATCGACCGGCACGACTGGGTGACCATTCCGCCGCTCGCGAGGGAGGACTGGCGAATGGAGATGATCAGCGCCGAACGGCAGCGGGTCTCGCCCTTCTTCCTGGGGGGTGAGCAGATCATGGTGTCATACCCCACCGCCGAAATGACGGACGAGGAGAAGCTCATGAGCATGCGGGGGAATAACCCGCACTTCTCCCACGCCACCGTGTTCCACGAGCTCAACCCGGGCCATCATCTCCAGGGCTTCATGACGGCGCGCCATAACCCGCACCGGCGCATGTTCGGCACCCCGTTCTGGAACGAGGGCTACGCGCTCTACTGGGAGATGTTCCTCTGGGATCACGATTTCCAGGTGAGTCCCGAAGACCGCCTGGGCGCGCTCTTCTGGCGGATGCACCGGAGCGCCCGGATCATCTTCTCGCTGAGCTTCCACCTCGGCAAGATGACGCCCGAGCAGGCGATTCAGCTCCTGGTGGACACGGTGAACTTCGAGCGGGCCAACGCAGAGGCGGAGGTGCGCCGCTCGTTCACCGGGCAGTATTCGCCGCTGTACCAGGCGGGCTACATGATCGGCGGGCTTCAGCTTCGGGCGCTCTACCGCGAGCTGGTCGAGTCGGGGAAGCTGACGATTCGCGAGTTCCACGACGC
>JBQTHV010000060.1:0-13844 GCA_052389555.1 Gemmatimonadales bacterium | reverse complement strand
AAGTTGTTGACTGTGGGGCAGACATGGCTCGGCAGCAGGCGGAGCAGGCTGCCGCGGGCCGGCAGCGGCGTGTCGGCCGGAACGTCGAAGGGAAGGTGCTCCTCGCTGGGGTGGCGGGCTTGGTATTCCGGATGGCCGATCACTTCGCAGATCGGATCGCCGGCATCGGCCGAGATCGCCTTGTGGCCGGCGTCGGCGCAGAACCGGCCGGGGCGGGGGTGGCTGATCACCCGGCTCAGCACCCACACCGCAGGACGGTAGCCGGCCTCCGGCGGCAGCTGGGTCAGACTCCGGCCATCGTTGTACACCACGGTGCCGGGTGAGACCCGGTGTTGCGTGTTAGGAGGAAACCCGCGATAGGACACCGCATGGGGAAAGGCGGGGGTGCCGGCGGTAATCACCTCCGGGGTCTCGATTCCCGCGGCCGCGAGTGTCGCGACCAGCCCGGCGAGCCGGTCGTAGCCGCGATGGACCAGGCCCGCCGCCTGGTCGGGCGGAAAATCCGCGGCGTGGCCGTCGTAGAAATGGAGCCCCGCGAGCCGGAGACCGTCCCGCTCGATTGCCCGGGCGAGCGCGATCACCGCGTCCGGCGCGTCGAGCAGCATCCCGGTGCGGTGCATCCCCGAGTTGAGATCGATGAAGATGCCGATGTCCGAGCCGCCCCAGAGCGGGACCTGCTCCGGCGTCTCCACGAGCACCGAGACTCGTCCGCTGGGATAGTCGCGTGCGAGATCGCGCACCAGCTCGACCGCCGGGCCGGCCAGCGGGTAGGCCAGCAGCACATCGGTGAACCCCGCCGCGCAGGCGGTCTCGAGCTCCAGGGTCGTCGAAACCTTGGCCTGCTCGACGCCGAGCTCGCGGATCCGCCGCATCACCAGGGCGAGCTTGACTGTCTTGAGATGGGGACGCCAGCGCGACCGGTCGTTGCCCAGGAGTCGCAGCGTCGCCGCCAGGTTCTGATCGACCAGATCGAGATCGATGACCAGAGCCGGAGTCCGGACTGCGTCGAGGCCGTTCGCTACCATTGCGCGCCTTCGATGACCTCCACCCAGGAGCTCAGGAAGGTGTTGGCCTGGAAGCCGTCGAGCACCCGGTGGTCGATCGTGAGCGTGACATAGACGAGCGGCCGGGCCTGGATCGTCCCGGACGGCATAACCCGCGGCCGCCGCTCGAGCTTGCCGACCCCCAGGATCGCCGCCTGGGGCTGCACAATGACAATGGGCGCGGCGAGCAGCGACCCGCTCACTCCGTGGTTGGAGATCGTGAAGGTTCCCCCCTGGACATCCCGCGGCTCGAGCCGGCCTTCCCGGGCCCGCCGGGTCAGGTCGTCGAGCCGGCGGGCCGTCTCGGCCAGGTCGAGTTCCTGCGCCCGGTGGAGCACCGGGACAATCAGGCCCCCCTCGGGCGGCGGGAGCGCGACCGCGATTCCGATATTGCAGTCGGCAAATAGCTCGAGACCGTCGTCGTGCCAGCGGCTGTTGGCCTCCGGCACGGTCTGCAGCGCCGCGACCGCCGCGCGCACGAAATAGGCGGTGAAGGTCGGGCGCTCCCCGCTCGCAGCGGTCCGATGCTCGAGCACGCGGGTTAGGTCCGCTTCGAAGACCGCCGTCACGTGCGGCGCGGCCTGGACGCTCTGCACCATGTGCTCCGCAATCCGCCGGCGCATCGAGGAGTGGGGGACCCGACGGCTGGACGGCGGGACGGCGGGACGGCTGGACGGCTCGGCGGCTCGGCTGCTCAGGTAGGTTTCGACGTCTTGCGCCGTGATGCGGCCACCGGCGCCGGTACCCGTGATCCGGGCGGGATCGAGACCGTGTTGCTGGATCAACCGCCGAACCGCGGGACTAAGCCCGGACGGCTGGACGGCTGGGCGGCCGGGGGGCTCGGCGCTCGGCGCCCGGTGCTCGGCGTTTGGCGACCCGACCGCCTGACCGCCTGACCGCCTGACCGTCTCTGGCGCGGTGGCTTCAGCAGCCCTGATGCGGCCCAGGACCTCGCCTTTCTCGAGCCCGTCGCCGGGCTGTTTGAGAATCTCCGCCAGCACGCCATCGGCGGGCGAAGCGATCTCCACCGTCACCTTGTCGGTGATCACCTCGAGCAGCGGTTCATCCTTGCGGACCGGGTCACCGACCTTCTTGAGCCAGGTTCCCATTTCATGACTGCTGCCTTCGGTCTGGTCGGCGGGAAGGCGGATCTCCACGAGGTCCATAGTGGCACGGATTCTAACACCCGGGCGCGTTTTCGGCGCTGGCGTGAACCTGACACGCACGGTGCTAGTCCTTCACACCGCGTGCGTCACCCCCGATGGAGCCCATGCTCAGGAGGAGATCATGGATCCGAGACAGTATTACAACACGATCCCGCTCCGGCTCATGGTGGCCGTCGGGATGCTGTTTCACGGCCTGCCGAAATTCACGCCGGATGGGCACCAGCAGTTTCTGGGCATGCTGACCGGAATGGGGGCACCGGTGCCTGAGGTCATGAGCTGGGTGGTGCCGGTAATCGAAGTCGGTGGTGGCATTGCGGTACTGTTTGGCCTGCTGACGCGATTGGCCGCATTCGGCTTGCTGGTGGTGCAGGCCGTGGCTCTGTTCGCGGTGCACCTGCCGAACGGCTTTAACACGATCAACATCACCGGCATGACCCCGCAGGGGCCCACGTTCGGGATGCCGGGCTTTGAGTTCAACCTGCTTTACATCTCGATGTTGCTTGCACTGTTGATCGGTGGGCCAGGAGCCATCGCGGCAGCGAAGGGCCGGGTGCCGGAACGCCGGCCAGGAGAGGAGGTCCGGGAGCGTCCGCGGATAGCAGCCTGATCAGAACTCGATGAGGCTGGCCATGCGGGCCGCGATGCTCTCGACGGAGGGCAGTACGGCATGCATGAGCGCCACGTTGTAGGGCGTCGGCACGTCCGGGATAGCCATCCGGGCGATTGGCGCATCGAGGGACAGGAAGGCTTCCTCGCACAGCGTGGCGCTCACCTCACCCCCAAAGCCGCCGGTGAGCAAGTCCTCATGCACGATGAGGCAGCGGCGGGTCTTCCGCACTGAAATGACAACGGCCTCCCGATCCCAGGGGGCGATGGTGCGGAGGTCGAGAATCTCCACGCCATAGCCGGTCGCCCGCGCGGCCGCTTCGCAGCGCTCGACCATCGCCCCCCAGGTGACGACGGTGAGCCGGTCCCCGGTCTGGACCATCCTCGCTTTGCCGAATGGAACGACGAATCGGTCGCCGGGATACGGGCGCCGCGCCGAAGGCGCGTCGAGCAGGGCGCGGTGTTCGAAGAAGATGGTCGGATTAGGGCTGCGCATGGCAGTGCGGAGGAGCCCCACCGCGTCTTCCCCGTTCGACGGAATCGCGACCTGCCAGCCGGGAGCGTGGGCCCAGAGGACTTCTCCACAGACGCTATGCCAGGGATCGCCACCCTTGGCGTAGCCACCGGGCATGCGGACCACGATGGGAGCGGCCCACTGATTATTGGTGCGCCACCGGATGGTACCGCAATTGTTGAGCTGTTCGGTGGCGGGATCGGCGTACTTCCGGAACTGGATCTCGGGGACCGGCAAGAGGCCGGCCAGCGCCATGCCAACCGCGCGGCCGATGATGCCCTCCTCCGAAAGCGAGGTATCGAACACTCGGGTCTCGCCGAACTGCTCTTGCAGGCCGAGAGTCGCGGCATGCACGCCGCCCTTCGGTCCGACGTCTTCGCCGAACACCAGCACGCGGGGGTTCTCCCGCAGCTCGACTTCCAGGGTCTTCCGAATCGCGGTGAGCAGATTGATGCGAGGGCCTTCGGGTGCGGGCGTTTCGGTCGCTTCAGGGAAGCCATAACCCGCCGCAGCCAACCCGCCTCGCCGGGGCGGCTGCGGCCGGTTGTCCGGTCCGGGCTCGGCCACCCGGTACGCCCTAACCCGGGCTGGATCGGGTTCCGGGCGGGCCAGGGCTTCCTCGAGTCCCTGTTCGGCGTCGTGCACGGCCTGCGCTTCGATCTCCGCGAGCTGGGCCGCCGAAATCCCCATCCGCTCGAGGTGGGCTCGCAGCTTGGGCAGCGGGTCCCCCGCCTGTTCTTCCTCGAGCAACTCGGGGCTCTTGTAGGCCTGGGTGTCCTGACCCGAGTGCCCGGACAGCCGCGGCAGCGTGAGCCGGAGCAGGGCGGGGCCTTTCTCCTGGCGGGCGTGGGCCACGCATTCCGCGATGCGCGCTTCGGTCCCGGCGGGATCGGTCCCATCGCCCTCGCGAACCAGCAGGTGGCGGAAGGACCCCAGGTTGGCCGCGATGTTGCCGCCGGGCGTCTGCAGGTGCCCGGGCACCGAGATGCCGAAGCCGTTGTCCTCGATGAAGAACACCATCGGGAGCTTGAGCGTCGTGGCGATGGTGAGCGCGGACCAGAACCCGTTGGTCGCCACCGACGCTTCGCCGCCGGTGACACAGGCCAGGGCGCCGTCATAGGAGGCGTCCCCTAACACGGAGCGGTAGTAGGTGATCGCCTGGGCCCACCCCGCGGCAGGGGTGTACTGCGACCCTACGTCCCCGGACATGGGCAACACCACCGGCCCGGGGTCGTCCGGGAGATTGCAGACCACCCCGATGTCCCGGCCGTCGCTGAACCCGCCGGACTTACCCATCGGTCCGGCGAACGCGTCGGCGATCGAGAGCCCGAGCGAGAGCAGCAGCGGCCGGGAGCGATAGTAGGCCGACGCCGCGTCGTGGGGATGGGTCAGGTGCTGGCCCAGGATGATCTGCGCTACGTCGTGGCCGCGCGCCGAGAACTGGTAGAGGACCTTCTTTTCGGGGACCAGCCGGTTTTCTTCGGTATCGTCGAGGAACCGGGAAACCCGGGTGACGTACAGGACCCGCTTCCAGTCGGTCATGGGTGCTGCTCGCCGGTGCGATACACGGTGCCCCGGAACAGCGCGACCATCTCGTCGCGCTGGTTGGTAACCCGGACCAGGTAGAACGCGATCCGGTTGCCGGCGCTCTCCTCGGTGGCCGTGGCCGTCAGCGTGTCGCCGGGACGAATGGAGGCGGGGTAGGCGATGCCATTCTCGATGCTGAGGGTAATCCGGCCCTGCGCGTTACTGGCGAAGGCCAGGGCGCTGTCGGCCAGGGAAAAGGCGATCCCGCCATGCGCCACCCCGAAGCCGTTGACCATCTCTTCCCTAACCCGCATGCGGCAGCGGCACCGCCCAACCGCGAGGTCCAGCACCTCCACGCCCAGCCAGCGGCTGAACGCGTCGCGCTCGAGCATGGCCCCGACGATCGCCTCGGCCCGCCGCGCTTGGTCGCTCACCGGAAAAACCGCTGTCCCGCCTGTACCATCCGGCGGAGCAGGGGACTCGGGCGGTAACGGTCTTCTCCGTACTCGGCCTGGAGCCGCTCCAGCCGGTCGAGCACCGCCCCGAGCCCGATCTCGTCGCCCCAGTGCAGCAGCCCGCGCGGATAGTTGACACCCTTGGTCATCGCGAGCTCGATGGCTTCGGGGCTTGCCACCCGCCAGAACGCCGCATCGACCGCCTCGTTGATGAGCATCGCCAGGGTGCGATCGACGATCGCGCGGCCCCTGGCCGGATCGCGGTCCGGCTCGGGTGGCCCGGTGCCCGTCGTATAGTCGTAGTGCCCCCGCCCCGTCTTGCGGCCCAGGAATCCCGCCTCGACCAGCCGCTCCTGCGTGAGTGAGGGGCGGTAGCGCGGGTCGTAGTACAGCGCCTCGAAGATCGAGCGGGTCACCGCGAAGTTCACATCGTTGCCGATCAGGTCCATCAGGGCAAACGGTCCCATCCGAAAGCCGCCGAGCTCCGTCATGGCCCAGTCGACGGTACTCCGGTCCGCGAAGCCTTCCTCGAACAGCCGCAGCGCCTCGCCGTAGAACGGCCGGGCGATCCGATTGACGATGAATCCCGGCGTATCGGCCGACTGCACCACCGTCTTCCCCCACGCCTCGGCCAGGCCGCGTGCCGACGCGGTGATTGCCGGACCGGTCACCAGGCCGGGCACGATCTCGACCAGCTCCATCACCGGCACGGGATTGAAGAAGTGCATGCCGATGACCCGCTCCGGCCGCCGGCACGCGCCGGCGATGGCGGTGACCGAGAGCGAGGACGTGTTGGTGGCGAGCAGGCAGTGCTCGGCGACCGCTCCTTCGAGTCGCCGGAACGCGTCGCGCTTGGCATCGAGATCCTCGAGGATCGCTTCGATCACCACGGCGCAGTGCTGGAACACCGCGAACTCGCCTGCCACCCCCGGGGCCCAGCTGATGCGTTCGACCAGCCGTCCCGCCGTCCTGCCGTCCAGCCGTCCTTTCTCCATTGCCCGCCGGACCGCCGACTCTACCTTCTCCCGTGCCGCCTCGAGCACCCCGGCGCTGGCATCGGTCACCATAACCCGGTGTCCGGCCGCCGCGGCGACCTGGGCGATTCCGTTTCCCATGGTCCCGGCGCCTAACACGCCGATGAGCGCATCCGGCCCGATCATCGGCCGAGCGCCGAGCGCCGAGTGCCGAGCGCCGAGCCTCGAGTGCCGAGCCCCCACTGCCGAGCCACCTTACTTTCCGACAAAGTTCGGCGCTCGCTTCTCCAGAAACGAACGGACCCCTTCAGCGAAGTCGTCGGTACGGCCCGCCAGGCCCTGGAATTCCGCCTCCAGCTCCAGGTGCTGCTCGAGTGAGTTACCGGGCGCCGCGTTGAGCAGCTGCTTGATCATCGCGAGGGCGGCGGTCGGTTGGCTCGCGAGGCGATTGGCCAGCCCCGCTGCCGTCGGTTCGAGTTCGGCAGCGCCACAGACCTGATGAATGAGCCCTAGCGCCAGCGCGTCACGAGCAGTGACCTTTTCGCCCAGCATCGTCAGGGCGGCAGCCCGGGCCGGACCCACCAGGCGAGGGAGGATCCAGGTGCCGCCCGTGTCGGGGACCAATCCGATGCGGATGAATGCCTGCAGGAACGACGCTTCCTCGGCGGCGATGACGAAATCGGCGGCGAGGGCCAGGTTGGCACCTGCGCCGGCGGCAACGCCATTGACAGCACACACCACCGGCTTGGGCATGCGACGAAGGGCCAGCACCAGCGGGTTATACAGCTTGCGCACGTGCGCGGCGAAATCGGTGCCTGCTTCGGCCGTCCGGCCGTCCTGCCCTCCGGCCACCTCCGCGAGATCCTGACCGGCACAGAAGGCCCGGCCCGCCCCGGTCAGGTACACGGCGCGCAGCGAGGTGTCCCGGGCGACGTCGGCCAGCATCTCCTGCAGCGCGAGCGCCATCGCGGTATTGAAGCTGTTCAGCACCGCGGGCCGGTTGAGCGTGATCCGCGCGACCGCGCCCTGCGTTTCGAACAGCACACCCGTTTCACTCATCGCAATGCCGGTCCGGAGAAAGGCGTACTAAATTAGCAGCGGCACATGGGTCCGGCCACACCGTAGCGGCGCGCGCATGTCGAATGCGTTTCTCATCGACGGGGTTCGCACCCCGATCGGGAGCCTCGGCGGCTCTCTGTCCGGCGTGCGCGCGGATGATCTCGCCGCCCACGTCCTGGCGGCGTTGCTGGCGCGCCATCCCCGGCTCGACCCGGTGCGCCTCACCGACGTGGTGATGGGCTGCGCCAATCAGGCGGGCGAGGACAATCGTAATGTGGCGCGAATGGCGCTCCTGCTCGCCGGGCTTCCCACCAGCGTGCCCGGCGAGACGGTGAACCGCCTGTGTGCTTCGGGGATGAGTGCGGTGGCCATCGCGGCGCGAGGGGCCCGGCTCGGCGACGGCGATCTGTATCTGGCCGGCGGCGTCGAGCACATGACCCGCGCGCCGTACGTGCTCTCCAAGGCCCCGCAGCCGTTCGGCCGTACCCAGGAGCTCTTCGATACCAGCCTGGGCTGGCGCTTTGTTAACCCGCGGATGAAGGAGAAGTACGGCACCGACTCGATGGGCGACACCGCCGAGAACGTGGCGCTGGAGTGGCGAATCTCCCGCGAGGACCAGGACCGGTTCGCCGCCGAGTCGCAGCGCAAGGCCGCTACGGCGCGGGAGCGGGGCCGCTTCGCGGAGGAGATCATCCCGGTTTCGCTGCCTCCGGCCAGGAAGGGCGATCCGCCCGGTCGCTTCGAGCATGACGAGTTCATTCGCCCCGATACGACCGTGGAGATCCTGGCGCGGCTCAGGCCCGTCTTTCGCGAGGGCGGCAGCGTCACCGCGGGGAACTCCAGCGGGCTCAACGACGGCGCCTGCGCGCTGCTCGTGGCGTCGGACGAGGGCGTGAAACAGCACAGCCTCGAGCCGGCCGCGCGTATCATTGCCGCCGCCGCCGCGGGCGTCGAGCCTCGCACCATGGGCATCGGGCCGGTACCGGCGACGCGGAAGGTGCTCGCGATGACGCGGCTAACGCTCGAGCACATGGACGTAATCGAGATCAACGAGGCGTTCGCCGCGCAAGTGCTGGCCTGCACCCGGGAGCTCGGCCTCCCGGACAGTGATCCGCGGGTTAATCCAAACGGGGGCGCGATCGCGCTCGGTCATCCCCTCGGCATGAGCGGCGCGCGGCTCGTGCTGACCGCCGTGCGCGAGCTCCGCCACGCCAAGGGAAAGTATGCGTTGTGCACGATGTGTGTGGGGGTGGGGCAGGGGATGGCAATGGTGATCGAGCGCGTCTAGCGCGGTTCTCGGCGGTATTATTCGGCCATGGTTGGGCTCCCCATTCTTTGTTTCGGCACATTCCTGCTCGGATCCGGCGCTGTTCCAGGTCAGAGCGGCAGGTTGGAGGTGCTCGGCGTAGTCTTTGCGGACCGAAACGCCAACGGAACCCGCGACACCGGTGAGCCAGGACTTCCCCGCGTGGCGGTTTCGGACCAGGACCAAGTGGTGTTGACTGGAGCGGACGGGAGCTTCCGGCTCACCCGCGCGCCCCGCTCCGTGATCGTGTTCGTGAGCGTGCCGGACGGCTACCGTGCGGTGGGGAAGTTCTGGCGGCGGCTCGACTCGACTGCCAGCGCGCCGCTCAGCTTCGGACTCGCGCCAGTGCCGACCCCCGCCGAGTTCACGTTCATCCATGCGTCGGACACGCACATCAGCCCGGCGAGCGTGGCAAGAACCCGCCGGCTGCGCGAGCTGGTGGATTCGCTGCGGCCCGCCTTCGTGCTCATCACGGGCGATCTGATCCGGGACGCACTCCGGGTGCCGGAGGCCGAGGCGAGCGGATACTACCAGCTGCTGGAGCGCGAGCTCGCCGGGTTCCCGATGCCGGTGCACACCGTCCCGGGGAACCACGAGATCTTCGGCATCGAGCGGCACCTCTCGCTGGTGAGCCGGGAGCACCCCCTCTACGGCCGTGGGATGTACCGGCATTACCGCGGGCCGGACTATCACTCGTTTACGTACGGCGGCGTCCATTTCGTCGGCCTCAACACGATCGGGGTCGAGGACCTCTGGTACTACGGGCAGGTGGACAGCCTGCAGCTCGCCTGGCTGGAACGCGATCTCGCCGCGGTCCCGGCCGACGTGCCCGTGGTCACCTACAATCACATCCCGTTCTTTACGGCTGCCGAGTCGATCAGCGGATTCGTCGAGGATCCGCCAGCACCCTCCACCCTGCGTGTTGGTGGCCGCACGATCTACCGTCACTCGGTTTCGAATGCGGCGGCGGTGCTAGCCCGGCTCGAGGGACGCGACTATCCGCTCGCCCTGGGCGGGCACATTCACAAAGCGGAGCGCATCTCCTATCCGGGCATCGCCACGGCGTTCGAGCAGGGTGCAGCGGTGGTCGGTCCCACCCCGGGCGCCGGGCTCGCCTTTCCCTCGGGCATCACGGTGTATCGGGTGCGGCAGGGCCGGATCGTCGGGAGTGAATTCGTGCCGCTGGGTCTCGAGCCGCGAACCTGAGATGTCACCCTGCTACGCCTTCCAGGGTCTGATCCCCGTGGTGCATGCGAGTGCGTTCGTGCACCCGCTCGCCGCGGTGATTGGCAATGTGACGATCGGGCGAGATGTCTACGTCGGGCCTGGGGCCGTGCTCCGCGGCGATTGGGGCGCGATCGAGATTGCCGATGGCTGCAACGTCCAAGAGAACTGCGTCATCCATGCGTTTCCCGGCGTCACCGTCGTTCTCGAGGAGGGCGCGCATATCGGTCACGGCGCGGTGATCCACGGCGCCCGGATCGGGAAGAACGCGCTGGTCGGGATGAACGCGGTGGTGATGGATCACGCCGTGATTGGAGCGGGAGCTATCGTGGGGGCGCTCTCGTTCGTGAAGGAGGGAATGCACATCCCCGAGCGGATGATTGCCGCCGGTCACCCTGCGAAAGTGATCAAGCCGGTGAGCGATGAGATGCTGGCCTGGAAGACCGAGGGCACCCGGCTCTACCAGCAGTTGCCGGCGCAGTTGCACGCCACGCTCCGGGAGTGCGAGCCGCTCCGGGAGCCGCGGAGTGCCGAGCGCCGAGCGCCGAGCCCCACGTATGAGACCTGGCAGGAAAGGAAGTCTCGCCATGCTTAAGACCGACGTCCGCCTGCTTGCCAGCTTTGCCCAGGGAGACTGGGTCGAGGGGACCGGCCAGCCCACCGTGCTCGATCATGCGGTGACCGGCGAGCCGGTCGCGGCAGCATCCAGTGAAGGACTCGACTTCAAGGGCATGCTCGGGTACGCCCGCACCCGGGGCGGGCCGGCGCTCCGCCAGATGACCTTCCCCGAGCGGGCCCGCATGCTCAAGGCGCTCGCGACCTTCCTGGTCGAGCGCAAGGAGCGGTTCTACGAAGTGTCCGCGGCGACGGGGGCCACCCAGAGCGATTCATGGATCGACATTGAGGGCGGCATCGGAACGCTGTTCGCGTACGCGAGCCGGGGCCGCCGCGAATTCCCGAATGAGCCGTTCTATCTCGAAGGGGAGGTAGAGTCGCTCTCGAAGGGCGGCACGTTCGTGGGCCGCCATCTCTGCGTGCCCCTCGAAGGCGCGGCGGTCCACATCAACGCCTTCAACTTCCCCTGCTGGGGCATGCTCGAGAAGCTCTCGCCGACGTTGCTGGCCGGGGTTCCCGCCATTGTGAAGCCGGCCACCGCAACGAGCTACCTGGCCGAGGCGATGGTCCGCGAGATCATCGCCTCGGATTTCCTGCCCGACGGCGCGCTCCAGCTCATCGTGGGAGGCGTCGGCGATCTGCTCGATCACCTCACCGGTCAGGACGTGGTCACCATTACGGGCTCTGCTACGACCGGTCGCAAACTCAAGACCCATCCCCGGATCGTCGCGGAATCAGTCCGGTTCAACCAGGAAGCCGATTCGCTCAACTTCTCGATGCTCGGCCCCGAGGACGGTCCGGGTACCGAGGAGTTTGATCTGTTCGTCAAGGAAGTAGTGCGGGAGATGACCGCCAAGGCGGGCCAGAAGTGCACCGCGATCCGGCGCACCCTGGTTCCCGCCGCGCGGGTCGAGCCGGTCATCGCCGCGCTCAAGAAGCGGCTCGCCACCGCGACCCTCGGCAATCCCGCGGTCGAGGGCGTGCGCTGGGGCCCCCTGGCCAGTCGAGGCCAGGTTGAAGATGTGCGTTCGCATCTGGACCAGCTCAAATCGGCCGCCGAAATCGTGTATGGCGATCCCGATCGGTTCGAGGTGACCGGGGCGGACCCCCGGAAAGGAGCGTTCTTCCCGGCGGTGCTGCTCCACTGTCCTAACCCGCTCGACCGAAGCGAGCCTCATGACATCGAGGCGTTCGGGCCGGTCAACACCGTGATGCCGTACCGGTCGGTCGACGAGGCCATCGAGCTCGCCAAGCGGGGGCGCGGCTCCCTCTGTGGCTCGCTGTTTACCGCGGACGACGAAGTCGCGCGCCGGGTCGTGCTGGGCACGGCGGCGTGGCACGGCCGGATCCTGCTCGTCAACCGCCACTGCGCCAAGGAATCCACCGGCCACGGCTCGCCGCTCCCCCACCTCGTGCACGGAGGACCGGGCCGCGCCGGTGGTGGGGAGGAACTCGGTGGAGTGCGCGCCGTGCTGCACTATATGCAGCGCACCGCGATTCAGGCGCATCCCACGACGCTCAGTCATGTCACCGCCGTGTGGGTCAAAGGCGCCGCGACGCGCACCGATCAGGTCCATCCCTTCCGGAAGCACTTCGAGGACCTGCAGGTGGGCGATTCCCTGTTCACCGCGCGCCGCACCGTCACCGAGGCCGACGTGGTCAACTTCGCGGCGATCTCGGGCGACCGCTTCTACGCGCACGTCGATGAGCTGGCCGCGCAGCGCTCGATCTTCGGCCGCCGGGTGGCGCACGGCTACTTCGTCCTGTCGGCGGCGGCCGGCCTGTTCGTCGATCCGGAAGAGGGGCCGGTACTTGCCAATTACGGGCTCGAATCGCTCCGCTTCGTGAAGCCGGTCTATCCGGGGGACACGCTCCGGGTTAGGCTCACCGTGAAGCAGAAGACTGCCAAAGAGACTCCGCCGGGCGGTGTGCCGCAGGGCGTCGTGGCCTGGGATGTTGAGGTGACCAACCAGAACGACGAGCCGGTCGCGGTCTATACCATCCTCACGCTAATCCGTCGGCGGGAGAGCTAGCTGAGCAGAGTGAACCCCGCAATCACGAAGTGCCGGTCGAACGCGAAGGCTTGACCGATGCTGCGGGTTTGCATGATCTCGAAGCTCACCGCGTCGGTGAGCGAGAACTCCTGGTCCTGGTAGCGCTCCAGCCAGTTTCGAACGGCAGCCTTCACCAGTTCCAGCGGCGTATCAACCCACTCATAGGCTGGATCCTCCAGCAGGGCGTTCATTGCGGCCGCTGCTCGTTCGGGGCCATGGCGGGCAAGCACGAGGGTATACCACTCCACCAGGATCGCGGTGGACGCTACGAATCGACCCCCAGCCTTGAGATGGCGCTGGGCAATGGCGCGCGCTCGGCCGTGATTCTGGTCCTTCGGTTCAGCCAGCGCCAACAGGCCGCTGGTATCAGCGAGCGCCAGTCCGGACACGCTTCCGCCTGCGATAGGCCTGGACCAGATAATGGTCGTGCCGCTCGGCGTAGTCGGGCGGATAGTGCGGATCCTTGCCGAGGATGCTGGTCAGGACGTCGAACGACCATCCAGGTTCGCGGTCGGTCAGATAGCTGACGGCGAGTTGACGGAGACCGCGCCGAAGCACTTCGGTCTTGGGTAGACCGGATGCAGCGGCGAGCCGGCTCAGCAGGTCCGCATCGTGAGCGTCCAGGTACACCTGCACCGGCTCACGAACCGCAGGAATGCGTTTCCTTGCCATGCCGCAGTGTACATGTACAGACTACATTTGTCAATGTAGCAGATACATTAAGTACCTACTATCCCAGGCCTGTTCCTGCCGCCGGTGCCATGCGAATGGTAGATTCTCGCCGACCCCGTCGGGAGCCTGAATGATGAAGCGATCTGCCGCAGTTCGGACGGTGCTGATCGGTTTCTCGGTTGCCCTGGCCGCCTGTGCCCGGAGTGAGCAGCAGCGCCAAGCCGAGGAAGCGGCTCGCCAGCTCGAGGAAGCCGGCCGGAAGATGGGTGAAGCGATCGGTGGGGCCGCCGGGGCTGCCGCGGGCGCGGCGTTCGCTGCTGGTGCCAAAGCCGAGGAGCCGGTTGACTTCCGAACCCTGAAGGAACTCTTACCTGAAGACTTGCCTGGGATGAACCGCACCAGCGCCGAAGGTGAGAAGGCCGGCGCCATGGGCTTCGTCGCGTCGCACGCGGAGGGCCGATACCAAGCGGACGGCGGCGGCAACATCACCGTGAAAATCACGGACGTTGGCGCCATGGCCGGGATGGCCGCGTTCGCCACGTTCGCCTGGGCCACCGCGGAGATCGATCGGGAGACCGAGAGCGGCTATGAGCGGACGGTCTCGACGAAGGGCTACAAGGGCTACGAGA
>JBQTHV010000059.1:0-1798 GCA_052389555.1 Gemmatimonadales bacterium | reverse complement strand
TGAGCGGGCGGACCACCGGTGCCGCGACGGCCCGGGTCACGCCGGAACGTTCTGGGTGAGCGCTTCGGCCGCGCGAGCCCGGTCGAATCGCTGGAGTCCTTCCTCGACGATCCGGCGAATCAGCGTGGGGTAGTCCCAGCTCCGGGCCCGCGCCATCCGGGCAAAGCCCGCGTCGCCGGAAAGATCCGGGTTAGGGTTCACCTCCAGCACGAACACCTCGCCCGACTCGGTGATCCGGAGATCGACGCGCCCGTACCCCTGCGATCCCGCCAGCGTCTCCCAGGCCTGGCGGGCGGTGGCCGTTACCCGGCGGGTGAGCTCCGGCGTGAGTACCGCGGGACAGACCGGCTGGGTTCCCAGATCCTCGGCACTGCCGGTGTGCCACTTTGCGGCATAGGTCACGATGGGCCAGGACCCTACCGGCATCTCGTCGAACGCGATCTCCGAGATCGGCATGATCTCCCGGCCGATGAAGCCTACGTTGACCTCCCGGCCGGGGATGTACTCCTGGATCAGCACATCGTTCCATTGCTCGAGCAACCGGGCCAGTCGCTCGCGCAGGGCCTTCCGGGTGGTGCAGACGGCCCCCGCGTCGATGCCGACGCTGGCGTCTTCGCCCGAAGGCTTCACGATGACGGGATAGCGCAACCCGGAGGGCGGCGTCACGCCGCGAGCGAGCACGAACGGCGGGACCTCGACGCCGGCAGCGGCCAGCAGCGTATTCGCGATGTGTTTGCGATGGCAGATGGTGACCGGCCAGGCCGGACAGCCGGTGAAGGGGACCCGGCAGAGCTCGAGCGTCGCCACGGCGAAGTCTTCGTACCGGGCGTAGCCGTTGATCCCTTCGCAGAGGTTGAAGATCAGATTCTGACGCTGAACCCGGCGGAGCCAGCCCACATCGCCGAGTTCGACGGGGATCTGAGTGGTCTCGTGGCCGGAGGAGCGGAGCGCCACCTGCACCTCCCCCACATTGGCGAGGACCGCGGCGACGTCCTTCTGGTCCCAGTCCTCGCTGCCGGCGTCGTAGAGAACCCCGACCTTCATGCGGCGGCCGCCGCTCGCTTCCGCTTGAGCAGGCTCTGCCCGCTGATCCGACGCCACGCAATGTCGGCCACGGTCTGAATCAGGGTGTCATAGGACATCCCGGCGGCCCGGGCAGCCTTGGGGAAGCACGAATTGTCCTTGGGGTTCGGGAGAATGCCGGGCAGCGGATTGAGCTCGACGACCATGGGGCGACCCGCCGCGTCGCATCGCACATCCACCCGGCACCAGTCGCGGCAACCCAGGATCCTGTAGGCACCCAGCGCCACGGCGCGCACGTCGCGCGCGAGGTCCTTGGGAGTGCGCGCGGGACATTCGAACAGGTCAAGCGGGTGGTCCGGAGTATCCCAGATCCACTTTGCCTCGTATCCGTAAATCGGCTGGGCGCCGAGGGGCAGCGCATCCCAGCGCATCCCGATCAGGGGAAGGCAGCGGGCCTCTTTGCCGTTTCCCAGGATGGCGACGGTGAATTCCTGCCCCGGGAGCCAGGATTCGATCAGGACCGGCTCCTGGTAGGTATCGAGCAGCTCGCCGACGACCAGCACCAGCTTAGCGCGACTCGGACAGAACGACCGCTCGGTGATCCCCTTCCCGGATCCCTCCAGCGCGGGCTTGGCGAAGAGCGGGAAGGGAAGCGTCACGTTCCGCGCGTCGGCCTTGCTGCTCGCCACCACGAACGGCGCGGTCGGCACGCCGTAGTAGGAGAGGATCTCCTTTGCCCGGCCCTTGTGAAGGGTGAGACCGAGGGTGAGGGGAT